>CAZWQH010000001.1:0-50420 GCA_964635815.1 uncultured Sandaracinaceae bacterium
GGGACAGAGAAGAGAGCGCGAACGGGGTCCCACGCGCGCTCCTGGCACCCCGAGCCGCGCCCACAGCGCTCTCCGCGTGAGCGCCGTCCCAACGCTCGGCGCGCTCGCGAACGCACAAACCCCTGCGAACTCAGCGGGAAAAAGACGAAGCCCCCCAAGGCATGTACCTGGGGGGCTCCGTTAACTGCTCCTCGCTGCGAAGTTCGCAAGGAGGAAAAAATGGCTCCGGGAGCTGGGCTCGAACCAGCGACCAGCCGGTTAACAGCCGGCTGCTCTACCACTGAGCTATCCCGGAATAGAGGGCGGGAACCATCACGTGATGGGCCGCCGCTGTCAAGCCGATGTAGCGCCGCCAGCAGAAGAAAGTTTCAGCGCATCTCCGGCTAACCAATCAGGTCTTCGCGAAATAGTCGCGGAGGAATCCGAGGCACACGCCGCTCAAGACAGGGCACGCTCAGTAGACCAAGGGTGCGCCGCGCCTCCCTCAGTAGAAGTTCGCAACCGACGGAAACGCGACGACGACTACCAGACGCGTTCGCCGATCCACCTTCGTTCCTTCGCGGATTGCTTGATGTTGAACTTGCCACGGAATCATTTCAGCGAGCATTCGAGGAGCGGGCTTTCCGTCGCTAGTTCGCGCATCGAGCGTGAGACCCAGGTGTCGGGTCATGCGATACGCGCCGGCAAGCGATTCTCCGGCGAGGGCTGGAACGATCACGTGTAACGGAAAGTCCGTCGAATGGGGTTCGCGGTTTTCCGTCGCGCGCACGTCCACTGCCTCTGATGTGTGCGCCGCAGCCCAAAGTCCCGCAACAGGGACCGCCGCGCTTCCGATCTGGCAGAGGATCATCAACCAGCCGGTCGAGCGGTTCGGCCAAACGAGACGTAACGAGTCGTACTTCATTTCCGTTCCGTTTCCGCAGCCGCGCTCACGCTTTTGTTCTCAGCAGACTGTCGACCCACGGGAATAGGGACGCGTAGTTCGCAGTAGGCGCGCCTTCGTCATGGTGACGATGGTGGAAGCTAGGCAACGCGATCACTTTGCCAAGCTGCTCGAGCACGAGGTTCGAGCGCGGTCCGAAACCATCCCATCGCACGGTGGAGTGCACGAACACAGTGTGCGTGCGAATCAACGCGACGATGAAAGCGTGAGTCAGAAGCGGGACCCCAAGCAGCACGAGCGGCAAGTTCTGCGCGACCGTCATCAGCACAATCTCGACAGGGTGCTGGCGAAATGTGGCGAGCCAATCGACACGCTCCGACGAATGGTGCACACGGTGCATGCGCCACAACGCTTCGACGCGATGCGCCGCGAGGTGATACGCGTATCCGCCCAGCTCAGTGACCATGAGGCCGAGCGCCAAGCTGCCGAGAGACAATCGAAAATGCGGACGCTCCGGAATCAGCTCGTCGAGCGCGTTCATCGCCAGGCCCAGGAGAATCACCACCGTCAACCGCGCGAGTCCAAAGCCGAGCGTGGCGTTGACCACGTCGGAAAACACTCGCGTGCGCTTGGGTCCCTCGTGCGTACCGAAGGTGCGCTCCAAGGGAACGAAACACACCGCGATCAGCAGAAAGTATCCGCTGGCACCCAAGACGAACTCGAACGCTCGCGCGACGATGTAATCAATACCCGCCACTGCTCTCCTCGGTGAAGGAAAGCACCAAGTCGATCTCGGACCCGCGAGTCAGTTTGGATCCGGCCGAAGTTCGCTGCTCCGCAACGACGAACGTCCCGGCCAACCAGCGCTGGAATCGACGCCCTCGCGAATCCCGCTCGCGCAATTTGAGCCCCACTCTGCGTGCCTCGCGCCTGGCGCGCATGATCGTCATCCCCCGAAAATCGGGAACGAGAACCTCACCGTCCGCCAAGACAACTTGGGGCTCACTCGCCCGGCCTACCATCGGCGGCGCGGCAAGCGCGCACCCAATCAAGACGAGACCAATCCGACTTCGGGACATGCGAACACCTCCGCGCGTGATGGTTGGGACGCTCGAGCCGTGAAATGGTTCCCATCGAACCGCGTTTTTCTGCGGCTCTGCGACTATGCTTCGGGCATGTGGCGTAAAGCCGAACCGTCCGAGGACGACGCCATCGTCGAGATGTGCCTCGCGCTCTATGACGAGGATCCCGGTCAACCGATGAGCGAGTCGCAAATCCGCCGAACCCTCGCGGCCTTCCGTCGCGAACCTCTTCGAGGATGCGCTGTCGTCGCGATCGAGGATGGCACGGTCGTCGGATACGCCCTTCTTGTCTCGTTCTGGTCGAACGAGTACGGCGGTGAGATCTGCACGATCGACGAGCTCTATGTGAAAGCGTCACATCGAGGACGCGGCATCAGCACCAGCCTCTTCGAAGTTGCGAATACCGATCGTTCACTCTGGCCGAACCCGCCGGTCGCGCTCGAGCTCGAAGTGACGCCTGACAACAAACGTGCCCGCACGCTCTACGAGCGGCTTGGGTTCTCAGCGCGCAACGTGACGTTGCGCAAGAGGTCTTCGTAGTTTTTGTCGTAGTAGTTCTCTCGCTGACCCGGCGGCGTTCCCGGAACGGCTATCGCGTGAAGAACGCCCGCTGAAGGAAGCGCAAACCCGCGACGACCTGGTCGACGCGCGCCTCGGACAGCACGCCTATCCGCTCGCCGAGGCGGGTCTTCTGGACGGAAGAGACCTGAGACACCACGACGACGCTTTGCTTCGGCAGGTCTCCCTCGTCGGGCTCGAGGAGCACATTCCCGGGCTCGGTCGCCTTCGCAAGATTCGTCGTCAACGCGCATACGACGACCGTCGAGATCCGTGAGTGGTTGAAGACATCATCCTGCACTACGAGATGCGGGTGCGCGTAGCTCGGGGCTGGTCCGCGTGATTCATCCGGTGCGATCCAGAAGATGTCACCGCGGTGGATGGTGGGGGTGTCGCTCATGGGTTGCGGACGTCAACGTTCTTCGCCCGGATTCTTACATGACCCGGGCGCGCTCGTAGCCAGTCAGTTGCTCCGTCGTTCGAGATCACTCGGCGGAGACCATCGGAAGGCCGGCCAGAAGTTTCGTGAGCGCGTCTAAGTCCACTCGCCTGACCAGTTGGCAGTCGAAACCATTCAAGAGCGGCAAGCCGAGGTCCGAGCGGCTCAATCGGCGCCAGCCAACGACGGATCCGATCCACCGCCCGCTGTCCGAGTTGTTTCTCGAGGAGACAGGCGTCGAACGAAGCCTAGAACGCACCCTCGCAACGCACCAACCAAGATCGTTGGTGCTAGATAGACCCCATGCTTGCTCTCGTAGGCTGCCGACCATCGCAGAAGTGTTTCTCGTTTGCCGCTTTGATCGCGGTGACTGCATGCGGATCATCTCCACCGGCCACGCACTCTGCGCATGCCGGCCATGCACATCACGCTACGTCGAACGATGACGCAGAGCTTCGCGCAGTTGCCGCAATCCACGGAGGGGCAGGCCCCTGGGCGGTCGCAGGATACAGAATGGGCCGCCACGCACTCACGGCGCTCGGGCTCGAATCAGGAAGCTTCGATCTCGAAGTCACGCACTACACACCGCGGCAGGTGCAGTACTCGTGCATCGCGGATGGAGCGGCTGCGGCGACGGGCGCGAGCATGGGGAAGCTCAACCTCGCGCTCACAGAAGCGCCGCTGGCAGATCTGAGAACGGTCTACTCGCGCAAGTCGACCGGACAAACTCTCACGCTCCGGGTCACCACCGCGTTCGCAGCCCGGTTCGGCGACATACCTCCCGAGCAACTCGCCGACGCGGGCCGCGAAGTCCTTCATCTGCGAGATGAGGAAATCTTCGAGCGCGTCCCGTAGCAGCGTTCACGGGAATCCAGCGAGTGTTGACGGTTCGCTCACCGACTGACAGAACGCGCGCGTGAAAGTAACCACCCAAGCCAGCGCCGTGCTCCTCGTTTTGCTCCAAAGCGTTGCCGTGTCCTCGGTGGCGTACGCGGACGGCAACGAAGCTCACGGCGAGGTGTTCCATCGCGCGGCCGTTGGGCTTGGTCTTACGTCGACGGGCGTCGGTCTCTCGGCACGTCGCGGCGGTGCCACGCCGCCGATGCCATTGACAGAAGGATCTCTCGTACTCTCTGCGATTCCCTCCGGCGCGACTGTCGTTCAGGCATACCTCTATTGGGTCGTCTACGGCAGCGCGGGAGATGACTCCGTGAACTTCGGTATCACGCCGACTCCCGTCACAGGCTCGCTCATCGGGACCTCAGCGCACACTTGCTGGGACATCTTCGACACCACCGAGCTCAATCGGGCGTATCGAGCCGACGTAACCGAGCGCGTCACAGGAAACGGGACGTACCTCATGAGCGGCTTTCCTTCGGCCGACACAGTTGCCGACACACAGGGCGCATCGCTCGTGGTGATCTTCACCGATCCAGCAAGCACTACGATCGGGACCGTGGTTCTGAACGACGGAGCGATCACCGCCTCCGGAGGAACCCCCGCGAGCACGTTCGCCAATGTCGTGTCGACATCGTCTACCCAGTCGGCGACGTTTCGCCTCGGCACCGGAGACGGACAAGGCGCGCTGAGTGACGGCACACTTCGCTTCTCGGGAAAGTTGCTTGCGCCACCGATGGGCGGTCACTTCGGCGGAACGGCGGGCCTCTACTGGGATGACCGCTCGTACGACGTGACCACGCTCATCGACCCGCTCGAAGCGAATATTCCGTGGGGTCGAACCGGCGGCGCCGACTGCGTGGTGTTTGTGTACGCCGCACTCTCGGTCTCCTCCGTGTTCGTGGATGAGGACGGCGATGGAATCGAGAACGCGTTCGACAACTGCCTCGGCCTGATCAATCCGGAGCAGGCGGACGCCGACTCGGACCGCGTCGGGGACCTTTGCGACAACTGCATCAATCGCGCGAACAGACTCCAAAATGATCGCGACGGTGATCGAGTCGGCGACACGTGCGACAACTGCAACGAGCTGCCCAACTTCGATCAACTCAACTCCGACACGGACACGTGGGGGAATCTTTGCGACAACTGTCCGGACGTCGCTAACGCGTCCCAGATCGACTCGGACGGAGACGGGATCGGAGACCCATGCGAGGACCGCGATGGTGGCGTGGTTCGCCGCGATGCTATGGCCAGCGTGCCCGATGCAGCGATCCGGCCAGCGGATGCGAGCATGCCGGCGCGCGACAGCGCAGTTATTCCTGCCGCAGACGCGGCCTCCCCCTCTCTCGACGCGCTCTCAGGTGGTCCAACAAGCACGCCCGTACCTTCAGCGGGATGCGGATGTCGCGTCGTTCAAACGGCCGCACCCAACTCCACCATGATTGTTGCGGCAGCGTGTATAGGGTTGCTCGCACTGATTCGCCCGCGCGCGCGCAGCGGACGACCCACACATTGATCGAGGGCGACGAACGTCAGCGAATCACGATGCTGCCCCCGAGATCTGCGCTGCGTCGAAGGCGTCTATCCGCCGCGTTCGTGCGTACCGTGTCTGCCACGGTGAAGTACGCGGTGGCTTGCGCAGTTGGTGCGATCTGCGAAACGTCAAAGCAGAACGAGCCGCTGTCGTACGTCGGCTGAGTCGGAATCGTCGATGGATCGAAGCGCACGTTGACCAATCCTGTCTCAGTCAAGTCAAGACGTGCACCGCTCAGGCTCACGACTTCCGTCCGCACCGGCACACACTCTCGCGGCATCCGCCTCGTGTGCGACTCGGGACTCAAAGCGATCTGATCGCTGGAGCTTGGTGTCCAAACGACCGCACGATTGAGGGTGCACACATCACCTATGCAGCACCGCAAGTTGAGTCGTGCGCCGATCTGTGCATCTTCCGCCGCACACGCCATCCCCCGCGCGTACGTGAGTGCGCCGTCTGAGGTGCAGCGCACCCGCATTTCTTCTGCAGCGATCTGCTCAAACGCACCGACGCTCCCGCTCGACGTCTCCAGGTATGCGATGAACCCGTTGACAGGTACGCATGCGCCAGGCGCCAAGAACACCGGCAAGTCGGTCGTGATCACCCTGGAGAGCACGAGTCCTTCAACTATTCTCGCAGCGACGGAGTCTTCATAGACGACGTCGCCAAACGTGTGGGTGACGCGAATCTCCGTTTGGCCATCCCGAATACCCGTCACGCAGAGCGCGCCTCGGTCCGAGACTTCGACTGTCGCGATCGTGGGATCCAAGGACACGGCGCGGAGCGAGTCGCGAATCGCATACGCGCGGCGATCCCCACTGAACATGACGACCAGCGCGCCACGACAACTCTCGCTCGTCCCAAAGGAGGCGGTTGCACCGAGACCAAACGAGAACTGCACTTGATCACGCGCCTCCACGACAAGTGTCGCGCGAGTTGCGGAGACCGATGGAGACCCTTCGACTCGAAGCACGAGCGATACGCGGCCTTGCGACACGCCGGCTACCAGCACGCCGGAGCACTCACGGGGCGAGACGGCGGTTGGTATCGCGATGGCGACGGACGTGTCCATGCTTTCGACCACGAGCCCTTCCGCTCGCCCTACAGGGATGGAATCACCGTTCGCGAGGTTCGCGGTCGCCGTGATGCATTGGGCCAATCCGATCGGCACGGCGAACGAAGTACTGGATGGGAGCAGAACGGAGTCGGTCGAGAGCACTCTGCGGACGTCCGCGAGCCCCGCGCTCGCATCGCCACTCGGACCATCTACCTGGGAACGCGCACACGCCACGCAAGTCAGCAACGCCCCCAAGAAAGCCAGACGGGAGGATTTCATCCAGCACGCTAATGGGCTCACACGCGGGCGAAAAGTGCTCTCACTCACGTGCGGGGACTATTAACGTCGGCCTAAGGTCTCTCGCTCTCCAGCGCTGCGCCGTAGTACGTCTCCATACACAGCTTGCAGAGCCCATGCGAAGTCAGCGGATCAGACCGCTTGAGGAGCGCAACACACATGACCCATGCGCGAGTGTGCGGGTCCCGGACACGACGACAACAACTGCACTGGACGATCAAGCCCGCCGGGTCGCGGAGTTCATCGACGGGGGTCTCTGTGACCGCGTACCGGTCTGCGAGCGCGCATACGATCCGAAGCTCGTTGTGCACCATGTAGCAGCTTCGCGAGCCGCTTTGCGATGCAACCTGCAGGTAAGAGATCCGAGTCGTCAGCTCTCGACACACCTCGGGTGTGTTGCACTCCGCCTGTATCCAGACGGAGAGGAGCTCCGGCCCCAGTGCGCGCGCGCGTACGAGAGCATCTGCAAAGTTCTCCTTCAGCTCGCCGAGGACAAAGTCAATGTAGGTGCGACCGATTAGTGCCTCTCGCCGACACAACGGCGCGCGATCTCGCACGGCGTGATCCTCCCAAGCCTGGTTGAGGAACACGATCCGACCGGAGTCATCGAGTACAGCTATTGCATTGCTGTCGTCTTCTAGCTCTCTTCGGAAGTCCGGCGACAGTTGCACAGAATTTCTGTATCGCGAAGACGACGACGAAAGCAACTACAACCTAGAACCGCGAGCCCCACCAAGACGAGCAACCAAGGCACTGTGTGCGCACGGCGGACACGTAGTACCGAGCACCCACCTTGCAGATGCCGGCTCCGTTCCGTGTCCGCGTCGGGAGCCCGCGCATCAAACCGTGAGGTAGTGGCATCGCGGGACACAGGTGCGTCGGGTGACGTAGCTTCTGCATCGGGTACTCCGCCTTCCGTAAAGCCACCGTCTGCGGTACCGGCATCCGCACTAGGCACACCGCCCGCGGCGACGAAGTCGCGATCACAGGAAGCACCTCCAGCGGCGAAAATGTGTCCTCCCACGGGTCCCGTCTTCGCAAAGCGAAGCGTCGCAGCTCCACCGATGTGCCTTACATCCACCACGACGCTGCGGGCGTCTTCGGACATCACCGTTGCTTCCGGTGTGTTCGTGCTGGCTGCGTCTGTGAGCGTGATCACGTGGAGGAAGTAGTCTCGGATCGCTTCAGTGCGCGGTGAGACTTCGATGCGGGTTCCGCCCGACTCCGTTTCGATGCGAGTGGGTGTTCGCGCGACGCCCACGACCGTGAAGTCACGGAGCACGGTGGTGTCTTGTTCCCGTGGAAGCACGGTACGTCCGGCCAGCCTTCCCTCGCCCACTGTCCAAGAGAACGTCCCGCCCGGTCCGGTGGTCGGTGCGCCCAGTGCGTGGAGGAGGAACCGCTTCTCGTACGCCGCATCGGTGGAGCTCACGCGATCAAAAACTACGAGAGTGCTCGGGCGCAGGAATACAAACTGTCGCGAGACCTCGTCAACCTTGGGTTGGTTGCCGTCCGTTACGCGACCCGGGGATGAGTATGCGGCGGTCGCATCACATGCGATGTAGTCGTGACAGTCGCTGTGCACGACGTGCTGAAGTCCGCCCGTCTCATAGAAGGGCCCGGATGTCAGGCGAGTCAGGTATGTCGGCAAGTCGAGAACCAATCGATACCGCCCCTCCTCAACCATGCGCAGGTTTCGCTGCCCGCCATCGTTGACGCTCTCCGATCGCCCGTTGAGTACCGTGAACAGCGACGGAAAGAACTCGTCCGGGCGTACAATCGCAAGCGTGTTCGCGTGCACGGACTTCTGCGCGTAGTAGTTCCACCAATGCCGACTATCGAAGTTGTCGTACGTTCCTGTGCTCCCCGTGAGCATTGACTTGCGAAACATCTGAAACGCACCGACTTCCAGGTGTTGATGCGCCGACAAGTAGTCACCGCACGAGACCCACACATAGGTGGAATCGCGATCCCAGCCCGAGCGAACGACCGCGATGTCTTGGCTTCCTCGCCCAAGCCAACGGGTCGGAGGCAGATCAGCCAACCTCGTAGCCGTCGCTTCTCGCCCCGCATCGTAGAGCAGCGCCATGAGCCAACCCTGCGCTCCCGAGTAATCGTAGTAGGGCCGAGATCGCTCGCGCACGTGCATGGAGAGTCCTTGGCCAAGCGGGGAGCGAGACCCGTAGGTCAACATGTCGATGAGCCAGCGGCTGAACAGCTCGACGGTCTGCTTGGGGTCCGCTGTATCTCCGAAGTAGACGTACTTGTCATCGGGCCGGAGCGCGTACGCATGCATTCGTAGATAGCCTTCGACGAGATCTCCGTGATCGCGCGCGTAGGCATACAAGTCTTCGTCGGTCGCACTCGTCCACGCTGCGAGCGTCCAGGCGAGCGAACCGACCGTGGGTTGCACGTACGTGAATCCCTCGTGCCACCAGTCGCCCGCGTACGCGATCGCCGGGAAGATCACGTTCTTCCATTGATTGTTCGCGAGCATCAACAACCGACGTGCGTCCGCATCGCGCGATGTTCCGGCCATCGCTAAACCCGCGATCGCCACCGCGCTCCATATGTTGTTCATGTCGTCGTGAAACACGTCGGTCGTGTTGGTTGCGGCGTACCAGTTCGCGTACGTCGTCATGCGCTCCATCAACCAGTCGCGATCCGTCGTGGAAAGCTCGGGCCAACACCAATCGAGCGTAACGGCCATCTCGGCGACGACGCCGGTTT
The DNA here is from genome assembly GCA_964635815.1 of uncultured Sandaracinaceae bacterium. GTDB lineage: Bacteria > Myxococcota_A > Polyangia > Polyangiales > JADJQN01 > CAZWQH01. The sequence goes on from CAZWQH010000001.1 coordinate 9,481, forward strand.
GATCGACGATGAATCCATGCGCATCCGGTATTCCCGGTTCACGCGTGGCTGCCTTTGTGCGGCAAAGGGCGACGGCCTGCGTACATTTCGCGGTATCGCCCGAAACGACATATCCGGCGGCGAGCCCGGCGGCTGGCCAAAGTCCGTCCCGCGCGCTCGATAGACCTGCTTGGCAACGTGCCATGTACGCGGGGTCCGAAGTGCAGCGCGATCGGTACGTCTCCACTGACGTGAGCCGCGGGCTAAACAAGAGCCGGGGGCGATCCGTTCGAACCGTGGGTTGAGCCACAGCTCGCCCAGCATTCGTTCCAACGAGGGCGAGCATCAGGACAAAAGGCGTCGACCGCATACGCAGAAGGTAAGGGATCGGATTGCGGATCGCGAGCTTGCGATTAGTCAGCCGCTGACTGGTCGAACAAACGTGATCGTGCTCACCTTCGTTCAAACGCGTGTCTATAGCGACGGATCACCTCGAACGGTTGGGCGCAACACCGGAGCAGATTGCATCGTTTGCCGATGCCGAGCGACGAGGCCTGATCGCGGGTCGCATCGTCGGTCAGCTCGGCCCGGATCACCTCGTCGATATCGGTGACGCGATCGTACGCGCACGCGCAAGTGGTGCGATCCGGCACGAAGCAAGCGCATCGGAAGATCTACCTGCAGTCGGCGACTTCGTCGGAATCGTACCGGGAACGGGGGGTGGCGAAGGTCGTATCGCGCTCGTCGTGCAGCGCACGTCTCTGCTGCGAAGGCGATCCGCTGATTCCGAGTCTCAGGCTCAGACCGTCGCAGCAAACGTGGATGTCGTGCTCTGCGTGGCCGCGCTGGAACATGGATTCTCGATCCGCCGCATCGAACGTATGGTGGCAATCGCTCACGAAGCACCCGCGCGTGCGTTCGTCGTACTAGCCAAGTCCGACTTGTGCGCCGACGTCGCGAGCAAGCTCAGCGAGGTGACCACGTCGATGCCTCGTGTCGACGTCGTTACAATCGGCACCGGGAAAGATGCTGGGTTGCCCGAGCTCACCGAAGCGCTTCCGCGCGGGAAGACCGCAGTTCTGATCGGTATGTCCGGCGCCGGAAAATCGACGCTCACGAATCGGTTGCTTGGAAGCAATCGAATGGCGGTCGCGGAAGTGCGCTCGTCCGATGCGCGTGGAAAGCACACGACGACGCATCGCGAGCTCGCGCACACTCCGTGGGGGGCGTTCATCATCGATGGACCTGGGGTTCGTGAGCTCGGAGTCGTGGATGATGAAGGCCTCGAATCAACATTCGACGACGTCGCTGAGATCGCAGCGCGATGCCGCTTCTCGGACTGCGGTCATGCGAGCGAGCCGGGTTGCGCGGTACGTGATGCTCTCGCGGCAGGATCGCTCCGCTCCGACCGGTACGAAGCGTTCAAGAAGCTCACACAGGAAGCTGCATTCCTGCGTGCGCAAGAGGACCCAGCTGTGCGCCGGGCGCGCAAAGCCAAAGAGAAGGCGTTGACGTCAGCCGCGTGGCAAGCGTCGCGCAACAAGAAGCGCTGACGGTCGCCGATCAGGACAGTCGTCCGGCACACGATGCTCGATGCCGTTGCGGGAGAGACGCCACAGCCCCGGCGTACCCGCTTGAACCGGCCCCTCGTACGAAGCGGTGAACGGCGCCGTACCGAAATCCGCGGCGCGCATCATGACGTTGCGAAACGAACACCGTGGGCCGTCGCTAGTCGTGACGGACTCCGCGGTAAGAACTTGCCGCGTAATTGCCCCGCCCATCCACGTGAGGCCGAGTACTTCCGGACCCGCGCGCTCGAACTCTGCAGATACAATCGCCCAGCTTGTCAGTTCCGTCGCGCCATACACCGTTTGCCCTGAACTGGTGTCCCCACACGCAATGGAGATCTCTCCCATGTGGGTGACGCACGCCACGCGAAACGATCGGAGCCGCACGCCGCTGCTTCGCCGTGAAGCAACTTCGCGAAGCTGCGCGACACGCTCTTCAAGCCGAGAAGGTTCCGGTGGCAACTCGGGCGCACTGGGCTTTGCCGCCGAGGGCATCGCAACGCCGGGCGGAAGTCGTAGCGTGCGCTCACGCGGAGATCGATCACACGATGCGCTCGCAGCAAGACCCAGACAGAGAGCGACCGCTCGAATCAACATCCGGCGGTACATACCGCTAGCGCGAAATGAGCGCTTGCAACGCTATGCGATCCGCCTCGAGTAGCTCGGCAATCCGTGGAGGGTTGACGTCGGCCACGATGATCTCTCCAACCTCTTGGTTTACCGAAGAGAAGATCCCATGCGCCTTCATTCGCTCCGTTTGACGCTGGTTGTCGTGCGTGGGCGTGACGATGTGCACTGAGTTCGCCTTGTACCTATGAATCAAAAACAGATGGGAGAGGGTCATCAGTCGCTTCTGCCGAAGCTCGACGGCGAAGGTGTTCTGATCGCGAACGGACAAGATTACTTTGCCACGGCGATCCTGAATCTCCGCGAACACGATATTCGCCAGCTTCTCGCCCGTCGCAGAAACGATCGCCAGCTCCAGCAAGTGCGAACCGACCGAGTGCGGCTTGAGTGTGACTTTCAGCTTTCCGTTGTAGTCCCAGCGCTTGCGCCACGTGTCGAGCCAGTCCTCGAGCAGCTTCGGCGGAACTTCGGTCTGAACGAGATGCTGAAACTGCGTGGACCCATGGCCCATGGCTTTGGTGCTCGAGGTACGACCGCTGAGAGACAAGAGTCCCGCATCCGCTCGCGGCCCGCCGACGAGCGTCTGTGGCGTGCGGTATGGAGATTCGAGAAGGCGGAACTTTCTTTGGAGCCGCGCAAGCGCAAGCATTCCATCCGCTTTCAGGGATGCAGCAAACTCCTCGCTCGCATGGCCGTCGACTTGATGACCACCATACGTGATGAAGTTGAAGACGAAGCCCATCTTCCCCAGCTCGAGAGGGAACTCCTTCATCTCGTAGTCGTTCATCCCAGTCGTGTCCCAGTTGAACGACGGGGATAGGTTGTACGCGAGCATCTTGCCGGGAAACTTTGCGTGAATGGCGTCGGCGAATTTCTTCGCGTCGTGCAGATCCGCGGTCTTCGTCTCCATCCACAGAATGTCTGCGTAGGGCGCCGCAGCGAGTGACTTCGCGATCGAGTAGTCGATGCCACATCGGATCTGGTAGTAGCCATCGGGAGTCTTGGCGTGCTCGCAATCCCAAGCAACGTCCACGCCCATCGATCGGGCGCGCTCGCGCGCCGAGAAGAATCCAGCCGTGCTGGCGAACGCCATCCACTCTTCCCGAGACATTGCGAGGTTCTGGCCCTCGCTCTCGCGGAACGACATGCGAGCGGCAACCGCTTCCGCATAGGTCTTGATGCCTGCCTCATCCTGCCAAATGTCGACGAAAACGTTGAACGCCTTGTCGAACGTTGCGTCCACGCTCGTCGAGCCTGCTTTTGCGTAAGCGGCGGATAGCTCGGAAACTTGCGCGGAGATCCCTCGCTTGGTCAGCCATGCGTCGGCCGCGGCGTACTCTTCATCACACACGGCAAAGAGTTGATATCCACTCAACTCCTCGATCCCTGCGCGATGAAACTGGCGCAGCAGTGCGAGGAACGCTGCTTTGAACGTGGGCAAGCTCGTGTTGATTGCACCGAGGATAAACGGCTGGTCGCGTTCGTCGCCCCTCCCGTCGAGCAGAGACGCAGACTCCGCGTCGGTACGCGCGACGATGATGCCGGGCACGCCCATGATATCGAGTTGAAACCGCGCAGCGGACAGACGCTTGATCTGTTCGTCTTCAGCGACCAGGACCTTGCCTCCTTGATGGCCGCATTTCTTCACACCCGGCTTTTGATCTTCGATGTGGTAGCCAGGCACGCCAACTTCGACGAAACGCCGGATCAGATTGCGAACGTGTGCATCGCCGCCGTGGCCCGTGTCGGCATCGGCGATGATGAAGGGGCGATAGTCGACCTCTGGGCTCGCCTTTCGTTGTTCGTCCGTCATGCGCGAACGCGCGTGATACTGATTCCGATCCGCGGTCAGCAGCGCTCGCACGATGGGAGCGGCCTCGTCCGGAACCTGACTCAAGGGATAGCTCGCGAGATCCGGACCCGGGTCCTCGTTGATCGAGCCCTTTGCGCTCGTGGCCCAGCCTCCCAGATAGATGCCCTCGATGCCCGCGCGTTTGATCGCGACGGCTTGGCCAGGTGTGTAGGGCCCAAACGTCGTAATGCATCGCCGCTCAGCCTGAAGCTCTTGCAGCCGCGCGAAGAACCCTTCGGCGGCCATCCGCGCAACCGTGTAGTCCGGTCGAAGCGTGCCGCGCTGCTCCACCACCTCACGAGCAGTGTGAATGCGCTTCAATCCTTTGAATCGTGGGCTCTCGAACCACTTCTTGAGCTCGGCGACGTCCTGCTCGAATCGTTCCATCGTCTTCCCCGTGGCGGCGACAGAAACACGCCGCGCCTTAGTTCTAGCGGCCAGAAACACGCCGCGCCTTAGTTCTAGCGGCGAGAAAATACTACAAATCGAGATTCTCAGTGATACGAACGCCCTCGCGTTCGAGCTTCGCAAAATACATATCGATTCGCTCGCGCGCGCGTTCGATGTTCTCGTTACCGAGATTCAAATTGAGGAGGTCGATGTACCACGGACCTTTGATCGTATTTCGGACGTAGCGATCCACGATCTCTCGTGCGACCGGCAACGTCGTCCGCTTGGAGTCGTCGTGGACGTCCTTGTTTGTCGCCGCAATCAACTTTGCGTACTCCTCGTCGAGAAGACGCTGAAAGAGCTCCGCGCTGAGCTTGTCGCCCGCTTTCACTCCGGTCGCAGTGTCGTTGTCCGTGAACGTGGCGCCCTTGTGCATCCACTCCCAAAGGATCGACAGACGGATTTCGCCCGTTGCCATGTCCTCCATGAGGTAGAGAACGTCGTCGTTTCCAAAGAAGTCAGCCGGCTTGAGCGCTGCAGCTTGGTAGCCTCGCGCGAACGCATTCCCGTATTGAAGCGCTACGCTGATCAAATCGCGTGCGCCGCGAACCGTGCGCGCAGCGTTCTCGATCATTCGAAGCTTCTTCGCTTCCGTCCGTGTGTAGATCAGAGGATCGAACATACGACCGCGTTGATTCTTCTGGCCGGCCTTCTCCCAAATCGGCCGAATGATGTGGACCATCTTCCAGTGCGCGACCCACTTTCCGCTCGCGCCTTCGTTCTGCTCGCGCTCCCCTCCCGCGACCGCGCGCTTCATTCCATTCGCGACACCGACCTCGGAGCCCACGGGAATGTTTGGCTCCATCCCCCCCTGCCAGAGGGCATAGTTCCCGTTCTTGTCCTCGGTATTCACGCACCGGCGAACACGGTCCTCGTACACCTTCATGTAACCGAACGTCATCGTGATGGCGTCGATGTTCGGGTTCACGAAGTAACCGTCCCAGGAGAGGGAATCGGAGACGCTGTTGATGTAATCCCAGCGCCCGGTGTTGAAGCCGATGAACCGCCTTCCGAGCACCGCGCGGATTTCCATCAGCTGAAAGCAAGCCTCGATTTGCTCGACGAGCACGTACGTTTTGATGGTGCTCGCTTCGAGACCTAGGTGCTGTTCCAGCGAGCTGAGAATGTCGTTCCACAGCGCAGCTTCTTCTGCCGTCTGGATTTTTGGCAGATACAAAACGATCGACGAGCCCGCCGCTTGCAGGACCTTGTAGTTGTTCGTTACGTAAAGCGCGACGTCCACGATCGATGCGGAAAACCCCGAACCGTCCTGATCTCGAACGTGACGGTCATCGAGATGCAAGCCACGCGCGCGAAAGATCCGCGTGGTGAACTCTAGCTGCTGCTTCCAGTCGGAGATGATCTCTCTGCCCAGGAATCCCTTCGCCCATGCGTTCATCTCTTGCGAAACGGTTTCCGCAACGCGCATGAAAGGCTCCTGGCGCGCGAACGCAATCTTCAGATTGCGCTGGTTATCGAGCGACATCGTTCCGATCTGACCAAGCGCGTCTTCGCCATCGAACATCCATCCGTCCGCTCCGGAAAGCAGCGCGTACGCGACGTTGCGAATCCCGACTTCGACAGACGCCCCTGGTTTTGTCCCAGGACCCGTGCCTTGCACCCATTGCCGCTCGAGATCTTTGGGAATCACGCCGCCGTCGAACTGCCCGGCTCGTGCTTCTTTGACCGTGATGTTCGTTCGCGGAATGCGCACGTCGTTGGCGAGAAACTCGATGTACTTGCGATCACGCATCCGCTGGAGGCGTCGGTCCATGCGGTCGCGCATGAGTCGCTGCCGGTCGACGTTCAGAGACGCCAGGGCTGCGATCGATTCGAGCGCAGCCGGATTGAGGACGTCTTCGTACTTTTCGACGAGTCCATTGCGGATGTTCAACCGGCCCAAATAGTTCGTCGTGGTGTTGGATGAATTCAAGGAACCTCGCCCTGCGAAGCACGATCTGGGCCGAGGGCGGCTGACGTCAAGCCCAATGGTTATGTGGCGAACAGTTTCGAGACGCGCGAATGGTCGCTTTGCCCCACGGCCGATGTTGGGATAGGCGCTTGGCCAACGTAATCGGCGTTTTGGCGTCTCGACACCACGTAAGCAAACCGTGAAGTACCGCACCCACGTTCCACGTCTCGAGCTACGTCCCTTCGTGCAGACGATCTGGACGCTCGAAGGCGACGCCGGGCCTGAGCCACACGCGGAAGCGATCGTCCCGGATGGATGCATGGAGCTCGTGCTCCATTTCACGCGCTCCTTTTTCGACGCAGCCACAAATGACGCGAGGCCGTCTGCATTGTTGGTCGGTGCGATTCGCGAGCCCGTGTCGGTGGTAACGAGCGGAACAATCGACGTGCTTGGCATCCGCGTTACACCAGTCGGTTGCAGGACGATCTTCGGGACTCTTCCCAAGGAGGTCGTCGACCGCCAATGGAGCGCGATCGATGTCGCCGGTCCTGCACTGAGAAACCTGATCGTGAGCATCGAATCTGCTGCGCCCCCCGATCGAGTTCCGCTCCTAGAACGTGGCCTGTTCGAGCTCGTCTGCAGGACGCGCCACCTTGACCCACTCGCGCAACGCGCGGTTCGTTCGATGGAGACGGTGTTCGGCGTCTTCGATGTCGCGAAGTTTGCTAACGAGGCGGGCTTGAGCGCGCGTCAGTTCGAACGACGCTTCGACGAGAGCGTCGGCATTTCTCCGAAATCACTCGCTACGGTGCTTCGCTTCCGAAACGTGTTGCGCGCCCTCGAACTACGATCGCCCAACTGGACACACGTTGCTGCGTCCCATGGATACTTCGATCAGAGCCATTTGATCCGCGACTTCCGTAGATACACCGGAACGACCCCTCAGAAATTCCTTGGCGCAGGTCACCCCATGAGCGATCTCTTCCTGACGCACTGACGTGAGCGTTTCTGAGCTCTAAAGGCTGGTTTTTCATGACGGAGGATAGAGCAGCACGATGCGTGCCTCCCTACCCCCGGCAACGAAACAAGTGGCGAACTACTCCTTGTTGAACTGAAGCAGCTCGATCGAATTTCCGCTGGGGTCAGCGGCCACGATGAACGTTCCCAGAGGGAAGCGCTCGGGTTCGCTCACGATCAATTTCGCCCCGCGTGTGACCAGCCGCTCTCGCGTCGCAGCAACGTCACTGGTGGGAAGACCAAGTACCGCGCCACCCGGATACTGCGCGTCACGCTTTTGGCCTCCGGACAGGACGACTACCGATACGTCTGGCGTCCCGAGAACGAAGCCGTAGTCCCCCATGCTTTCCTTCTCGGGGAGTCCGAGCGTTTCCACGTAGAACGTTCGCGCGGCTGCGAGGTCGTGCACGTAAAGGGACAGCGATGCGATGCGGTTTTGGATCGAGCTCTTGTTCGGTTGGGTCTTGGTTGTCATTTCGTCACCTCGTTGATGGCCTGAACGTAGGTGGCGATACGGATTCGCGATTGTAAAAATCCGACACGGCGAGCTACTCGTCGTCTATGTCGCCCTCGATAAATGCCTGGGCTTCGAGCGCTCGGCGCACATCTGTATCGCGGGGATATTTTTCGGAGAGCATTCTAAGCAACGTGCCCGGCAGCTCGTCGATCTCCGCTTCGTTCAGCAGAGACACGATGTCGAGCCCCACTCTGGCGCCTTCGTCGGACCGGCGCTTTGGTTTCGAACCCAGAAGCCAGTATCCAAAAAGGAGAGCAGCCCCTTCGACACATTCAGCCGACGAAAGGCGTGTTGCCAACGCGAGCGTCGTGTCTTCGCCGAGCAAAAGTACTCCTTCGCGTTTCAGGCGTTCGGCAAACCATGCGCTCGGGTGATTCCCGAGCACCATCTCGATGTACCGCACGAGGAGACGATTCTCCACGTCGGAAAGATCGGCTTCGGTGAGTGCAGCTAGCCCCGCCCGCAAGTCGCCGATCCCGATGTGTACGATCGCATTCTCGCGAGCGAGATCCGATCGATTCAGACCAGTCGAGGCAACGGTTCGATACGCCTCGGGCGACGGCAACAACCACGCGTATGCGTTCCCACATCCGTCCAGCGCGTGAACGGTGCCGTCGTGCAATCGAACGTGAACGATGCGGCACGCCGATGGCGGAAGGCGAGCAAGCGTGTACGCGCGGTGGTCTTCGAGAAGAACCACCCCGACTCGCGTGTCATGCTCGTCTTCTGTCGTCCCGGCCCAGACGACGATGCGAGCTTCTTGCGCGACATGCAGCGCGTCCGGTTCGATCGGAACATCGGATACGTTCAGCTGCGTGACGCGCGCGCCGTCCTCGATGTCAGTCTCTACCCGCATGCACTCATGAGTGAAGACGACGCGGTCCGTTTCGCTCGCACTCGCAAGAGCAACTCGATCCCGATGAGGCGCCAGGCGTCGGTGTCGAACGCTGCCGTCACGTATCGATAGCTCGACCAGCGCGACGTTCGCGATGCCGAGCGAGCTCGACCCGGATCGAATCATCACGGAGTCATTCCCGAACGCGAACACGTCGCGGGCCAGCGAGATCGCCTCATCGTGGAGTACCAGCTCGACTTTCGCGTGCGGGACGTTCCACACGACCACCGAGTCGTCGTGCAGCGTTACGAGCGTCTCCTGACCCAGAAACCTCGGTGGTCCCCAACTCAGCGGCTCGTGCAGCTCGTCGCTCTTTGGTGGGCGCAGCCGAGCGACGCGCTTCCGGTCCGGGACGCTCCAAAGATCGACCTCCCCGCTCCCATCCACGAGAGCGAAGTACCGCGCTCCGCTCGAAACCGCGTACCGCGCATCTTCAGAATCCGTTGCGACCGGAAGTTGCGTCGGTGCGCTTAACCCCGGGGGATACAAGTCGATGGACGCACCACGCGCGACCACACACGAGCCGTCGTCCGCGACAGCAAGGACTTCTCCTCCCAGCTTGGCCGTTGGACGCTGTGCGCTCATGGCGTGTAGTTACGGGGAATCGGTAACATTTCTTCCCCTCGTCATCTAGGCGGAGTCCTTGTGCGCCCGGGCCGCTTGACACGCGAGCCATGTTGAAACCGCACCCAAAAGGGTCATGAATGGGCGGAGGTTCTGTGGCTAACACCGGTGTCGTTCGTAACGTTTCGCGACTTGGGTTTCCTTGGATCACGGCGGATCCGTTTCTCTTCTGTGCGCACCACGACGATGCGTATCCGAAGGGCAACGAAGACATGGGCCCCGCCGTATCGCTCGAGGGTCGCGACATGGGGCAAGACTTCGCCGGCAAAGACGGTTGGCGCATGTACCACGGCGACGTGGTACCGGGTTTTCCACAGCATCCACATCGAGGATTCGAGACCGTCACGATCGTTCGCAACGGTCTGATCGATCATTCCGACTCGCTTGGAGCGACTGCGCGATTTGGGGCTGGAGATGTGCAGTGGCTGACAGCGGGCAAAGGCGTCGTTCACGCTGAAATGTTTCCACTCGTCGCGCGCGACGCGGAGAATCCTCTCGAGCTTTTTCAGATCTGGCTGAACCTCCCGAGGGCCAACAAGATGGTCGAACCGCATTTCTCCATGCTCTGGAGCGGAAAGGTTCCGAAACGGTCGGTTCGCGATTCGGAGAATCGTGCGACTGAAGTGACCGTTATCGCAGGCTCGCTCGACGGCATCGCAGCACTACCACCGCCCCCAAAGTCTTGGGCCTCGAACCCCGACTCCGATCTCGCGATCTGGACGTTCAAAATGGAGCCACACGCAGAGTGGACGATGCCCGCGGCGAAGCCAGGCACCAATCGAACCCTCTACGTGTTTCGGGGAGCGGGCGCGGAAATCGCCGGGACGACGGTGCCGGGCGTGTGCGCGGTCGAGATGCGCCCGGACGCGGAAGTACCGATCAAGAACGGCGACGCGCCGGGAGACTTCCTGCTTCTCCAAGGGCGTCCCATCGGCGAGCCTGTCGCACACCACGGCCCGTTCGTCATGAACTCTGTCGAGGAGTTGAGGCAAGCATTCGCGGACTTCCAACGCACACAGTTCGGCGGATGGCCGTGGGACAGCAGCGGCCCCGTTCACGCACGCGAAGAGGGCATTTTCGCGAAGCACCCTGACGGCCGAGTCGAGCGACCATCGAAGTAGCGGCCACATAGCGGATTGTTCGGCGCTGAGCCCATGAACTGCTCAGGGTGTTTCGGCCCTGAGCCACAAGCTGCTCAGGGTGTTTCGGCCCTGAGCCACAAGCTCAGCGCGCAGCGATAGCTTCACCAACGTGGCCAAGGCGTTCGCTAAGGTGCTTTCTCATCGCATCCCCACCTGGCGCAAAAAGCACCACTGCGCCCGCACCAGCGAGCGTTCCTGCCACAAAACCACCGACGTTCCGCATGGGTGCGTACTTCATCGATTTCGCGACGACCAGTGCTGCCAGCGCAGTCACAGGCAAGCTCGAAGCGAGTGTTTGCAGACGTTCGCGACTATTCGACGCGTCGAGGAGCTTCTTTCCGAAATCAATCAGGTGCGGGGTATCCATGTTCTTCTCCTTGGTCAGGCGGTAGCAGAGGAAGTGACAAAGCATCGACCGTGCCCAGCGCCCTCACGGGGCACGGGCGGCCGGTTGGCCTCAATGGCATGCGCGTTGCGAGACCACCCGCATGACCAACAAGACCTTGTCGTCGAAACTTACTTCATCGCTGCTCGTCGCGGCGGGCGTGTTGTTTCTCGCTGCGCCCGCGAGCGCTCAACAACGCCCGGTGCGGTTCCTCGCAAACGTCGGCGCAGAAGCCGGCGTCTATGTGGATCAGCGGAGCGGCCTCTTGCTCGGCGCCAATCTCGCGCTCGGCGTCGATATCCGAGGGTTCCAACTCTTTGGCTTGTCGCAAGGATTCGTGGGGCCCCTAATCAGCGGCCCCAACAGCGGACATATGACGGGCGTCATGTGGAACTCTCTCATGATCGGATTCGCCGCAGGTCCCCTCCGTCTTGCGGCTGGACCTTCGATGGACTTTGCGTGGGGCTGCAACGACACGAACTCGGGCGCGGAGTGCTACACAGGAAACGGCCTCTTCGGAATCGATGTTCGTGCTGGTCTCGCGCTCGGGAATCTTCTCCTGTCGATCGATGTCCATCCCACGTTCTATCGCTCGCGCACAGTGACAGGATTCGTCCTCGGAATCGGCTGGACGAGCGTCTGAGCTGGAAAGCTGCGCACGGTTCTGAAGCGCGATCGCGCGCACGACGACAAACTCGAACCCCGCGAGCGCGCTTGTCATCGCGGGTTCCTCTGGATTCGCTGAAGCGCGCGCGTGCGAACGACACTCAGCTGCTGAGCTCTGCGAGACGCGCTCATCTTGTGATTGGAGAGGACGCGTTCGGCGCGCGCGACCTGCCTCTGAGTGTTGCGCTCGCGGCCGATTCCAGGTCGCACCTGAAGGGCTGCTCCTAGACTACGGATGGCGGACTCGATCTCGGTCATGTGGAACGTGTCGTCAAAGACCGCTTTCGACAGATCCTCGATGAGCTCCGCATCGCGATCAGAGGAGCCCTGCCCGTCGCTCGGCGCGTTGGATGACATGCGAGCGGCAAAACCCTCGGGCGACGGTGACCTGGCGATCAGACCGAGCGCTCGAGTGACGCGCCACAGAGTTGCGTCGGGGCCCGTTTCGTTGGCACGAAGCATTGCCTCGGAGACTTCGACGAGTTGTTGACCTTCCGTTGCAGATCCGTTTTGTGCAGCGGCGAACGCTGCTTTGTAGCTCCGCCCAATCGGGCTCTGGTCGAAGGCGCCAACATCCGTCCGGTGCTGCGCACGGGCATCGCGCCGACGGTTCCGAACGATGCGACGGGCCGCAAGGCCGACAACAACAGCGCCTCCCACGAGGACTTCGGGCGGAGCCCCGATCGCGACGGCAACGCGCGAGAACGTGTCGGCGTGTGCCTGGCTTGCGGTGAGCGCACCAACGGCACCAACGCGAACTGCTGTTTGCGTCGCGGTGTGTCGAGCTCCTGACGCTGCGCGGACGACGCGATTACGGACGTTCGAGGCAGTCCGCCGCACCCAGGTCTGAACGCGCGACGCACGCGAAGCAGTGGGCGTACCGTCAGCGAGAGCGACTGGTGGCGCCGCGAGAGCCAAGACGAGGAGAAGAGAGAGCCGCGCGCGCATTTCTCGATGCATAAGCGGACGCATTCGTTGACTATCTGCACGCGTCGTGCCGGTTACGAGCGCCGCGTTCATTGGACAATTTCGAGCGCGCCGAGGATTTTCCGGCCAGCCGACGGATCGACTAGCCGCCAAAAACTTTGGGAGGCCCGGCGTCGTCTCGCGTTGTCAGTCAAGAAGACCGACGTACGTGTGCGCACTTGATACTCCAGCGCCAGTCCGACCGCCGGCGACGTAGACTCGGCCTTCGAGGAATGGCGCGTAATGCAGGTGCTGAAGACCCTCAGGTATCGCGCCCGCGACGTCGTCCCACGGCCCTACGGCGCCCGTCTCACTCACGAGCGCACGCTGCACTCGGGCGGAAACACGCTGGGAATTGTAGTCACCAAAATAGCCAGCGACGACATAGATGGCGTCGCCGATGACAAAGCTGCCGTGTGTGGAGACGGACGATGGAAACGTGCCGACAGATTCCCAAGCGCCTAGCGTTCCGTCGGCTGAAACCACAGCGCGCAACGTGCTCGCCGCCGGCGTCGTACCCTCGAGACCGCCCACCACGTAAATCGCATCACGCACGACAACGGTCGAATTGTGACTTCGACCGCTCGGAAGCGACGTGACCGTGTCCCAGGCCGATACGGTTCCATCGTCTCGAATGCGACCGCGATAGACTTCTGCGAAGTGAGCCGGCGCGTCAAAGCCTCCGACTGCATAAACGAAGCCCTTGGTGATCACCGCCGTGATGTGAACTCGCGTAGCCGGGAGCGCTGGGCTCTCATTCCACGGTCCGAGCGTCCCATCGTCGAGCAACGCGGTCGACAGAGTTTGCGGCACTCCAGTTCGCGCGGTTCCGCCGACGATGAACAAGTGCGTTTCACTCACTGCCAGACCAAACGCTGCGCGCGCAGTCGGCATGGGAGTGAGCTCCGCAAATGCGCCGAGGGAGCCATCCTCACGAATGGGAGCGCGCTGAACACCAGTCGTGTTGGCCGCACGCTGTTCGTTGCGACCACCGATGACATAGAGGTATGCATTCCCGTTGGGCGCGCGTCGTACGAAGGAACCTAGGTGATCCACGCCCACGGGCAGGTTGGGGCCCGTCGTCCATTGAATTGCCGGCACGTGAGCATCGGTAGGACGAGACGCATCCTGATCCTGCACCGCGACATCTGCGGTGATACTCGACGCATCGATTGCCGCCGGGGTGGGCGTGCTGCCGCAGCTCGTCCATCCGAATGCGCAAAGCGCTGCAGCCCCTACGACGATGCGTGTGCGAGAAAAGAAGCTCATCGCGATCTGCTAGCACTCCCCAACGCCCCGCGCCGATCCCGCTCACTCCCCATACAAGAACTGTCAGCTCGTGGGAATCACGGGGACGCTGCTACCTCGGCCGACGCAACTCAGAACGTCGACGATCTTGCCGTCGACTTCCACAAGCAACCGAAGCAGTCCGCTCGGATTCGAAGCGTTGCTGTGAACGTACTCGAGCCTTCCCGATCCACGGGGACCCGAGACCGGAAATGTCATCGTCGTGTAGCGCGTCACACCGCCGGCAGAAGACTCGTAGTTGGAGAATCCCCATCCGCGTTCGATCGGGCTACCAAGCTTGGCGGCAATCTCTGGACACTCTCGCGTGAGCTTCAAGGACTCCGCGTGTCCCGCCGAGTCGGTGCACCCGTACGGCGAAAGGAGCATCGAACCAATGAAAGTCCCGAAAACAGCGAACAGAGCACCAACTGGCCAGCATCCGACACCGGTCGGTTGAGATTGAGGTGCGTTGTCCACGACGCGGACTATGACACCGTCCGATGTCTAGTCAGTCGGAATGAGTTCCGCGTGAACCCGACGGCCGAGTTTCAGTGGGCAGGCACTTCTGGGATGAGCGAAGCGCGTGCGCCCTCATGGGCCGGTGCGACGCTCCCGCATCACTTGGCACTACAAACGCACGGGAGCCTCACACAGGCGTCGGGATCACATCGTGTAGAAGAACTCTTCGCGGGTGATCTTCCCATTGGCGACAGTGAACACGCCGATCTCGTCCATCTTGTTGCGCTGATTCGTAGGCTTGAACGTGATGTCGTATTGGAAACGCACTGCGAACTTGTCCTCACCGTGCGGATACGGTCCGTGAACTTCGGACCCGTGAATCACATGATTCTCTACCCACCAAGTGTTCTTCCCGCGAACACCTTCGATCCCAGTGGTCGTTCGGTCTTTCCCTGGAGCAGACGCTGCTTCTACGCTGACCACCTCGGGTGAGTAATAGGTGTTGATGCAATCCATGTTGCGGCCTTCTTTGCAGAGCCCAACAAGCTTCTTTCCGATTTCACTCGCGTTCATGTTTGCCTCCGAGAGTCGGTCACTATCCGGGAGAAATCAGAACGGGACAAGGCAGGAGATCGCGACAAAATCATTCAAGATCGAGCGTTGGAAGCGCAAGCGTGTGCGCGAACACTTGCGAAGCGCAGGGCGCACGCGATCGACGGTCATGGTTTCGGACGCGAGGGAGAGGAACAGAAGCGAGCAACGGTCTCGATGAGAGGCGTAATCTGCACAGGCTTCATCAGATGCGCGGCCGCGTCGAAGCTCTGAATATCTCCGCCACCCGACAACGCGATCACTGGGATTGAAGCCCATGCCGGCTCCTTGCGCTGC
The DNA here is from genome assembly GCA_964635815.1 of uncultured Sandaracinaceae bacterium. Lineage (GTDB taxonomy): Bacteria > Myxococcota_A > Polyangia > Polyangiales > JADJQN01 > CAZWQH01. The sequence continues at coordinate 24,715 of CAZWQH010000001.1, forward strand.
TCGATGCGAAACGCCCAACCGTCCATCACGGGCATCCGCAAATCTATGAGGATCACGCGCGGCAAAGTCGTGCATTCGCGAAGGCGATCAAGCGCCTGAGATCCGTTCGCCGCTGTCACGACCGTGTAGCCGTACGTTCGCAGAACGTCGGCGATCGCGTCCCGACCGTCTTCGTCATCTTCCACCAAGAGAACGGTCTCAGAGAGAGTCATGGGCGGTCCCTCTTTAGCAGAATTTGCGTTTTCAACCGTTCGAGTCGTCGGGGAAGATCCACGACGAACAACGACCCCTCGCCGGGGCGACTCGTCACACGAACGGCTCCACCACGCGCCTCGACCAACTGACGGGTGATGTAGAGCCCAAGGCCCACGAGGGTAGTCAGGGTGGACTCACTGTCGGAACATCGACGAAGACTTCGCCGTTCTGGACTTGGACGGGGAATGGACGGAGCTGAGTCGACTTCGGGTTGATGCCTTGCCCAGTACACGCGTGGTACTCCCAACCATGTGCGCGACAGCTGATCACGGTTTCGCCGTCGAAAAATCCGATGCTGAGCGGAATGCGCTGGTGCGCGCAACGGTCCTCGTACGCGTAGATCGCCTCGCCCTTTCGAACTAGCAAGACCCTCGTCCCTTGCACGAGGAACCCCTTCATCTCGCCACTGCATAGATCGGCGAGCGCTGCTACCCGAGTAAACGTCATCGATCCTCCGCAGTCACGTCGAGGCGCTGTCCGCTGACGTACGCCTCGAGCTCACGCTCACCGCGATCGATCGGCGCGCGGTTTCGACGCGCGCGAATCCATATCGCCGAGCGATCGAAAAGGTCATACGCAACAGGAACAGCTACCAACGTGAGCAGCAGAGACATGAGCTGTCCGCCGACTACGATGCCGCTCGCTGCTTGATTGCGCCCCGCTCCCACGCCCTTCGAGAAGATGAGAGGTGCCATGCCCGCAACGAACGCGAAGGTCGTCATGAGGATGGGACGAAGGCGATCTCGGTTCGCTTCCATGATTGCGTCGAACCTCGCGCGCCCTTCCTTACGCAGGTTGTTCGTATGATCGATCTGAAGGATCGCGTTCTTTTTCACGACGCCGAAGAGCACGAGCAGACCGAGTGCCGAGAACATGTTGAGCGACTGTCCAAGTAGCAGGAGCGAAATGAGCGCAAACGGGACGGTGAGCGGAAGCGACAACAGAATGATCGCCGGCTGAGACCACGATTCGAACTGCGCCGCGAGAACGAGGTACATGAAGATGAAGCCCAGCAGCATCACGGTAAGGAACCCGGTCTGAAGCTGACCTGCGGTCTTGGACTGTCCGACCGGCTGAAGGCGATAGTCGGAGGGAAGTCCTTGGGCAGCGAACAGCCGCTTTAACTCGGCCTCGACCACGTTGGTGCCCACGCCCGGCGCCGCGTTCGACATGATGGTGAACTGACGCTGTCGGTTGTAGTGATCGATACGTTGCGGCCCCGTGCCTTGCTCAAAGTTCACGACCTGGCTCAACGGTACTGCCCCGGCACCGGGTGAAGGGACCGCGAGGAGCGAGAGCCCAGCGGGCTCCGCGCGAAATGCGCTGTCCGCGCGTACGTTCACGTCGTACTGCTCCCCGCCGTCACTGATACTGCTCGCGACGACGCCCCCCACGAAGATGCGCAGCGTTTGCGCAATCGAGCTCACTTGAATGCCGAGCGCGGCCGCGCGCTCGCGATCGATCGTTACTCCGACCTCAGGGCGCCGTTCACCAAGCGTAGTATCGACGTCGACGGCACCTGGGTGTTTTCGCAGACCTGCAACGATCGCGTTCACTGCCTCGGTCAATCGCTCGATGCTTGGACCGGTCAATGCGTATTGAACCTTGGCTTGAGACTGACCGCTCGAGAACTCTGGAACGTCACCGGCAATGCCGTCTACGCCGGCGGGAAGCCTCGTAAGCACCTCCTTGCGGACACGTTGCATGAGGTACTGCTGATTGAACGAGCGCTTGTCGGGATCTGTGAGGAACGCGTAGATCTTTGCCTCGTTCGATGCAGCCGTCGTTCCTTCTGCAACGGTGATGACCGTGTTCTTGACGCCTTCGTAGCGACGAACATGAGTGGCCACGCGCTCCGCGATCAGGCGCGTCTCCTCCGTGCTGGTGCCCTCCACAGCCTTGATTCGGATTTGAAACTGAGCCTGATCATCGGCGGGCAGGAAGGCTGAAGGAACGCGTTTGGCAAGCGGAATGCAGGACGCGATCGCAACGACACATGCGATCACGACGAGCCAGCTCTGACGCAAACAGAAACCAAGCACTCGAAGGTAGGCTCGCTCGATCGGCCGATAGAACCAGTCCACGACTCGAGCGAGCGGATTGGGTTTGTCGCCCGCCGCGCGAAGCAACCTCGCGGACATCATCGGCGTCAGCGTGAAGCTGACGAACAGAGATACCGCGATGCTGAAGGCCATGGTCAAGCCGAAGCTCGTCAGGAACCGCCCCGGAACGCCACCAACGTAGGCTATGGGAACGAACACCGCGATGAGCGAAATCGAAGTTGCGAGAACGGCCAGACCGATCTCCTTCGTGCCGCGCACGGCTGCCATGAACGGCTTCTCGCCCTTTTCATCGATGTAGCGAACGATGTTCTCGAGAACGACGATTGCGTCGTCGATCACGATTCCGACCGCAAGCGCCAACGCCAAGAGGGTGAGGAAATTGAGCGTGAAGCCAGCGAGCTTCATGATCGCAAACGTGCCGATGATCGAAACCGGAATGGCAACCGCGGCGATAATTGTCGTTCGCAGATTTCCGAGAAAAAGGAGCACCACGAGCGCAGCGAGCAGTGAGCCGACGACCAAATGTTCGGTAACGGCCGCTATTCCAGTCCGAATCGTTCCGGAGTTGTCGCGGACCATCTGGATGGTTGCGCCCTTTGGGAGCTTCTGCTGAACGTCTGCGAGTCGCTTGAGGATCGCATCGACGACGGCGACGGTGTTCCGCCCGGACTGCTTCGTCACCGAAATCATGACGATCGGCGTGTCGTTGAGCATGGCGGCGGAAATCTCGTCCGCCATTCCGTCTTCGACTCGAGCTACATCGCGTACCCGAAGCGGCCGCCCGTTGGTTGACCGCAGGACGATGCTCCCCAAGTCCTCCGCTGTTTCGACACGGCCGAGCACGCGCACGGTCTGGTGCGCGGGTCCGGACTCGAGTGACCCCCCCGGGACATTCAGATTCTGTTGCCCGATCGCAAGATTGACTTCCGAGGCTGTGATGCCGTTCGCGCGCAGGCGCGTGGGGTCGAGCCACACGTTGAACTGCCGCTCTCGGCCGCCGACAATTTCTACCAACCCTACGCCGTCGATGTTCTCGAGCTGTCGTCGGACTTGTTTGTCGGCGAGCTCGGTGATCTCTCGGATCGGCAGATCCGCCTTGAGGGCAAGCAAGACAACCGCAGAAGCGGTGGGATCGACACGCGAGACGACGGGAATCTCCACGTCGTCGGGGAGCTCGTTCAGAACGATATTGATCTTGTCGCGAACCTCTTGCGCCCCGACGTCTGTGTCCTTGTCGATGGTAAATGCAACGATGACTTGCGAGACGCCCTCGCTCGAGATGGATCGCAACTCGTCGATGCCGCCGATCGTGTTGACCGCGCCCTCGATCTTCTCCGTGATCTCGGTCTCGACGTCGGTGGGCGACGCACCTGGGAGGCGGGTCGTCACAATAACGACGGGCACGTCAACGTCTGGAAAGTTATCGACGCCTAGCAGTCGGTAACTGAAGGAACCCACAACCAGGATGATGAGCGTCAGCACCGTCGCGAAAACCGGTCGCTGGACACAGACGCGTGCAAGCCACTCCATCTATTTCACCGGGCTTCCGTTGATCAGGTCGCGGCCCGCATCGACGATCACCGACTCTCCCGCGCGGACGCCACGAACGATCGGGATCAGACCGTTCGAGAGCGGCACTCCGACTGCAACCGCGCGCTCCTCTGCGATGCCCTCGCGCGATACGAAGACGTGCGGATGGCCGCTGCGCTGAACAATCGCGCTGCTAGGGACTGTCGGGAGCTTTTCTGTACCGAGCGTGACATCAACGCCCGCGAACATTCCGGGCAGCAAGAGCCCGGCGTCGTTGTCGACCGCTGCCTCGGCAAGAACGTCGCGCGTATTGTTTCTTACGGCAGCGCCCCTCCGATCTACTACCGCGGAGAACTGGCGACCTGGGTGCGCCGCGACATCAAACTTTACGGTTGTTCCGACCGGCACCATCGCGAAGTACGGCTCCGGCACCTCGACGATGAGACGCAGACGGCTGACGGTCGTCATGCGTGCGACGAGGGTATCGTTTCGGACGTACTCGCCCGGCTCGATGGAGCGGGCGACGATCACGCCATCAAAAGGGGCGCGGATGGTCGTGTTCGAGAACGCCTGCGACGCTTGCCTCGATCTCGACTCGGCCGCCCGAACATCGATCTCCGACGTGCGACAAATGTCATAGAGACGATCGCGCTCGGCTTCCGTGATGGTTCTTGCAGCCAGCAACCTATCCGCACGCTCACACTCCCGAAGCGCTTGCTCCCGTCGAGCGCGAACCAGGTCCACCTGAGCACCGGCTTCGAACGCCAACGCGGAAACGGTTCGAGCGTCGATCTTCGCAAGGATGTCGCCGCGCTTAACTGCCGAGCCGACGTCGAACAAAACTCGGGTCACGCGTCCGTTGGCATCCGCCGCCAGATCGGACTCTTGATCTCCGCGAAGCGAACCGGTGATTCGAACGGTCTTGGGCACATCGTGTTCTGCCGCGACGACAACCTTGACGTCGATCGGAGCGGGAGGTGGCTTTACCTTCGCCTTCCCGGATGGTTGGCACGCCGCAAGCGCAGCGCCCAACAGAAGCAAGATCGCGCAGTTCGTAGTTGGCATGACGTGACGATCACGTAGCAAGCAGCCAGTTGCATAGCAACAATAATGTTGCGATAGACCTAGCCGCCAGCGCCTAGGTCAGCTACGTTTTGATCCGTGAGCAGATCGCATCACGACGAACCCAAACAGATCCGGGGGCAGTCCCTCGTCGCGAAGGTCTTGGATGCTGCGATCGAGGAGCTCGCACTCACGGGCTACGAGGGACTCTCCATCGAACGTGTGTCGGAGCGAGCAAACGTCAACCGCACGACCATCTATCGGCGCTGGCCGACGAAGAGCGAGTTGATCCGCGCCACGATCCGTCACGCGTCCGGCAGCGCGAGCATCGACTGGGATACAGGCTCGCTTAGAAGCGACCTCGAGCTACTCATCCAACGAGCGCAAGCCCGATTGCTTGCTCCAGGCATGCTCGGGATTCTGCGACTGAGGCTCGACGTGGCCGAAGACCCCGAGCTCCATGCATTCGTCAAGCGAATGCAGCAAGACCGCATCAACGACGCAATGAAGTTGCTCATACGAGCCGAGAAACGTGGCGACCTCCGGCCCGATCTCGACAAGGCGCTGTTTCTCGATAGCGTGTTCGGAATCCTGTGCGCCAAGATCGTATTCCGCCGCGAGCTGATCACGAAGGACTTCGTCCCTCGAATGCTCGACTACGCGCTGAGCATCGCGGCACCCACCGTTGTGCCGGGAAAGAGAAGCCGAGCGCGTCCCAGCAAGGCTCCGACCGCGAAGACACGCGCCGCCAAGCGATCGAGTACGCGGCGATAGCCATCCTCTTGCCGCCGCTCTCTCTGCTCTGCACGGCTGCTTTTGCGCAGACGGAACCCGGCGCGACACACACCTCCTGGTCGCTCGATTACTCGGTCTCCGAATCGCTGCAGAGCAGCTGCCCGGACGAGTCGCGCTTTCGCGAGTCGGTCGCATCGCGCATAGGTCGAGATCCTTTTCGCGCAGCCGCAGCGCCCGATACCACACAGCCGTTCGGTTCAATGACAATCGCGTTCGATTCGGTGGCAGCTGGAGCCCGCGCGCGATTGCAAGTCTCGAGACAACTCGGCGAGACGGGTGCCCGCCCCTCACGCGTGCTCGAAGGGCATGTCACGGACTGCATGGGACTGGCGGACGCCATCGCGCTTTCCGCGGCGGTGGTAATCGAGCCGAGCATCACAACTCGCCCGACAACGACCGCAACACCCACAGACGTCGCACCGGCGCAGATCGAGACTGAGGTCTCGCCGCCTGTGGCGCCGACTGTCGGTCATTTGGACGCGACTCCTCCTAGCGATGCCGGCCCACACGAACGGGCGCCGGACTCTGGCGACGGACTCGGCTTCGCGCTCAGGGGCGCGGTCGATTTCGACGCTTGGCTAGCACCCACTGCGACGTTCGGCGGATCCGTGGGTTTCGCTCTGCGATCGAAAGCCTGGTCACTTGAGCTCGGAGGGTTGTTTCTTCTTCCGGTCGCGACCGCGCAGACACTCAGCAGCGATCGCTTCGCTGCAAGCGTCTATGCGGGTACCGCGCGCGGCTGCGCACGCTTCGGCGCCATCGCACCGTGTGTGGGTCTTCTCGCGGGCTCGATGGTCGCGCGCGCCACGACCGTGAGCGATCCCATCGACCGAGTGCTCCCCCTTGTCGCGCTGCTCGCGCGGATCGAGGCGTCGTTGGACCTCACAGACCACATCGCCTTGATTGGCGGAGCCGAGCTAGTGATTCCCCTCACAAAGGCTGAGCTGCTCATCGGACCCCGCGCCATCTGGACGAGCAGCGCGATTTCCCTTCACATTTCACTAGGAATTGAAGCTCGCTTCGCCAACGGTCCCCTATAAGCTCTCGACGCAGTGCCTGTTTTCATAACTTGCGCGTGCTCCACACAACTATCGACTGACGTGTATCTCGGGATCTTCAGAAAGCCTCGACCGTGAGCGCGCCCGCCGACAACGAAAGCTTTCGCGCGCTGTTTCTCGCCGAGCACGCGTACGTCGCTCGGACGCTGCGGCGTCTCGGCATTTCGCCAGGCGACGTGGAAGATGTCGCACAAGAGGTGTGGTTGAAGATCCTTCCGCGGATTGGCGAGCTCGATCGCACCAAGCCGGTTCGGCCTTGGCTGTTCACGTTCGCACGGTACGCATCGCTCAATCACAATCGCCTCGCGCGTCACCGCGAGAGTGAACTGACCGAAGACGGTCCTCCCGTTGATCTAGCGCAATCGAGTCGTACTTCGGCAGAATCGATCGCGTCACAGAAGCAGGAGCACGATCGGCTGCTCGACGCATTGGACGGGGTCGATGCCAAGTATCGTGAGGCGTTCGTGCTCTGTGTGCTCGACGAGGTCTCGGTCAGCGACGCAGCGACCATCCTCAACGCGCCCGTTCAGACGCTGTACTCGCGCATCCACCGCGCGCAAGAATTGTTGGTCGCGCTTCTCCGTGACTCGAGCGGCCCAGAAGGACTTTCCTCAGGAGCGACATCATGAGAACACAACCCGGTTCTGAGCCACTCGACGAACTGCAGCTTCGTCCGGAGCTTCAGGAGCTCGTGCTCCGCGAACGCGCGATCGGCGCAGGAAACCCCGTCGCGACCGACGCGGCGTTCGCCCGATTGCAAGCAGTCATCGCTGCGGGCGGATCCCTCGCGGCGCCGGTCGACGCAGCACGAGAAGCCATTTCGACCACACAAGCAGCCGGCGCAGCAGCGGCCACGACCAAAGGTTTGAGCGCGCTCGTGCTCGCCGGAACGTTCCTCTCCGGAACCATCCTCGGCGGTGGCGCCGTCGCGCTCGTCGATCGGGCTCGCGCGAATCCGGAGCGACCCACAGTAGAGCGCGTAGCAAACCCGGTCCGCGTTGAAGGTCCTCTACCCCCGCGGACCGATCCAGTCGGGGCGCCCGTGCCTTCTTCCGGTCCTGCATTCGAGTCGCCGGCACCGCGCGAAACTCGCGCGCTCGAGCACCGCGATGCGGGCGCAGCCACCAACTCGATGAGCCGTCGCAACCTCGCCGACGAGCAACGACTGGTCGAGGCAGCTCGATCTGCTCTCATCCGAGGGCGAGGGTCTGACGCGCTGTCTTTCTTAAAACAACACCGCGCGAGGTACTCAGCCACCGGCGCGCTCTCCGAAGAGCGTGATGCTGTGGAAGTTCAAGCGTTGGCAGCATCCGGCGATCTTCCAGGCGCCATAGCGGCTGCGCGTCGGTTTCGGCGTCGCTACCCCGCGAGCATCTTCGGGGCAGCGATCGACGACGCGATTCGTGAGTAAACGCACGAGCTGTTCATACGACGCTCCGTCACAACACAGCCTTCGTTGCGCACCTTAGTTTCTCCTTACGAGTAGGCCGCGCAGGAAGGCTGTTCCATCGTGAAGTTTGCTTGTCGTGTGGTTGGTCGCGAATCCGTCGCGGTCGCGATCCTGTTGCTCGCCGCGTGTGCATCACGCGCCTCGCTCGGAGTTCCGCCTGAGAATGAGGATGGAGGCAGCGACGACGCGCACTCTTCTGAGGGCGATGCGTCCGCCACGACGAACGACGGTTCGAGCCTCCGCGACGCGCAGGTAATCGACGCTCAGCTGCAGGTCGATGTGGCGCCCGTTCAGACCGATGGTGCCCTCACGGATACGCGCACTGCACTCGACGCCTTGACCGCGAACGATGCGATGGGCCACACGCCGACTGATGTCGCGACGTTGGACGCACGGACTGAACCGCCCAGCTACCTGACCGACGAAGACTTCGAAACCGGAGACCTAACGAAGTTTCCGTATCGTGTCTCGCACACAGGAAGCGCTACGGACTGGAACGTCGTGCGCGACGCCACGTGCGGCGGTGCACATTGTGCAAAAGCGGGCGTGACACCAAGCAACACATCGACGTCGATGGAGCTCTCGTTGTTCGTTCGCGAGGCCTCACGGATCTCGTTCCGTGTTCGAACAAACCTAGAGGACGCGCATCACTACTTCCGTTTCTACGTCGACGGTGAAGAGCGCATCGAACTGACCGGCGCCACCGCATGGACCACCGTCACCACGCCAATAGCAGCAAGCGCGCCAGGAGGCGCCGATCACGTGCTGAAGTGGGAGATGTCACGCGATGGATTCGTCGCGGCGGATGGGCCACCACGCGTGGACGTGTACATCGATGACATCGACATGCCTGTGTGGAACTCGGAGCCTTCCGTTCCGACACGCTTGCGTCCTGGCTCCGGAGTTGCGGCGAGAGCACCCACTCTTTCCTGGATTAGCGCGGATCCGGATTTCGACCGGCTCACCTACGAAGTTCAGCTCTCCACGGTCCCGAACTTCTCGGCGATGCGATCGACTGGCGAACTTGGCGCCCCGATGTACTCGCTCACCACGAGCGGAATTTCATTTTGGCGCGTGCGCGCAAAAGACAACAGTAGCTACCGCTGGAGCGCCTGGAGCGAGATCCAGTCCATTCGCGTCATCGAAGGAGACAGCCCGCGCTTTTGGCAGCAAACCCGTTCGGAGCTCGAGCTCTCCACGCAGAAGCACATGCGTGGAGGAACGACCCCTCGCGAGTACCACGTCACTCGCGGACTGCCGGGCGTATTCGAGGTATTCGAACCCATACCGGGGAGCACGATCGAAGTAGGGGTATACGGTCCGCCGAGACGATCAGGGCAGACGTTCGACGCGAAGATGGACGGCGTGGTCGTCGCGAGCACGGACACGGACGCTAGCGCGTGTGGGTCTTTCTCCTCGAACTGGCGAACGATCGCCACCTGCAACGCGACCGATTGCTTTGCGACCATGGCCGACGGCCAGGTAATCGTGACAGCTTCCGAACGCGCGCATGGAACGGCATCGTCTCTATGCCCGACCACTGGAGGAACCTCGTCGTCCTGGCTTCGATACCCGGCCTACGGGGAGATCGTGTCGCCCGAGATACATCTCTCAGACCTAGTGTCGGAACCGTCACAACACTGGTCTCATGTACGAGTCTCCCTCACAACCCCACTAAGAGGCGACGTGCGCTTCGTAGTCGAAGACGTCGACGGGAACGAAGTCACGCATCGCGAAGTGTTCTCCGCGGCTGCCGGAGCAGCGCGTTCCTACTCGCTCCATCTGTTCGACCCCCGTGCGACGAATCTCGAAACCATTCGCATCCGCGCTTGGATTCCTCCTGATGCGACTCTCGAGTCGTGGAGCGCGCACGCCGGGCCTTCGTTCCACTGGGACTTCGTGAACGGCGACACTACCCGCTTCAGCGGAACGGCTGCCTCTGGCGCGCTCCGACCGCTCGGTGTCAACGGCACCTTCACCGAGTATCGTTTCGCGTCCCCTGTGAGCGCAGAAAGGTTCACGCGACTGGTCGTTCGTGTTCGCTCTTCCAACCAGTGGTCGAACGACAACGCATCCGTCTCGTGGAGCAACAACTTCGGCACGTTCGACGTTCGGCGAACGTACACCGTGCGAGATCAGTATCTCTATCTCCCACGCGACGTGACGTTCGATCTCACCGCGGCCGCAACCCCGCCCAACGAACCGTGGCAGGGCATGATCGAGGCGATCCGGATTTCCCCGGTCGAGAGGTACACAAATGCGATGGGGATGCCTGCGAGTGGCTGGTTCGAGATCGAGTCCATCGACTTGTACTGACCTCACGCACCGGCCTACGTGATCGATCCCGACGGACATCATTGCGAAGCAGTTTGCCTGAAAGACCGACTGCGACGTCCGTCTGAGGCCATGCTCGACGTGGCGTCGTAACGCCGTATTACTCGCGCATGCCGCCCATTTCGCCTCCGAACGCGTCGCAACTACTCCTCGCCGCGTTCTGCGTCGTGTCCGTGCTCGTCGCGTACATGGGCGTCTCGCTTGTCCGTACCGCGCGTCAGCGACTGGGCCACGAGGCTGCGGTGGTGTCGCGCACGACGTGGCGCGCTACCGCAGTGATTGTTGGATGGACGGCCTTCTGGTTGTTCTTTGCTCACACAGGACTGCTCGCGCGTTTCGATCGCTTTCCGCCACCCGCGATAGGGATGTTCTTGTCCGTGATGGTGGCGGGATTCGCGATCGCGACGAGCAAGGTCGGCGGATGGCTTTCGAACGGACTTCCCGTTGTCGCACTCATTGGCCTGCAGGGGTTTCGTTTTCCGCTCGAGCTCGTGATGCACCAAGCCGCGCGGGAAGGTGTGATGCCCGAGCCGATGACGTTTACCGGACGGAACTTCGACATCCTCACCGGAGTCGCAGCAATCACGATTGCCCTCGTGTATCGCAAACGTGAGGTGCCACGAACGGTCGCGGTGGGCTTCTCCATTCTCGGAACCGGTTTGCTCGCGACGATTCTCGTCATCGCGCTCGCATCCATGCCTTTGATACGTGCTTTCGGGGACGATCCGAAGATGATCAACACGTGGGTCTTCTATCCGCCGTTCGTTCTGTTGCCCGTGCTGTTCGTGCTCGTTGCGCTCGCGGGTCAGCTCGTCTTGATTCGACGGCTTTTCTTTGCAATGCCGCGCTTGGACTGAGCGGTGCTTCCGAAGACCGAACGCACGAAGCTCGGCGGAGACTCGATCGCTAGCGGTTGTTTTCTTGGGCTTGGCCATACCGGTGTCGGCCATTGTGCTCAAGCCGCGCGTACTTGCTGACATTCGCGCCAGATTCGCTAGAAGCGCTGGCACCGCAACCCGTCATGGCCAAGTCCTGCGAACCGAAATTTCGCGTCGTTCGGCGAGAAGCCCGCAAGAAAGCCGCTCGGCCCGGCGCTTGCTGACCGATGATTGGCGCGAAGCGAGTCGCGCGGATTGGGCCGTCATCATGCGCGCGTTTCAAAAGTACATTTTCCCCGGTTTGCTTGCGGTCGGACTTCCCATGTGTGCCGCGCCGCCCGTCGATCCCATCTTCGACCTCGCGGATCCTAGTGAACGGGGCGACAGCCTCGCCCATCCGACCGAACTAGATCTCTCAGTCGCTCCCGGTGAAACGAAGTCTGGCGAGATTCGGCTCGTTTTCGTAGGAGAAAGACTGTCGGCTCGCCTCTCGCAGCGATTCATCTCGTACACGATCGATGTCGATCGTCCGCGATCCGTCGCGCTCGGCTTACGCTCTTCTCTCGGCCCGCTCCCGCTCATGGCTCGCCACCTTCGCGGGCGAAACGCGAGCGAGTATCGGACCGCGGCAAACTCCGACGGTGTGCAGAGCTTCGTCGCGCCCATCCATGTGGAGCCGGGAGACCGTCTCATCATCTCCGCTCAGAATCTCGACTCGGATCAGGGTGCGTTCCTGCTGCAGCTCGCGCCCCTCGATCTGAACGCCACGGTTCCGTATCGCCAAGTCGCGCGACTGGGCGAAGCGCTATCGCCGCTTTCCATCTCAGGCGACGGTTCGACGACCGTCTTGGGCCTCCCCACCAACTCGGATAGTCGCGCCGGTGTGTTTCCGGCAGTTCTGGAAGACTCTGCGTCCCACAATTCTGGGGCAGTGAGTATCTACAAACTCAATGCTGCGGGAGAGCTCGCTCTCACCGCGTTCATCAAAGCGCCGAACTCCGCTCCCGGTGATTTCTTCGGTGCGTCGGTCGCAGTATCTGCGGACGGTTCAACGATCGGTGTGCTGGCTCCTTACGAGAGGGGCAAAGCCGTCGGTATCGATGGAGACATGGATTGGAACGGCGCCGTTCCGAATGGTGCGGTGTACGTGTACGCACTCACTGCGGGGCAGTACCAGCTCAAGCACTACTTGAAGCCCATCGCGGGTGGATCTCTTCAGGGCCCCCTTGCGATCAGCCACGACGGCAAGAACGTGGCCGCCGGACAGCAAGTGTTCTGGCTCGGAACCGAGCCGTCTCAGAGCTTTTGCGCGGCCCCACGAGAGGCACTTACCATTCTGCCGGTCATGTTCTCGATCGCGGGTGGTCGTTTTCTTTTCCGGACGGGTTCACCGACGCCGCGACATTCCTACTGGTCGTGTACTCCCTTTACCCGCGAGTACTCGTACGATGGGGACATGGCGTACGAGTTCGGTTTTCCCTTGGGCTTCGGAGAGTGGACCGCGGAAAGCGGCTCGCCCTCGTTTTCGGGTCACATCCGCATGTGGCAACACCCGCTAACGGGATCGTACCGTCCGAGCACGCTCGCGTGGCGTAACGCGGACGGACCCGTGCTCGCCAACGTCGACGGAACGGAGCTGTGGCTCGTCCCTGAGACCGGAATCTCGACCCCGTTGACGCTCGAACCGCCTCTCACCACAGGCGTAAGCGACGGCGTTGAGTACACACTCGCACCGATCGCGACGTCGAAGGATTTCGGCGTTCTGGCGTTTCGATGCGCGGCCGACTGGGTGACAACCGTGGGCCCCAGGGCGGCGGCCATTTGCGTCTACGCCCGCTAGTTAGCGTGCCTTTGCCACACGGAACGTCAGATTGATCCGACAGGATCCGAGTTGATGGTGGTGGCCAGGATCGAGAGGCTTTATGCCGTGATACCGAAGGCGAGCGGTTCCTCCCCACACGACAACGTCTCCGTGCTCCAAGCGCGTGCGCACGGTTCGATCCGAACGCGCGCTCCCACCAAACAAGAACACAGCCGGGAGTCCGAGTGAGACCGAGACGATCGGTTGCGCGAAGTCCCTCTCGTTCTTGTCTTGGTGCAGCGACATGCGAGCACCGGGTACGTACCGATTGATCAGACACGCATCCGGATCAAAATCGCCGAACCCCGCTGCACGCGAGGCGTCTCTCGCAAGCGCCGTGAATGCCGCCGGCATGGGTGGCCAAGCCGCCCCGGTGATCGGGTCGGCGGTCGCGTAGCGGTAACCGCTCCGATCGCTTGTCCACCCGTAGGTTCCACAGCTCGTCGTTGCGACGGACATTTTGAAACCTCCCGGTGTCTCCATGTTACGGAACGGCGCTCGGTGAGCGGCAGCTTTGATCTCATGAATCAGCTCTTCATCCTGATCGGCCGCGAACCCGCGCAAGACTATGGCGTCCTCAGCGAGGTTCTCGCTTCGCCGCGGTCGCGTCGGAGTCGAGAAAAGCTCGAGCGTCACCGAGAGCTCTTTTCATTGCGGAGTAGCTTCCGTTTTCGTTCGAGGCCCCATCGATAGCCCGCAAGCTCGCCATTTGTTCGTACGACGCGATGACACGGAATCGCGATGGCAATCGGGTTGGCGGCGCACGCACCCGCAACGGCGCGAATGGCATCGGGCTTGCCTATCCGTTTCGCGAGCTCGCTGTACGTGCAGGTCGAGCCAACCCGAATGCGCGTGAGTTCCTGCCAGACTCTCCGCTGAAACGCCGTGCCCCGAATGTCGAGCGGAAGATCGAACCGCTGTTTCGGTCGCTCTACGAATGCGATCACGCGCTCGACGATTCGCTCGAACTTCGCGTCGCCTCGAGTCAGCACCGTGTTTGGAAAACGATCGCGCAGATCGTGAACGAGCGCTCGGTCGTCGTCTCCCAGCAGAACTGCCGTGACGCCTCGATCACTGGCAGACACGAGAATCCTCCCGAGCGAGCACTCTCCTATGGAGAACTGAATCTGCGTGTTCGCACCACCCGTTTTGAAGCTGCGCGGAGTCATTCCGAGCTCACGGTTAGCGTTGTCATAGAACCGACTGCTCGATCCATAGCCGCTCGCGTAAATCGCTTCGGTCACAGTGCGAGTTCTTCGAAGCTCCTCACGGAGGCGTTGGGCCCGCTGCGCCACGGCGTACGCGCGCGGCGTGACTCCGACAGCCGCTTTGAACGTCCGCTGCAGATGAAACTCACTCATTCCGATCCGCTCTGAAAGCTCACGGAGCGAAGGGATTGTGTCGCGCGACGCAATCCAAGCGCATAGGTCCGCGATTCGTGCGGCGAGCGCCTGCCCCGGAGAGGCGTCGCGAGGCTTGCATCGTTTGCATGCGCGAAAGCCCGCACGCTCCGCATGCGCAGGGGTCGCGTGAAACGAGACGTTCTCGCGTCTTGGCGCGCGTGACGCGCACGAGGGCCGGCAATAGATGCCCGTTGTCCTTACCCCGAACCAAAACGCACCGTCGGCATCCGGATCTCGCGCGACAACCTGCCCCCACCAGGTGTCGTCGTTCAGAGTCGGTGCTGTTGTCGGATTGCGGGACATGGAGAAAACGGGAAGCGAGGCTCTCGTGAACATGCGACGAACGTACGCTCCTGAAAAGGCGCAAACACTCCGGGTCTTGCTGTGCAATTCGCGAGCGCTCGCGACTTCGCGGTCGAGTGCTAGGACCCACGCGATGCCTGCTTCCATGCGATATCGAACCGCGGTTTTCCTTGCCTTCACGTTCGCGTGCGCGTCCGTTGCGTGCGGCGGCGCGAGCCCGAGCACGACCACGACCACGACGACTGCTGCGCCAATCCCACGCGCCCGTTTCAATCAGCTCGCACTGCGATTGAATCTTCCCCTCTTGTGGGCAGATGACACCAACGGAAACGCGGCGCCGGATCCTGGCGAGGTTCGCTCCCTAATCTTCTACGGCTCGAATGCGACCTGGGTTCAGAACAACGCGTTCACAAGCGAGTACGTAGCTGCGCTCGCCCGCATTCACGCCGAGGCGAACGCGAGTCCGCCGAGTGATCCGCGCCGGGCGCTTGTGGTCGAAGAGCTCAATCGAACGGTGCCCACGCTCATCGAGACGGATATGTCGAGTGTGCCCGAAGGACACCGCGAGTTCGTGGGGCACATGTTCAATGTCGCTAGGCTCATGGACCAGCTTTACGCGCGCCAAGTTGGAATGGACGTGCTCCATGCTCGACTCGAACCCGGCGATACTGCCAGCGCGAGCCTATTCCGAAAGAACTGGGGTCCTCGATGTCTCGGCTCGAGCACCGAGACCCAACCTGCGTGCTCCGCAATCGATGGTGCGCCCAAGCAACTCGTCGACGTGTACCCGGCGGAGTTGCAAACGTCGGATGGGTTCTGCGCTGATCTTGAAGCGCTCCCAGAAGCCTCACGGCTACTCTCGCCTTTCACGGTGGTGCGTGTAGACGGCGGCGACCTCTACGCGGTTCCTTACTCCGAGGCTTACCGAGAGTTCATGGCCCCAATTTCTGCCGAACTTCGTGCAGCCGCCGATGCGATGACGGACCCGAACGAAACCGCTCTCGTCACGTACCTGCGCGCTGCTGCGACGAGCTTCGAGACGAACGACTGGGTTCCTGCTGACGAAGCGTGGTCGCGAATGAGCGCGCGCAATTCAAGTTGGTACGTACGCGTTGGGCCAGACGAAACGTACTGGGAGCCCTGCAGCCAGAAGGCAGGCTTTCATCTGACTTTTGCTCGCATCAATCAAGGCTCGCTCGTGTGGCAGGATCGACTGTCGCCGCTTCGCGCGGAGATGGAGGGCGCGCTCTCGGCTCTCACGCCTAGGACTTATCGCCCTCGGGAGGTGAACTTCCAGCTGCCGGATTTCATCGACATTGTCCTCAACTCAGGCGATGACCGCGATGCGTTCGGCGCGACGATCGGACAGAGCTTGCCGAACTGGGGGCCCGTGTCGGATGACGGTCGCGGTCGCACCGTTGCGATGAGCAACCTCTATACCGACCAAGACAGCCTCACACGACGTCGCGCTCAGGCCTCGACGCTTCTCACCGCGGAAGCGCTCGCACCGTACACGGACGATCAAACCCCGGCCTTGCTCGCGACCATCCTTCACGAGGCAACGCACAACCTAGGTCCCTCGCACGAGTATCGAGTTGATGGAAAGACAGACGACGACGCGTTTGGCGGGTCGCTGGCATCGATGCTTGAGGAGCTCAAGGCACAGTCCGGCGGCCTCTTCTTCGTCGAGTTCCTCCGCTCGAGAGGCATTTTGAACGACGCACAAGCTCGAGAGGTCTACGTCGATTCAATCGTCTGGACGTTCGGTCACGTTTCGCGCGGCATGTACACGCCTTCTGGGCAGCGAAAGGCGTACAGCCAGCTCGCAGCCGTTCAGATTGGAGTCTTGATGGAGCTTGGCGCGTTGACGTGGGATGCGAGCGCAAGCTCTGCAGACGGAACTCGCGGAGCGTTCTCGATCGATTACGCAAAGCTGCCGGAAGCGTGCACGGAGCTCATGCGACGGGTGATGGTGATCAAATCCACCGCGGATCGCGCTGCCGCAGAAGCACTAGCGACTCGTTTCGTCGACGGCGACCGGGTTCCCCATGCCGCGATCGTCGATCGGTATCGCAACTTCCCACAGGCTAGCTTCGTGTTCAGTGTGCGCTCCGCGCTGGGTTCGCAGGCGCCGCAAACCGCGAACTGACCGCAGCGATCGGGCTCGCGCCGCTGAGCGCTTGGCTCGATCTCCAGCGACTGTTGCACCAGGATACGGCGTGCTTGGGGAGACGCAGAACCGCCTGCAACCGTCGTGGAGAACCTTCTCGGAATGCGTGGAAGTTCACGGGGTCGCGAGGTGATTGCGCGGATTGAGTTCGGCAGCGAACCAGGCGACATTCCGGTCTAAACGAGGGCTGGACGTTTCTTTTTTCGCTCGTGGACGCCAATCAATAGGGAGGGAAAGCATGAATGCAGAGAAGGTCATCCTCTTGGTGGAGGACAACAAAGACGAGCAGGAGCTCACGCTGCGCGCTTTGAAGAAGAACAACATCCTCAACGAAGTCGTCATCGCGTCCGATGGCGAGGAGGCTTTGGATTTTCTGTTTTCGACGGGCTCGTACACAACGCGCGACCCAGGAGCGGCCCTGCCGCAAGTCGTTCTCCTGGATCTCAATCTACCCAGGATCAACGGTCTGGGCGTGTTGAAGCAGATTCGATCGCACGAGCGCACCAAGCTCATGCCGGTTGTCGTGCTCACTTCCTCTAAAGAGGAGGGGGACATTTTGAACAGCTACGCGCTCGGGGCGAACAGCTACGTGCGCAAGCCCGTCGATTTCGCGCAGTTCTCGGACGCTGTCAAAGCTCTCGGGCTCTTCTGGCTGGTCCTCAACGAAACGGCACCGACGGCGTAGCAGCCCAGAGACGCAGAAAGAATCTGCGCTTGTTGGAGGGATGATGGATTCAATCGAACTGAGCAAGGACGAGCTTCGTCTGTTGTTCGAGTCACTGCCGGAGCTGTACTTGGTGCTTTCGCCAAAGCTCATCATCGTAGAGATGACGGCCGCGTACGCACGCGCGACGCTTATTCATCGCTCAGACGCGATAGGACGGCACATCTTCGATGTGTTCCCGAACGATCCCAATGATGCCAACGACGGCGTCCGGAATCTAAGGGCATCACTCGATCGAGTGCTCGCACGACGCGCCGTCGATGCAATGCCCATTCAGAAGTACGACGTCAGAAATCCGGAGACCGGCAAGTTCGAAGAACGTTTTTGGAGTCCGATCAACTCTCCAATCCTTTCTGGGACCAACGAGATCCGGTACATCCTACACAGGGTCGAGGACGTGACCGAGTTCCTTCGAATGCGCGCGCGCGACGCGGAGGTGCAGCGCATCGCTGGCTTGGGAGACGACTCTGTTGAGCCAACGTCCGCTGTATTCACGCGGACGCAGCAAGCTGCCGATGCGGCGCGTGAGATCAAAGAATCGAACGCCGAGCTCGAGCGTCTCTACGAACGCACCAAGGAGCTTGATGAGCTGAAAACCCAGTTTTTCGCAAACGTCAGCCACGAGCTGCGCACTCCCCTCGCGCTCATCTTGGGCCCGGTAGAACAGCTACTTGCATCCACCCGATTGGACGCGCGCGAGCGCCGCTCACTCAAGCTCGTCGAACGGAACGCTCGCCTGCTCATGAAGCACGTGAACGACCTCCTCGACGCATCGAAGCTCGAGGCCGGAGCGACAAAAATCGAGTACGCGGACGTGGACCTGGCGTCGCATGTTCGATGGCTCGCATCGAATTTCGAATCACTGACCGAAGAGAAACGCATCGACTATCGCATTGAGGCGAGCGGACCGCTTCGCGCTCAAGTCGACCCCGACAAGACAGAGCGGATTCTGTTGAACCTTCTCTCCAATGCGATCAAGTTCACGCCGGACGGCGGCACGATCCGATGCACGCTACGACAAGTCGCCTCGCGTGCGGTCATCGAGGTCGCCGACAGCGGCCCCGGCATCGCCGAGACTCAGCGCGAAGCAGTCTTCGAGCGTTTCACACAGCTTCAGGGCGGAACCACGCGCGAGTTCGGCGGCACGGGTCTCGGGCTTGCGATCGCGCGTGATTTTGCCCGTCTGCACGCAGGCACTCTTGTGGTCGCGGATTCGCCTGAAGGAGGCGCGCTGTTCACTTTGGAGCTCCCGCTGAACGCACCACCGGGCACGGAAGTACGTCGTTACACCGCGGGCCCACATCACGCACGACTCAGCACGCCAAGCCAACCTCCATCGTCGTACGTGCGACCGATCACCGAAGAGCTTTCGCTTCTGGCTGACGAACTGGCTTCCGACTTGGATCGCCCCCTGATTCTTGTCGTCGAAGACAATCGCGACATGAGCGAGTTCATCACCGGCATCCTGCGAGTAAAGTATCGCGTCGAGGTCGCCTACACGGGCGCCAGTGGGCTTGCTCGCGCGATCGATCTGAAACCAGACTTGATCCTCAGCGACATGATGATGCCGGAGATGAGCGGCCACGATCTCGTTCGAGCATTACGTACTCACCGCGATCTGGACGGTACGCCGATCATCCTGCTTACCGCCAAAGGCGACGATCAGCTCCGCGTCAGCGTTCTGTGCGATGGTGCGAACGACTTCCTGACGAAGCCATTCTCCAACGAGGAGCTAGTTGTGCGCGTGGACACACTCGTACGCTCGAAGAAGGCACACGAAAGGGTGGCCCGACTCAATGCCGAGCTTACAGCGACGCTCAGGGAGCTCTCTCGTCAGCAGAACGCTGGCCGAGCAACCACACAGTTCCTGGATACGGTTCTCGAGAGCATCCCGAATATGGTGTTCATCAAGGAGGCCGAGCGATTGGCCTTCGTGCGATTCAATCGCGCAGGCGAGGTCCTTTTGGGCGTTCCGCGACAAGAGCTGATCGGAAAGAATGACTACGACTTCTTTCCGAAGGAAGAAGCGGACGCTTTCCAGGCGAAGGATCGCGAAACGCTTCGCAACAACCGACTCGTCGACATCCCGGAGGAGCCCATCGAAACAAAGTCGGGGAAGCGATGGCTCCACACGAAGAAGGTGCCGATCGCCGGTCTCGATGGTACCGCCGAGTACCTTCTGGGTATCTCGGAAGACATCACCGAGCGACGCGTTGCGGACGAGGCGCTGAGGCGCGCGCGCGACGCCGCGGAAGAAGCGAACCGGGAGCTCGAATCGTTCAGCTACTCCGTCGCGCACGATCTTCGTGCCCCGCTTCGGAGCATCGATGGGTTCAGCCAGGCGCTTATCGAAGATTATGGGCATCGACTCGATGAAGATGGAAAGCGCTACCTCACGTTCGTTCGGGAATCTGCTCAACACATGGCGGAGCTCATCGACGACCTACTTACTCTCTCGCGGGTGACACGCAGCGATCTTCATCGGACGACTATCGACGTATCCGAGATCGCGAGATCGGCGTTGACTCGCCTCCAACGCAGCGACTCGACGCGGAACGTAGACATTCAGATCGCGAGTGGTCTGACCGCCGACGCGGATCCGCGGCTTCTCACGGTCGTATTCGACAACCTGCTCGGCAACGCTTGGAAGTTCACCAGCAAGACTGCAAACGCTCGAATCGAGTTGTCGGCATCCGAGGAGAATGGTGAACGCGTCTATGCAATTCGCGACAACGGAGCGGGTTTTGACATGCAGTATGCGAACAAGCTGTTCGGCGTGTTTCAGCGTCTTCATTCGGCGACTGATTTCGAAGGCACCGGCATCGGACTCGCAACGGTTCAACGCGTGATTCGCCGGCACGGTGGTCGCGTCTGGGCGGAGGGAAAGCCGGAGAACGGCGCGTCCTTCTTTTTCACCCTAGGGAGGCGCCGCGGCAATGGCTGATCAGAAGACAATCCTGTTGGTCGAGGACAACGCGAAAGACGAACAGCTCACGATTCGTGCCCTCAAGAAGGGAAACCTAGTAAACGAGATCGTCGTGGCGCGTGACGGTGCGGAGGCGCTCGACTACCTTTTCGCGCAAGGTGTGTACGAGGACCGAGACCCGCTAGACGCACCACAGGTCATGCTGCTTGACCTCAAGCTCCCGAAGGTAGACGGGCTCGAAGTTCTACGCGCGATACGCGAGGACCCGCGCACCAAGTATCTTCCGGTCGTCGTTCTGACCTCGTCGCTCGAGGATCAAGACCTGATTCGAAGTTACGGGCTAGGAGCGAACAGCTATGTCCGAAAGCCGGTGGATTTCGTTCAGTTCACCGAGGCCGTAAAGCAACTCGGTTGCTACTGGCTTTTGGTCAACGTGCAGGCCCCAAGTCGAGCTAGCTCACCCTAGCGAGCGAATTGACCCGTACCCTTTCCAACACAGCGCCCCTCGCGCGTTGATCGAACCGATCGCGCGACTGCTGAATCGCGGATCGATTCTTCTCCGACCACTCGGATAGCGCGCGCACAGGTTCGAGAAGCGTCACGCCCAAGCTCGTGAGCTGGTAGTCGACCCGCGGCGGAATCGTCGGAAACAAAGTGCGCGTGACAATGCCATCTCTCGAGACTCTTTAGCGTCAACGTCAACATTCGCTGGGAGATGCCGTCGATCTGGCGCTTGAGCTGATTGAATCGGACCGGACCTCTGCGAAGGGAGCTCACGATGTAGATGCTCCACTTGTCGCCGACACGGTTGAACCTCATGGATACGGCGATATCGACACCAAACACGTCCACGCATGGCGCGAGCAAAGCGATCAACGTGTCCCTTTGGGTCGCTCAGTCCGTTCTCGGTTTTGTGTTCGCGTTCGCGGACTTCACCAAGTCATTCACTCCGATTCAGGAGCTCGCGCTCAGGATGCCGTGGGCTGCTGTCTTGCCGGAAGCACTCGTCCGGTTCATCGGTGTCTCGGAGCTCGCGGGCGGAATCGGGTTGCTTCTACCCGCGTTGACGCGCGTCCAACCGAGGCTGACTCCAATCGCCGCGTCCGGCCTGGTTGTGATCATGGTGCTCGCTGCTGCGTTCGACATCATGCACGGTGAGTACTCGGCGGTTCCGATCAACGTCGTGCTTGGTGGGCTCGCGGCGTTTATTGCGTGGGGTCGGTTCACGCGGTTCCAGATCCAGTCTCGCTGAGCTAGTTTGCGACCTGCTCACCGGTGCGGCGGCGCTTTTCCTTCCGCTTGCGTGAGTACATGTCTGCGTCGGCGCGCTTGATCAACGCATCGATTGTCTCGGTTTCGGCCAGCTCCGCAGTTCCAAACGAGATAGCCGCACCGCCGTGTGGCGCTCCCTTCAGCGATTCACGCACACGTTCGAGAACGAGCATCGCGGATTGCGTCGGAGCGCCGACGAGGATCAATGCGAACTCGTCACCGCCGAGCCGGTAGGCGTGATCGACGTGTTGACGTACGCACTTCTGGAGGACGCCGCCTACGAATGTGAGCACCTCGTCTCCAGCCACGTGTCCCTTTGTGTCGTTCGTGAGCTTGAAGTCGTCGAGATCCAGGTACACGAGCACGAGGGGACTCTTCAGTCTGCGTGCGCGCGCAACTTCGATCGGGAGGTCGGTATTGAATCTGCGCGAGTTGAGCAAACCTGTGAGCGCGTCCGTTTCCGCGAGCGCGGCGAGCTGAATCTGCTGGCGCCGAAACGTGAACGCACCGAGTCCGAGCAACGCACCCAAGATGAGATCCGTGAGGAGCTCCGAGGGAGTGTTCGGAAGATTGCCGGTCTCGATGTACTCCGTGAGCGTAGGAACCAATGCGATCAAATAGATCCACGGAACCCGCGAAACGGTACGACTCGCGCTATTCACGCGGAACCTCTTTTGGAGGCGGGGTCCATGCCTCGCTCGACGCTAACGCGCTCGACTTTTCGCGGTCCTCCGTCGAGCCAATGAACGGGAAGAGCAGCTGGGCAACGAATGACGGAGGGACGTAGTCACCGATGACCCCGTAACGGCGAGGCCACATCCGATCGGCCGTCACCGCTGTCCCAAAGGCGTAGTCCAGAAACGCGAAATGCGCGGCGTAGTTCTTGTCGACTGCCTCCGTATCGCGCGAGTGATGCCAGTGATGAAAGTTGGGCGTGACGATCACGTAGCGAAGCGGACCCAAACGTACGCTCACGTTGCAGTGATTGAAGACGGCTTGGAAGCCCACGATGACGACGTAGGAGTTGATCACGCGCTCCGAAAAGCCGAGAAAAAAGATTGGCGCGAGCACGAACATGCGTGTGATGAGGAGCTCCGCCACGTGCTGACGCGAGCCCGCGATCCAGTCCATGGACTTGGCGCTGTGATGAACCGAGTGAATCCGCCAAAGGAATGGGACCTCGTGGTATGCGCGATGGGTCCAGTACTGAAACAGGTCCGCGACGAGCACGACCAACAACAGCTGAATGACAAAAGGGAGCCCGTTCACCAGGCTTTGAAGGTTCCCGTTTACAGCCCAACCGAGTGACGCATGCACGGTGTGGTTAACGACGAAGAGCACGAACCCGACGATCAAGTGGTTGAAAATGAAATGCGCGAGGTCTGTTTGCCATTCCGCTCTGAACACGGGCTGATCGACCCGAAGAGGCATCAACTTTTCGAGGACCACGAAGATGAGCGTCGAACCGAGCAGATCCAGGATCAGGAAATCAAGTCCTAGGTACGGCGTGTGATCTGGAAAGTCCGGGATGGGCGTCGTCGGTCCACCCAAGACCTGTGCGACGACCAGCACCGTGAACGCCACCGCCGCAAGCCAACGGGACCGCCCGAGGATGATGTTCCCAAGAGAGACGCCCCCGGCGACCACCATCGCACCGAGCATGATGTACCGAAGGGTGGTGACGTCATAAACGTGCCGCATCTCCGGCGTCGAGAGGTACGCTGGAAAATGAAACGCGATGACTCCGAGCAGACTGCATACGGCGAGTGTCAGAGCAACGACGCCGGAGAGGAGGCCCGTTCCGCGTCGCAGGTCACCATGGGAAGTAACCAGCTGGGTAAGCTTCTGGGACGGATCGTTTTCGCTCACACGCTATTGAAGCGATTGCGTCGCCCGATGTCAAAGCTAGTGTGCGCGTGTCGTGAAGATCGCGTTCGTGATCCCAGGGGGTTTCGAGCGACCCGATCGCGTCGGGCCGACTCGAGAGCTCCCCGTCTGGAACACGCTGATTTCGCGATTGAGCGCCAATCATGACATCCACGTGTTCTGCACGGACTTCGACGAGGTCGGGGGGAATTGGCTCGCCGGTCGCGCTCGCGTCCACGATCCGGGGAAAGTGCCACGACGTGTGTTACCTGGTTTGCGGACACTCGAACGTATAGCCCGAACCGGTCGCCTTATCGCGAGGGAACATCGGCGCGGTGGGTTCGACGTCATTCACGCCGCGTGGATCGATGCCAACGGGCTCGCGGCTGCGCTGGCTGCTCGCGCCCTCGGCGTTCCGCTGATCGCCAGCATCGCGGGCGGCGAATGCGTGTGGTTCCCGGAGATTCCGTACGGGAACGCCGCGACTCCGATCGCACGCGCGACGACACGTTTCACGCTGAATACTGCGAGGGCAGCGACCGTCACCACGGAGTACGCAAGAGCGTGGGTCTTGAGCTCGTCATCGCGAGCGATCGAAGTCATTCCACTGGGCCCCGATCGCGCGACCTTTCTTCACACGACCGACCGTCCGACCGGGCCTCCGTGGCGATTGATCAACGTCGCGGATCTCAACCCTGTGAAGGATCACAAGACGCTGCTTCTCGCGCTTCGGATCCTCACGGATCGTGGTGTGGACGCGAGCCTTCACCAGTACGGATTCGACACCCGAGGTGGCGAGGCGCAGCGCCTTGCGAAAGAGCTAAAGCTCGAGGCACGAACCACATTCTACGGGAGAACATCTCAAGCCGTGATCGCGAACGCGCTCGCCGAAAGTCACCTGCACGTGATCTCCTCTCGCTTCGAAAGCCAGTGCGTTGCTGTCGCAGAAGCTGCGCTTGCTGGGACGCCGACCGTCGGGTCCCACGTAGGACTGCTTGCGGATCTCTCGCCGACCCGAGCAGTGACGGCTACCCCAGGTGATCCGTTGGCGCTTGCGAACGCGATTGAAGACATCCTGCGCTCTGTGTCCAAGCGACTCGCGACTGCAGCTGCAGCGCAAGATTGGGCGGTCAAGCACGATGCCGATTGGTGCGAGAGAAAGTACTCGGAGTTATACGCGCGAGTGTCAGGCCGGAACGCGAAGCCGGATTTGGACATCGTCGCGAACGCGTAGTGCACCAAGCATTGCCCGAAACGGAGTGATCCCGAACATCGTTTGAGCAATCGTCGAGCGCGCTATGTAGAAGCCGTCCGTCCGCTCGAACGTCACGACGATCGGGCGAGTCACGTTGCAAATGGTGAGCCTGCCGCGGACCTCCGCTTCACCGACGACGTCGGACGCGAAGCTGGCGGTGGGATAGAGCTGAGTGCGCAGCACGTCGCTGTGCAGATGCGACTCGATCGTGCGCCGGTCGCCGTCTGAGATTTTTTCAGCCTGACCATCTTTTCCTACTGAATGGAGCACGCGTAGCGATCGCAGATCGAAGAAGCCCGCGACCCTCGTTTTGTCCGCGTCGCTCCACTCGATTCGAAAAGCGTCGCAACGGATACAGAGGTCATGACCGACCGCGGCCAGCGCACCCTCGCGGAAGGTGAACACGCTGACCGACCCGTCTGCCTCAGTCCGAACGTTCATCGCTTTCCGTATACAACACGTGCGCGTCTCGCCAACGAGACGGAAATGAGAGGGGGCGCC
>CAZWQH010000002.1:0-19320 GCA_964635815.1 uncultured Sandaracinaceae bacterium
GCTGCGCGAGCGTCATGGTCGCGACGTACTCCGCGGGCACGGGGTCGAGACCTTCGTACTTCATCTGGGTCCACTCGGGGACCGGACGCTCGTCATCTTCGGACGGCGGCCCGTTGTGGGTCGACGCATCCGTGAAATGGACGACGACGGGCATCGCGCGCGGTCGGAAGCATGGCGCGCCCCAGCGACCTTCTGGGCAAGACTCTGTCGGACGAGGCCACGACCAACGAACGCGACCGCCCGCGACGGGAATAAAACCCGCATCGAACGGAGGCGGTGGCACAGGCGCCATCGCATCGCCGAACCCACCGTCCATCGCAGGAAGGCCTGCATCGAACGGTGTGATGATCACCATGGGCTCAGGTCCGTCGCTCGGAATGAACGTGTGCGTCCCGCCTTCGTTGCGGAGAATCTGATAGATGGCTTCGGTGTGCGACTCGGGATAGTCGCCGCCCGCGCGAAGACGCATGTCCGAGAATGCAGTTCGCACCGTTGCGGCCTCCGATCGGTCGCGCATGATCGACGCGACGCGCAACGGAAGGTCCGGCTCGGGAGCGAACGGTGGTGTTCGGCCGAGCGTGAACTCGCCCCAGTTCTTCAGCGGCAAGTCGGCTTCCTCGCCACCGCCAAGCCACACATCCGGAATCAGCGCGGCGATTCGATCGATGACGCCTGTATCCGGAGTGGCCACCAGGTTCTGAACGCGGCGGATCGTGCTCCCCATTGAGGCGGTGACGTCGGTGAGGAAGAAGATGTCCGCCGAGCGAATGGTCGTCGAGAAATCCAGATCGCGCTCGACGGCAGGAGCGTTGTGGGGAAGCACGATGTAGAAAAACGAATCCGGAATCGTGCAGTCACTCCGCGTAATGCAATCGCAGCCTGCTCCGACTCCCGAACGACAGTTCAGCTCCTGATACGCAGACTCTGGAAGGTCGCCGACACCATCTGCGTCGGAATCGACGTTACAGACGCTGCTTCCGAGCTCGCGCTCGCGTCGATCCAGGAGACCGTCGTTGTCGGAGTCGGTATCCGCAAAGTCCGGACGGCCATCCCGCATCTCGGCCTGAGTGACGGGATTGATCTCGCGCATGCACTCGATGGGCGAAGTCGCGAGGTCGGCATCGCCCGCCTCGGTCATGTCGCCTGATCCGTCGTCGTCGGAATCGAGATCGACGTAGTTGCCTTTACCGTCTCGATCCACGTCGCGCGAACCCTCATCACGATCACTGATCGTGTCGGCGTCGCTGTCGAGATCTCGAACGTCTGGAGTGCCATCGCGGTCGGTATCGACGGGGGTGGTGCCTTCGCCGAACTCGATCGTGTTCAGGATGCCATCGCCATCGATGTCCGGATCGCGAACGTCGGGGATGGAATCGCCGTCGAGGTCACCGGTGCCCTGCTCGCGGTCCAGCGTGCCGTCACCGTTCGCGTCCGTATCGAGAAAGTCGGGGGTGCCGTCTTGGTCGGTGTCGACCGGTGCAACCGTGCAATCTGCGCGGCCCGCTTCGGCCGAATCGAGGATGCCGTCTCCATCGGAGTCGTCGTCGCGCGAAGCCGGACGCCCATCACCATCTTTGTCCGCCGGCGACTCGAGCCGGTCTTCGTCACCGGTGCTGATCCGGTCGCCGTCCGGATCGTCCGCGGGAGAACAGCGAAGAGCGGTGCCCGTGTCACCGGACGCGTCGACGGGCACTGGGCTTCGTTCAGAACATCCCGCGAGGCTCAACGTGATAGCCAGGCACGTCCCGAACCTCAGGCGTCCACGGCGCCCGCACAGATGAAATACTGCTCTGCTCATCTAGTCCTCACCGAACTTGCACTTTGACTACTGCTTCTATGAAACGGCGAGCGCACCTTTCGGAAAGCGCCCGCCTAGCTTGTCGCGTCGTCTTCAGAATGTTGCTGCCGCTTTTCGCTCGAACGGAAAAGAACTCGCAGCTGTCGCGTCAGCGACCGGCGTCGGTTCGCGGGAAGCAGCGGGGCGAATGCGACGTGGACTTTCCAACGGCACAGCCCGCTCGCATTCCGTCACCGCACGTCCACTCACCGCCGGCGTCTCCAGGCGGTGGGCGACAGGTTGCACATCGCTCGTACGCATCGTTCTGAGCGGAGCAGTGCGTGCTGGCACACGTCGTATCGATTCCGCCGGCACCCGTGATGCACCGGTTGTCTTTCAGACAGCAGTCAAGACCGTGCGATTCGGCAGGACAAGCGTTGCGGAGACACTCGGTAACTTCCGCCGATACGCAGAGGTAGCAGCTGACCGGGCCAAACCCTGGAACGTTCGCGGCCGGTGTCGTGTCTCCCTGCAAGAGAGGGAGCTCGCACTCGGCGGAGGTGCACACGTTGATGCGCGCCGCGGTTTCCGCACTACATCGCGGGAAGGCGGTCGAAGGCAGACCGGACGCTCCACAGGTTCGCACCACTTCACCGTCCCGTCCGGTCACGGGTCGAACGTCAGCAGTAGCCGGCTGATCCGTCCCCGCGTCGGTCGGTTGAACGGAGGTCTCACCGACGATGCGAGTGTCAACAACGACAGTCGTGGAGTCGGGCGGTATGCCAGTCTCACGCGCGGTCGTGCCCGTGTCGATCGTGGTTCCCGAATCGACGGTGCCGGCGGGCTTGTTCTCGCTGCAAGCGACGAGCGTGAAAACAGCGACGAACGTTAAGGTAAAGCTAACAAGACTTCTGTGTTGCATGCGCGTGAGACTGCACGAGCGCCCGATGGTGTGCAAGTTCCTCCTTGTGGATTCCGTGCGTACGATCGCGCTTTTCGCTCGGTAAGGTGCGACGCGCGCTTACACTCGCGCACACGAGCAGGCCGCTGACGCAGGGCGTCATGAGGCTCTGCGTGGAACCAGCAACGTGTTTTCGCCAAGGTCGAACGCGTGCCCTCGCCAGTTCACTCGCTTCGAGACGCACGCGATCAACCAGATGGCAAACATGATGTACGGACGCGCAAGCTCCACATGCGCGTAACGCAGCGGAAGCGCGGCCCCGCGGAGCGCCCGTAAGCACATCATCGTTCCTATGTATTGAAGCAGAGTTGCGAAACCCCAGATTCCGAGTGTCGTCAGCGTGGGGTGCACCACCATCACCACGAGCGACACGAGCACCGGCGAAAGAAACGGCTCGAAGATGAAGCCGTGCGGAGCGATCACGCGACGCATCTTCGCCCATCGCGTGTGACGCTCGAAGCTGCGACTCGCTCCGCACGTCAGATTTGGATTTCCGATCGGAGTCGGGCACACCACCACCTTCATTCCCGCGCGGTCGAACTTCTGGCCGAGCACGTGATCCTCGGCCAAGACGTGCGCCACGATCTCAAACCCGCCAACACGCTCCAGGTCCGCGCGTCGCATCGCCATGGATTTTCCGATCGAGATCGCTCGCTTGGTCAATGTGTACGCGCTCAACACGCCAGGAGAAGCGTGACCGCCCAGCATCAAGTTCTCGAGGGCAGCGCCCGGCGTTTGCTCCCCCAGCCCCGCGATCACGTTCGTTGCGAGCGCGACCCCAGGAGTCAGCAGAGTCTCCATCAAGCACGTGAGGTACTCCGGATTCACCCTCGTGTTGGCATCCGAAATGACAATCACCTCACCAGCCGCGTGCGGGAGCATGCCGAGCAGCTGTGCAACCTTGGGATTCGTCGCTGCGCCCCGGTCAGTCAACACGAGCTTCGCTTTCACATTCGGGTGGCTTGCGATGAACGCCCGCGCGACCGGAACCGCGGCATCGGTCTCGGATGCCGCGCCAAAGATGATCTCGTAGTCGGGCCACGAGATTTCCCCGAAAGTCGCTAGGTTACCCGCGAGATCGTCCTCGTCACCCGCGAGCGGCTTGAGCAACGTCACGCGCGTCGCGCGATCGCCATCCGAGAGCACGCGGTCGCGCTTGCCGACGCGTGCCAAGAACAACGCAATCATGAGACCGAACATGCTCGTGGAAATCAGCAGAATCGCTGCCGCGACGACAATCACGGGCGCATATGTACACCGATTCGCAAGCCGCCGTGCGTCTGACAAATCGCGTCGCCGCAATGTTGCCGAACGGAGGGCCCCTGGTGGCGGGCGGTCCCCGCTGATACAGTGCCGCCGAGCTCTGGGCTTCAAGCGCGCTTCGCAGTGTGCGGTCGCTTGAACCTTTTAGCGGAGGATCTACCAAATGCGGATGCGAAAGTTATTCAGCACGGGACGAGGCAGCTCTCTCGCAACTCTCACGGTGTGGTTGTTGGCAGGCGTCGTTGCGATTGGCACTGGAGCTCGCACCGAAGCGCAGACCACTCCACCGGCCGGCGGAACCCCAGCGGCCGCTGCAGTAACTGTCTCGATCGCCACACTCGCACCCGCGGGATCGACTTGGATGCGCGTGTTCGACGCGTGGAACCGGGAAGTACGCCGCCGTTCTGCGCAAACTCTCGCCCTGCGCTTCTATGCGGGCGGCGTCCAAGGCGACGAGAACGAAGTCATTCGCAAGATTCGCACGCGTCGTCTCGACGGCGCGGCGGTCACGGCGACCGGGCTCGGAATGATTCATCGCCCCGCAACGGTCTTCCAGATTCCAGGAATTCTCCGCACGTATGAGCAGCTCGACGCTGCCCGCGACGGCATGGCCGCGACGATCAATCCGGGCATCGAGTCCGCAGGCTTCAAGATCCTTGGTTGGGCCGATGTCGGCCAGTCGCGTCTCTTCTCGACTTCCGAAGTTCGAGCGCCCGCCGATCTAGCCTCGAAAAAGCCTTGGCAGCGTCGTGACGATCCGATTATCGCCGCCGTGTTCCAGGTGATTCGCTCCAACCCTGTCCAGCTTCAGGTTCCCGAAGTTCTGGGCGCGCTTCAGACGAGCCGCGTCGACACGATTATCGCTCCGCCCACGGCCATGATTCAGCTTCAGTGGTCGTCGCGCATGACCCACATGATGGACTACCCGCTCTCGATCGTGATCGGCGGGACGGTCGTGTCGAAAACAAAGTGGGACACGTTGACGGCGGAGCAGCAGACCATCCTGACTGAGACTGCAACGCAGTTCCACGCACTTGCTCGCCGCAACCTTCGCAACGACGAACGCGCAGCTTTGACCACGCTTACACAACGCGGCGTCGCATCAGTCGCGACGACCGACGCGCAGAAGGAAGAATGGCGCCGAGTTGGACAACAGGTGCGCGCACGCCTCGTAGGTCAGGTCGCGGATCAAGCTTTGATTGATCGCGTGGCTGGGTACGCGCGCTGATCGCTCGGGCGAACCGAACGACGGAGCGAGACTTCACCGTCTAAGTCCGGCACCAACCTCTGATCGACGATCCGGTACACGCGCAGAGCGTCCGGATCGTCGACGAGCGCAGGTGCACTGAAGACTTGTGCGTCGCGATAAACGGCCACTGCGAGATCGAGGGATGCGTGCGTATGCCCGCAGAGGACGAACATCGAGTCGTCTTCGATAAGCAGCTCGGTAAGACACCCTCCCGAGCGAATGCCGTCGATCCATTGCACGACCGGCGGCAAATGCTGGAGCGGTGGATGATGTTGGACCACGACGATTGGCTTGCTGCGCGGAGAGCGAACTAGCTCTTCGAGCGTTTCTCGTGTGTGTGAGTCGACGAAACCCGACGCTCGCGGGAGGCGTTGATCGACCACCGACGAAATGGGAACCATCAGGCAACCGTCCTGGTCACCGACGGAGTACGGGAGCCCCGGAGTGCTCGTTGCGCGGAATGCATGAAGCGGCCCGCGTAGCGCGCGAGAGAACCCGTCGGTTCGATCACACGCGTCGTGGTTGCCAGGTACCAGCGTGATCCGTTCCGGCTGGACGCCCGACATCGAGAGGATCTCCGCGAGGCGTTCGAACTGATCTTCGGTCCCGTCTTCGGTCAGGTCGCCACTGACAACCACGTGGTCGGAGAGCGCAGCGGCGCGAGCGACCGCTCGTAGCGCGCGTTCTGCGCGCTCGTCAGGATCGATCGTGCGAGTGAAGCTCAAGTACTCGATGCGAAGCCGAGTTGCGGCCGAGCGAAGTCGATACGACGCCTCTACCAAATGCAGGTCCGTGATGTGAGCGATTCGCATGTCGCGGCTCCTCTCGGTGATGGGCGGAGGTCAGCTCCGCAGGGGTTCACACCTTGTCGTGCACGTGCACCATCGCTCAAACGAATGACGCACACGTGCCGACCATGTGACGCGTCGATCACGAATTGCATCGCGCTCGCTACTGCGAAGCGTTCAGGGCGCCGAGCGTTTCGGTACGAACCTCTTCGGCGCGCGCTTCGACTGTCTTCGCAAGCTCGTGTGCGAGGGTGAACGCGATCCCTACGTCGCGATCGTCCATCGCTAGCCTCGGTCGGACCGAAAGCGCCGCACGGAGTCTGTGCACCACATCGTCGACGGAAACGTTGGATCGCGAGGCGGACGAGTCTCTGACCCGGTCCCGAAGACGGTTGATCAACGCCGCAAACCGATCGCTTTCGTCGTTCGTGCGCCAAGTGATCGTATCTATCTCGGTCGCAAGCACGGCATTTCGATATGCCGCGAGGATTTCCTCGTTTCGCGCCCAAACCCGATCCAGCAGCATTTCAATCGCGACGTGGCCAAATGCGCGCGCGGGACCGCGGCGCATTCCTCGCTCGGTTGCGGTAGTTAGCGCAACGCGCGAAAGGTCGAGAAACGATCGACTCGCGTGGAAAACCGCGTCTGTTTTGTGGTGTAGATCCACGCCGCGCTGAATAGTCGCGCGTTTCACGGGTTCTTCGAATCGTCCCTGAATGATGGTCGCGAAGTCAGGCAGCATCGCGCCAAACGCGACGTCCAAACCTTCGCCACGCCAAGTGGCGACTGCTGCGTGTCCGAAGAAATTCACTATAGTGCCTGCCGGATGCGTTCGACTCGGAGAGCTCAGATGAATCCGGTCCTACCCTTACCACAGGCACACCGGTGAGCGCTCAGCCCCCCACGATCCTTGTCGTTGACGACGAACCCGCCCACCGGGAATCGCTGGGCAAGATTTTGGAACGTGAAGGATGGAAGGTCGTCCTCGCAGAGAGCTCTCCCCATGCGTTGGATCTCTGCGGGTCCGAACCGATCGATGTGCTGGTCACCGATCTGATGATGCCGACCATGAGCGGCATCGAGCTGATTCGAACGTTGAGAAACCGCGGGAGTGATGTCGAGGCCATCGTCATGACCGCGTTCGGCACCATCGAAACCGCGGTCGAAGCAATGCGCGAAGGCGCCTACGATTTCGTCGAGAAGCCGCTCAAGCGGATGCAGATTACCAAGGCGGTTCGCAAGGCCATCGAGCGACGCACTTTGCTCGCGGAGAACAAGACTTTGCGCGAAGAGATCTCTCAGCTCAAAGAGCAGTCGAGCGTGAGGCCTCGGGGCATGATCGGTGAGTCTGCTGCGTTTCGACGAGCACGCGACTTGGCCGAACAGGCAGCCGTCACGTCTGCCACGGTGCTCATCCTCGGCGAGAGTGGAACTGGAAAAGAGCTTCTCGCGCGCCACGTTCACGAACGCAGCGGTCGCAAAGGCGCCTTTGTAGGACTGAACCTCGCAGCTCTTCCCGAAACGCTAGTCGAAGCGGAGCTCTTTGGATATGAGCGAGGCTCGTTTACCGGAGCGATTCAACGCCGTGAGGGCCGCATCGCAACGGCGCAAAACGGAACCCTGTTCCTGGACGAGGTGGGCGAGCTTTCGCCGCAGGTGCAGGTGAAGCTGCTTCGCGTTCTGCAAGAAGGTGAGTTCGAGCCACTCGGAGGCAAGACGCAGCTCGCAAGCTTCCGCCTCATCGCTGCGACGAATCGCAATCTGACTGAAGACGTCGCTGCGGGTCGCTTTCGGGAAGACCTCTTCTACAGACTCAACGTAATCGCGATCAGCTGCCCGCGTCTCTCCGAGCGACCGGAAGACGTTCCGCTCCTCGTCGATCACTTCCTCGGATACTACGCGAAGAAGCATCAGCGTACGCGCGCGTCGCTATCCGCCGAGGCCCACGAGCGTCTGCGCTCGTACCGGTTCCCGGGCAACGTTCGAGAGCTCGAGAACGCTATCGAACGAGCGGTCGTTCTTGGACGTGGGCCCGTGATCGAAATCACCGACCTTCCCGAATCGATCGCGAGCACGAGTCCGCAGCCCGAGAGCCTGTCCTTTCCTATGGGAACACCGCTCGACGAAATCGAGCGCCGCACCATTCGCGCAACTCTCCAGCACACCGGCGGCGACAAGCAGGCGGCCGCGGACATTCTTCGAATCTCGGCGCGAAC
Source organism: uncultured Sandaracinaceae bacterium (assembly GCA_964635815.1). GTDB lineage: Bacteria > Myxococcota_A > Polyangia > Polyangiales > JADJQN01 > CAZWQH01. Next base: position 8,255 of record CAZWQH010000002.1, read on the forward strand.
CATCTACCGGAAGCTCGACGAAGTTCATCGATTGTCGGCCGTTAGCGACGACGACTGACGCGTCTTGTCTTCGCGACCTACGAGCAGCCGCGAATTGTCATTCTGTCAAAGCTTCGCGGCGCCTCTCTCGGACCGCCGCCATCGTGACACGCGTGCGATCGCGGCCGGGTCTCGAAGGCGACGAGAAGCCAACCGAATCCCGTGAAGATCCAAGGGTGCCCGGGTCCTTTTGGCTGGATGGGGGTGCTCGAATGGTGTAGGCACACGCCTTGCTCTCACCATGCTCAGGAGACTGACATCAAAGCCTATGGGAGCTGAGCTCACCGAACGTCGCGTCGCGATCGTCCTCATGTTTTTGACGCTTACTGGCGTCGCCTATTTTCTGGCGCGCGGAGCGACCCGGCTCGTCGCGGGTGCCGTGCTCGGCGGCGGTCCCGCAAGCTTGGGTGCGAGCGTATCGCCACTCTCCGGTTCTGGTGCGGCGACGAGTCGCAAAGAAGCCTCTCCCCTGTTCGAGCGAAATATTTTTGATTCAACGCCGCCTCCCGCAGCGGTCGAAGCGACGCCAGCAGCAGCGCCCGCCCAGCCGCTCGATCCGAACGCTCCGCCGCCGCCGTGCGAAGGCGCAATGCGACTCGTTTCTGCTTTCCAGTTCGGACGCACGCCCGAGCGATCGTTCGCGTCGATCACGACGGCTTCAGGAACTCCGAAAATCTACACACTCGGCACCGCCGTCGAAGGTCGCGAGCTGCTCGAAGTGCGCACAACCTCCGTCATTCTGCGCCCGACGGGCAGAGCGGCATGCGAGCTTGCCATGTTCAGAAGCACGAACCCGGCGATGGCAGAGATCAAACCGGTCGTCGCAGCGGTGACTCCGGAAGGCCCTTCGTTCGGCGAAGAGCCGGGAACGGGACCGCTGTCTCCCGCGGAAATGGACCGCGGAATTCAGAAGGTCAGCGACACCAGCTTCAATGTGAATCGCGAGTTTTTGAATCGCGTGCTCGCCAACCAAAGCTCGCTACTGACTCAAGCGCGAGTCGTGCCGCACGAAGAGAACGGCCGAATCGTAGGCCTGAAGATGTACGGGATCCGCCGGAGCGCGTTGCTCGGTCGACTCGGCCTGCAGAACGGCGACGTGCTGCGCACGATCAACGGCTACGACATGTCGGATCCCACGGGCGCGCTCGATGCATACGCGCGCCTTCGCGAAGCACCGCACTTGACCGTCTCGGTGATCCGCCGCGGGACACCGACCAACATGGACTACAACGTTCGTTAGCTACCGACGTTCGCTAACTACCGAGTTTGCTAACTACCAACGACAGCAGAGAGACACGACCAGCTCGAATGCGAATACTCAAAGACAGCTCATCTGCAGCCCGCTCCCCAGACGACGACCGCGCAAAAGCGTCCGCGCAACGTCGTGAAGGAACGATGGAGCTGCGAACCGCTCTCGTCATCATTGGCTGCGCTGCACTCGTACCTTCTGCGGGGCTGATCGTTCGCTTCGCGAGCGCACAAGAAGCGCCTTCCACCGGCGAATCCAAACCGGAACCGGCGAACAAACGCGCGCCGCGACCGCGCGCGGGCACGAAACGAAACCTCGGGAGCGGCATCGTGCTTCCTCCCAACGTAGGGCTCACTCCAGCGCAGTTCGTGCCGGGTGCGCCGCCGACGCCTGGCAATCCTCCGAACATTGCGAGCCCGGGTCCTACCACTCCAGAAGCGCCGGTCGCGCGCCGCGGACGCGGAGCACCAGCCAATCGCACGACGTTCAACGTCGAAGACATGGACTTGCCAGACTTGGTTCGGAACATCGCGCAAATGACCGGGAAGCGTTTCATCCTCTCGGGAAAGACGCGCTCCATCAAGGCCTCGATCGTCGGACCCACGAATGTGAGCCCTGCCGAGGCGTATCAGGCGTTCCTTTCCATCCTCGACCTCAACGGCATGACCGTCGTCCCGGCTGGTCGATACCTGAAGATCATCGAGAGCACGGACGTCATTCGCAATCCGATCGCCACGTACACCGAAGGCGAAGCCACCGGCACCGACGACCGCTACATCACGCGGCTTCACCGCATGACGAATGTCACGGCCGAGGACATGGCCAACTTGTTGTCCAAGTTCAAATCGGCGACTGGCGACATCACCGCGTACGCACCGACGAACACGATCATCATCACGGACACGGGCGCAAACATGCGTCGAATGATGCGTTTGATCGAAGCCGTCGACGTTCCGCGCGGAAGCGAGCAGGTCTATGTCGAGCCAGTTCACTACGCGAACGCGACTGAGCTCGCCGCTCGGTTGACCGAGATCTTTCCTCCAGGAGGCGCATCGGCTCGTCCCGCGGCTGCACCTGGTGCGCCGCCCGGAGCAGGCTCCGTGACGGTCGGAGCGGGCTCAGGAGACGTCCGGGTTACGAAGATTCTCGCGGATGAACGCACGAACTCGCTGATCATCATCGCGACGCAAACTGGTTACCTCCGCGTCATGGAGATGCTCACCGTGCTGGATAGCTCGGTCGAGGGTGAAGGACGCATCCACGTCCACTATCTCCAGCATGGACAGGCCGAAGACATCTCGACGGCGCTTTCGGGAATCGTCACCGGTGCAGGACCTCGCCCAACGGGCGCAGGCGCAGGGCAAGCCGGCGCAGCGACACCTTTCGAGGGCCAGATCAAAGTCGTTGCTCACAAGCAAACGAACTCACTGGTCATCACGTCCTCGCTTCACGACTACGCGGCGCTACGTCGCGTCATCGACCGACTCGACATGCCGCGCCGTCAGGTCTTCATCGAAGCCTTGATCATGGAGCTCACGACGGACCGCAGCAGCACGCTTGGGTTCTCCGGACACGGTGGCGTTCCTAACCCGGTCGAGCAGGGCTCGCTTCTGTTGTTTGGCTCGCGCGCCACCAACTCCATCGGATTCCCCTCTCAGGACGCGCTCACCGGCCTTGCTTTGGGTATTCGTGGCCCGAACCTGAACATTCCGGGCATCTCGCTCCCACTTCCGGGCTTTGGATTTGCGCTCTCGGCGATCGCTACGCGCGGCGACGTGAACGTCATCTCGACTCCGCACATCCTCGCGATGGACAACGAAGAAGCCGAAATCAAAGTCGGTCAGAACATCGCGCTCCAACAGAATTTCCCGGGCCTCGGTGGGGCCGCTGGTCTGGCCGGTGCGGCGGGCGCGAACCCACTTCTACTCAGTGGCCTCGGGGGTCTGGGAGGAAGCGTCCAACGCCAAGACATCGGCACGACGCTGACGATCACGCCGCACATCAACGACTCCGACGAGATTCGCCTCGATGTCGCGCAAGAAATCTCGGAAGCCGGATCTCCCGAGGGCTCGCTCGGCGTCGTTCCGATCAACAAGCGCAACGCGAAGACAAAGCTGGTCGTCCGCGACCAGGAGACCATCGTGATCGGCGGAATCGTTCGCGACGCGATGCGCGAGAGCGAGGATAAGATTCCCATCCTCGGAGACATCCCGCTTCTCGGCATGCTCTTCCGGCAAACGCGACGCGTCGCCTCGAAGACGAACCTCCTTCTCATACTGACCCCGTACATCGTTCGCTCTCACGCCGACCTTCGCGCGATTTTCGAACGCAAGATGCGCGAACGGCAGGAATTCATGGACCGTCACGCCGTCTTCTCTGGGACGGACTACACGCCTCCCATCGACTACTCGAGAACGCGCGGGCTGCTCGGCGAGATCTTCAACGAGATTCGTGAGCTGGAGGAGGAAGAGCGCCTCATCAACGAGACGCGCGCGCGGCCACCTCCCGAACACGTTCCTCGCCCACCGGTCGGAGGCGACCTGGGTGCATCCATCGGCGCCGCGCCGGGAGACTTGGTGATCGACGGAGCCGGAATCGGACGCGTCGAAGCACCGCCTGCGCAGATCACGCCTTCCGACGGTAATCCTGTGCCGCCTGCGACCCCTGTGCAGCCGGTCGACATGCGACGTTTGCGCGAGAGTCTGCCGGACCGCATCACGCCATTTCAGCAGCAGCCAAGATCCGGGGAGTCGCAGTAATGGATCAACGATACGTGGGAGAAATTCTCGTTCGACGCGGAGTGGTCACGGCCGACCGCGTCGACGATGCCCTGCGTATCGCCAAGGAACGGCGCACACGCGTTCTGGATGTTCTGGTTCAGTCTCGAGCCGCCGAAGAAGCAGCCATCGTTCGCGCGCTCGCGGATGAGGTCGGCATCCCGTTCATCGAGAAGATCAAAATCGACGCCGTTCCGGCAGAGCTCGTCGAGCTCGTGCCGATCAACTTCGCGCGACAGAATCGGGTGATTCCAGTCGCAGAGCGAGACGGCGTAGTCGAAGTCGCCGTCGCGAATCCTCTCGACGTCCACTCGATCGATGACTTGCGCGTTCTGTTGCGCAAACCGGTCGAAGCCGTTGCTTCGACTAGCGAGGCGATCGAAGACGCGATCAATCGCCTCTACGCACGCAAAGAAGAGGACGCTCTCTCCGAAGGAAAAGAGAGCGAGGCCGAAGAAGAGCTTCAAGACCTTATCGATACGACGGACGAAGCGCCGGTCATTCGATGGGTGAACAATCTCTTCTACAACGCGGTGAGGGACCGAGCGTCCGACATCCACGTCGAGCCGGGAGACCGCGAGGTCATCGTTCGGTATCGAATCGACGGCGACCTGTATCCGGTGAAAACCGCTCACAAGGGATTCCTCTCCAGCATCGTCGCCCGCATCAAGATCGAAGCCGGGCTGAACATTGCAGAGAAGCGTCTTCCGCAAGACGGCCGCATCACCAAGCGCATTCACGGAAAGCTGGTCGACGTGCGCGTCAGCACGATCCCGACCGCTCGTGGAGAGCGAATCGTGATGCGTCTTCTCGACAAAGAGAAGGTGCTGCTCGACGTGACCGACCTAGGATTCGATCCTGCGCAGCTCAGCGCGATGGAAGACCTCATCACGCGCCCGAACGGGATCTTTCTCGTCACTGGGCCAACGGGCTCCGGCAAGACAACGACGCTCTACGCGTGTCTCAACAAAATCAATCGCCCCGACATCAACATCATGACTGTCGAGGATCCCGTCGAGTACGAGCTCCCGGGGACGGCGCAGATGCAGGTGGCGCCGAAAATCGGCCTCACGTTCGCGAACGGTCACCGCGCGTTCCTGCGTCAGGACCCAGACGTCGTAATGGTCGGCGAAATTCGCGATAAAGAGACTGCAGAAATCGCGATCAACGCGTCCCTCACGGGTCACTTGGTCCTCTCGACGATTCACACCAACGATGCGCCCGGTGCGATCACCCGACTCATCGACATGGGTGTCGCACCCTTCCTGATCTCCTCCTCGCTGCTCGCGTCCCTCGCACAGCGTCTGGTTCGCCGGCTCTGCCCACTCTGCAAGACGCCGTACACCCCGACTGTTGCCGACCTTCAGTCTCTAGGGTTCGACCCCAGCTCGATCGAGACAGAGATCGAACGCTTACGGTCGGGCGAGCAGCTATTTGGCATTCTGAAGGAGCATGAGATCGATCCATCAGATCTCGCGTACGACGACGATACTCAGCGAGCATCACGTCCACCGCAGAATCGCGAGATCCCGCCACCCGCCCTGAAGCCCACCGTCAGCAAGGACGTGGTCTTCTATCGCGCGAAGGGGTGCGATGCCTGCGCGGGAACGGGCTATCGCGGACGTCTCGGAATCTACGAGCTCTTGATCATCGACGAGACGATTCGGCAGGAGATCTTGAAGTCGAGCGACTCGAACCGCGTTATGAAAATCGCTATCGCACGCGGGATGCGACCGCTGCGTGAAGACGGCGCACGACAGGTTCTCAATGGCGTCACGAGTCTCGAAGACGTCCTAGCCGCGACGCAAGCACAGGAGGCGTAAGCATGCCGGTGTTTGCATGGTCCGGCCTCAGCGCCGCCGGCAAAGAAGTCAAAGGCGTTCGCGACGCCGAAAGCCCGAAGGCCTTGCGTGCGGTTCTCAAGCGTGAAGGCGTTTTCGTCGAGCAAGTTACCGAGGCGGCCGAGGCCAAGAAGCGCAGCGCGCGCGAGGTGGACTTCGGAAAGTATTTCCGTCGCGTCAGCGCGTTCGACCTTTCGATCACGACCAAACAGCTCGCGACGCTTCTGAAAGCGGGCATTCCGCTCGTCGAGTCCATCAGCGCGATCATCGAACAGCTGGAGCATCCGGAGCTGAAGCTCGCGCTCACCTCGGTGCGCGACAAGGTGAACGAAGGCACGAGCCTCGCCGATGCACTTCGCGCACATCCCAAGATTTTTGGCGTGCTCTACGTGAACATGGTCGCGGCTGGCGAAGCGTCCGGCACGCTAGAGCTGGTGCTCGCGCGTTTGTCCGACTTCCTCGACTCCCAGGCGAAGCTGCAGAACAAGGTTCTCACCGCGGCCGCCTATCCCGCGTTCATGGGATTCGTGAGCGTCGCGGTCATCATCATCTTGATGGCGGGCGTCGTCCCGAACATCAAGTCCATCTTCGACAACTTCCAACGCGCCCTTCCCTGGTACACGCGCGTGCTGATTTTCGCGAGCGATGCGATCCGCGGGTACTGGTGGCTGCTCATCGTGCTTGTCGGCGGCGCGGTCTACGGATTCCGTCGGTGGTTCAAGACCACAAAGGGGCGCTCGGCATTTGACCGGAGAATCCTCACGCTTCCCCTGATCGGTCAAATCGCAATCATGGTCGCGGTTGCGCGGTTCTCGCGGACACTCGCAACGCTCCTGAAAAGCGGCGTTCCTGTGCTGACGGCGCTCGAAATCACGCGCAACGTCTTGGGCAACACCGAGCTTCAGCGCGTCATCGATGACGCTCGCGGTTCCATTCGAGAAGGTGACAGCATCGCTGCACCCCTCAAGCGCAGTGGAAGATTTCCTCCGATCGTGACGCACATGATTGCGATCGGAGAGCGTTCCGGTCAGCTCGAAGAGATGCTCGAGAGCGTCGCCAACGCCTACGACACCCAGGTGGAGACTCGGCTCGTCGGTCTCACCGCACTCATGGAACCCATCATGATCGTGACGCTTGGACTGATGGCGGGCGGCATCGTCATCGCGATCATGACTCCGCTCCTCGAGATCAGCAGCTTCGTCCAGTAGTTCTTATTGCTCCGGACCTGCGAGCAGTCCGGAGCCCATCACGAAAACATGCCCAGAACACAACGCACAGTATTTTTCCCGTGGGAGCGACGACCAGTTCGTTTCGCGCTGGCGCGTTTTGGTGCCCCAAGATTGCTCGCAGGCGCAATCGTGGGAATCGCCGTACTTGGCTTTGCGTTGAGCAAGGGTGGCGAACGAAGAAAGCTCATCGAGACGCGCGCGACCATCGCTCGCACGGACGCGGCGGTTGCCCGGTTTCGCGCGGTCGTTGGGCGCTGTCCGCAGTCCGTGCTTGAGCTCGTCCATCCTCCCGACGATCGAGCGCGTGTCCTACGCGAAGTGCCGCGCGACGCATGGTCACGAGCGTTGGTCGTGCGCTGCCCCGCGACCTGGAACGGAATCCACGCAGATATCACGTCGCTCGAGTCTACGAGCGCATCCGAGATGTGAAGTCAGAAGAACGCCAGGACGAGGAACCCATGAAGGCTGAACGAACGAAGAACAAACGCAGAAGCGTCGAAGGTCTCACCATCATCGAGATCATGATCGTGCTCGTGATCATCGGCATCGTCGGTGGTGGCGCAGCTCTCGCGCTCCTACCCAAGATCACCGAAGCGCGCATCAAGCAGACCAAACAAGACGCCCGCGTCATCCGCAGCGCGGCCATTGGGTTCCTCGCGCAGAACTCGTCGGAGTGCCCAACGGTGGAAAAGCTCACCGAGGGAGGCGACCTCGACAAGAAAAAGAAGAACCTCGACGCATGGGATCACCCCTTCGTCTTGGAGTGCGCAGACGGTGACATCACCGTGATCTCCAATGGCCCTGACGGACAAGCAGGCAACGACGACGACATCAAAGAATAGTTGCCGCGGCTGTAGGTAATTTTGTGAGAGCCCCCCCAAACAGACGACACGAAGACGGCCTCACCATCATTGAAGTGATGGTCGTCCTTGTGATCATGGGTCTGCTGGGCGGCGGCGCGGTCTACGGTCTGGGCATGCTCACGCGCGCATCGCTTCGTTCAGCGTCGATGAAAATCATCGCGGCTGCGCGCTTCGCGTACCAACGAAGCGTCAGTCACGGCACGACGATTCGGATCTCGTTCGACATGGATAAGCTGCCCGCAACCATCGCGATCGAGGAAGCGCACGGGCGGATCACGCTCGCTCGCGCGTCGGATGACAGCGAAGACAAAGACGACCGGGAGCGCGCTGACGTGGATCCGTGGGCCGCTGCGCAAGAGAGACTGAAGCGGCCTCTCAAACCTTCTCTTGGAGCGTCCGCTTTCGGGCCGATTACGAACGCGGATGGTGATCCCATCAAGCTCTATCGCCCGAGTCCGCTCGACGACCGAGGTCGTGTGCGCCTGGTGAAATTCTTCGCTCGTCACGAGCCCGAGCCGCGCGAGCGTGGAACGGCGAGCCTCTACTTTTTCCCGCAGGGCCGCGCGACGCGCGCCGTTATTTGGCTCACCGACGGCTCGAACGACGGCAAGACCATCTACGCTGTCGAGATCGACGGCATGACCGGACGCGGAACGGTCTACACCGAGGCGTACGAGCCAGAGGCAATCTCCGAGGACGCGACGGACGAAGAGCGGTCCGCCGTGGAGGCCGAATGAGGCCGAACACCGTGAAGGGCCGCTTGCGGGCCCGAACGCATAAACACTGTGGAGGCCGAATGAGGCAGAAGCGCACCCTCGCGTTCACCTTGCTCGAGGTCATGATCGCGATGGCCATCCTGGCGATTGCGCTTGGTTCGATCATGTCTAGCCAGGTCGGGGCTGTGCGGGCTGCACGACGGGCACGCGACCACGACCTCGCCGTCGTCATGGCGCGTTGCAAGATGGGGGAGATCGACGAGCGTCTTGCAAAGGACGGATTCCCCGCAGTCGCGCTCACAGAGACCGACAACTGTTGCACCGACTCGGACCTCGAGACGTACGAGTGCGAGTGGAGTGTCGACCGCGTCGTGCTGCCCGATGTCCCTGAAGACGCCGAGCCCGGCGAGGACCCGCTGACCAAGCTCGCGGCAGCCGGCGGCTCGAGTGGCGCGCCCGGCGAACGCCCGGATCCGACGAAGATGATGGAGAGCGCCGACCCGGGCGGCTTCGAAGCGCTCGCGATCAGCATCGCGTACCCAGTCGTGAAGCCCTCCATCGAAGACCAAGTTAGACGCGTCACCTGCAAAGTGAAGTGGAAGGAAGGAGACGCCGAACGTTCCTTCGAGGTCGTTCGCTACATCGTCACCGATCAGTCCTCACCGCAACAGGGCGCGGTGAACGAAGCGATCGGCGCGGGCCAGGTTCCAGGGATTGCGCCGCTCACTCGTCCGACCGAAGGTCCCAAAGCACCATGACGCGTCATCGCTCGAATGCGCGTGAAGCGCTTACGGTGATCGAGGTCATGATCGCGCTCGCGATCCTGGGGATGGTCGCCGCGCTCTTGTTCGCAAGCTTGCAGCAGACGCAGCAGAACAAGGCGCGTACGGAGGCTGCGCTCGACCGAAGCCACCTCGTCGTCACCACGATGGAGCGTATCGCACGTGAGCTGGAAACAGCGTTCGTCTCTGTGCACGTGAACAGGTCGCCGTCGCTACAGGCGGTGCGCCCCGCGTTCATCGGCAAGGACGGCGCGAGCAACGACCGAATCGATTTCACGTCGTTCTCGCACCTGCGGCTCTTTCGAGACGCTCACGAATCGGACCAGTCCGAGATCGGCTATTTCGTTACCCGGGATCCCAAGGACTCCTCGAAGCGCGTGCTCGCTCGACGCGAAGCCAATCGCATCGATGACGACGCGACAAAAGGAGGAGAAGTCCAGGTCGTGATGGAAGGAATCGAAGAGTTCCAGATCGAGTACCTGGATTTCGAAACCAGGCAGTGGGTAACGGCTTGGGACACGCTCAATGGAATCGGCCAACAGAATCGCCTACCCGCACAGGTGAAGGTGATCCTCACGGTCACTGACCCCACGCATCCTCGCGGCAAGTTCCGGATTGCGACACGTGCGGTGTTGCCGCTGCGCTATGCGCTCAACCATGCGGTCTACTATGGGAACTAGGACGGCGGGAGCTCGCCCAACCTCGCGAGATCGTTCGGCGGTCGGGCTCAAGCGCGCCCGCAAGAAGAAAGAGGGCATCGCGCTCCTGCTCGTTCTCGGAGCCGTGTTCGTGCTCAACATGATCGCCCTCGACCTGGCGAACTCGACCACGACGGCATACGTGGCCTCGACATCGCGACGTGATGCTCTCAAGGCGGAGTTTCTCGCGAAGAGCTCGATCGACCTGACTCGACTGCTCGTCGTCAAAGAACCGCTCATTCGCCAGCCTCTCGTCCCGCTTCTCCAGATGGCAACGGGTCGCGAGCCTCCGCAGATTCCGGTTTACAAGTACGCTGACTGGCTCCTTTCGCCTTTCTGCCGCTTCGATTCCTCGAAGGAGTCGCTTTTTGGTGCAGGCGTTGACGTGGGAAGCGTTGAAGGTCTGGGCAACACCGGCGGTACATGTGAAGTCCGCTCCGGCGCCGAGAACGCAAAGCTCAACCTGAACCAACCGTTGATTTTCAACGACGAGAAAGCGCGCAAGAGCATGGCCACGCTCTACTTCGCGCTCTTGCACGGTCACGATTCCCCGAATCCTTATGACGTGATCTTCGAGCAGCGTGATGCCGACGACCAGTTCACGGATCGGCCTACCGCAATCAGCGCGATGATCGATTTCTGGGACCCAGACACGACGCGCACGAACTACGACCCCGGGTCTGGTGTGGTGACTTCCACCGGGCCCGAAGACGATCCGTATTCGCGGTACCGCGATCCTTATCGACCGAAGAACGCAGCCTTCGATTCGCTGGAAGAGCTCCGGCTCGTCCGCGGCATGAGCGACGATTTCTGGGCTACGTTCATCCAGCCCGACCCAGAGGACCCCACCAAAGACCTCGCGACAATTTACG
>CAZWQH010000002.1:19330-27674 GCA_964635815.1 uncultured Sandaracinaceae bacterium
CGGGAGCGCTTAACCCAAATGAGGCCGAACCGCTCGCGTTGCTTGCTCGCGTTTGCGGACACACCCCCACCCTTCCCATCTGCCGAGACGTCGCCGAGTCGCTCAAGTTCATCACGCTCTTGAACACCGTTCGCGCGATGGCGCCCATTCCGCTCTTCTCGACTCCGGGCAACTTTCTCGATTTCCTCGAGGGCAAAGGCGGGGAACGCGACCTCTACCCCCTGCTGCGAACGATGCTCGGCGATCGCGCGCCCGCGATGCTCTTTGTCCCTGCTTCGCTCGACGCGTCAACGCGCGCCGAGCTCGAAGGCCTGCTTGCAACGTCCGCCAAAATCATCACGATCCAAAGCACGGGAATCGTAGGAAACGCTCGCGTAACGATCCGAAGCGTGGTCAACTTCCACGATCGTTGGTCGCCCCCCCCACCCAACGCAGGCAGCTTGCCTGGCCTTGGGGTCTTCCACTATTACCGCATCGAATAACGGCTAACCAATGGCTCGCGTACTCGGACTCGATATTGCCAAGAACTCGCTTCGCGGAGCGGTAGCACGCACTGCTTTGCGAAAGGTGGAGCTTGAGCGAATCGTCGAAGTGCCCATCGAGAACAACGACGTCCCGGCCGCGACAGCCGCACTTTTCGCGGAGCTCGGGCGACCCCCTGATGCGGTGATCGTCGCACTCGCCGGCGAGCACGTCTCGCTTCGATATACGGAGATCGATTCTCGTGTCGCGAAGCAAGCATCACGACTCATCGGTCCACTGATCGAGAACGCCCTTCCGTTCGAAGTAGAAGAAGCCGTCATCGACTACCGAGTGGTCGCAAACGAGGACGGTCAAACCACCTTGCTCGTTGCGGCGTGCGAAAAGAAGCAGATGCGCGAGCTGCTCGGTCAGCTCACTGCAGCCGCGATTCGCACCTCCGAGGTTGCCCCCGGCGCCGCGATGCTCGTTGGGATCGTGACGCATCTTCCTGCGGTCGCGACTGGAGGTCCTCACATCTTTGCGGACATGGACGAGCGCTCGCTCGACGTGTGCGTCGTCCAAAGTGGTGCCGTGGTGTTCGGACGAACCGTCGTCATCCGCGACGGCGCGCCTCCCGAAGCCATCACGAGCTCCCTGATGCTTAGTGTCGCGGCGTTCCGGTCAGACGGCGGTGAAGCGCCCGTATCGCTCTATCTGAGCGGCGCACGCGTCGATCGGTTTGACTTGGGAGGCATCACGACATCGCTTGCGCTCTCGCCGATCATGACCGCGACCTCGATCCCCGTGGGTTCGACGGGCGAGCTTCCGCCGAGCTTCATCCGCGCGTTGGCGCTCGTGGGGCGTCCCGCGATTAGAGGGAAGCAGCTCGACATGCTGCAGGGAGAGTTCGCGCGAAAGGAAGCTGCGAGCCTTCTCAAAAAGCATGCGCCGGGGATTGCCCTCGGTGCGGGGCTCGTATTTCTCTCGTTTGTCTTTGCGGGCTGGGCCGAGTATCGAGCGGCGGCGGCTCAACGCGAGGGATTGCGCGCGCAGCTCGAAGTCGCGACCGAGCGACACCTTGGCCGTAAGATCAGCTCCGTCGAAGACGCCGAGCGTGCTCTACGCGGAGAGAAGGGCCTCGAAGATCCTCTCCCGTCGTTCGATGCCTTTGACGTCTTGCTCGCTATTCGAGCAGCGATCCCGAACGGCGTCCAACACGATGTCCGGCAGCTCACCATCGAGCTTCCGCGCAAAGACCGTGACGGACGTTTCGACATCGACGGGACCGTGAAGACGATCGAAGAGACCGAGCAGGTTACGACCCAGCTCAGGACGCATCGCTGCTTTCACGACGTGTCTCGCGGACGGACCAACACGCAAGGCGAGCGACTGCAATACGAAGTGCAGGCCACGGTGCAGTGTGACCCTGCCGTTCGCGCGAAGAAGAACAAGAACAAGAGCAAGTCGAGTACCGCGAGTTCGGCTCGCGGGTACGAGCGCATGAACACGTCGAGTACCGCGAGTTCGGCTCGCGGGTACGAGAGAGGTGGCGCATGAACCCGCTTGCGCGCTTGACCGTCGCGTTCGGGGAAACGTGGTCGCAGATGAGCGAGCGCGAGCGAAAGCTCGTCGTGATCATGAGCTCCGTCGCGGCAATTACGATCATCGTCGGGGCGCTCGTGGGAGTCGACCGACTCGTTGCAAGCGTGGATGACGAGAGCAACAGAATCCGGGAAGTAATGGCAGAGATGGAGCAGAAGGCGGGCAAGCTCGCCGAGCGACGCGAAACTGAACGCGCAGCCGCTCGTCGGTATGCTCGTCCTGCACCGCAGCTGGGAAGTTTCGTGGACGCTCGCGCCAAAGAGCACGGTTTAGCGATTCGCGAGTTCAGCGATCAGCCTCCCGATCAGGTCGGCAAGTTTACGCGCCGCGCACTGCGCTTTTCTCTCTCCAACGTGGGTTACCGAGCGGCTATCGAGCTCATCGCCTCCATCGAAAACCAGGCCTACCCAATCGCGGTCGAGCGATTGCAGATCCGTCACTATCAATCGGGCGTCGACAAGTACGACCTCGACTTGACCGTCGCTGCGTACGACGCACCTGCCGGTGCAATTCCGTCCCCGGCAGCAGCCACGAAGACCGCACCCTCCGCCGCCGGTCGCGTTGGCCCCCCTCCACCTCCTTGATCATGTCTCGCCGAGAAATCCTTCGAATCGTCGCGCCGGTCGTTTTCTTCGTTTTCGCGCTCATGTTTTTTTCGTATCAGACATTCCCGTACGAGCGTGTCCGGGATCGACTGGTGACGGAGGTCGCCGCGCGCGGAGGGAAGCTCGAAGTCGATTCTCTCGAGCCCTCATGGCTCACGGGAGTAAGCGCAGACAGCATTCGATACCTGACTGCAGCGAGCACCGCGCGGTTGAACGCGTGGCGCATCGGTCAGACCGCGATCGCAAGCACTCACTTTCACGCGCGCGCATCGCTCTTCTCGCTCCTCAGGGGCGGTTACTCCGGCTCATTCACTCTCGAAGTGGGCGATGGGAGCATCGACGGGTCCATCCAGCTGACGGAGGAGTCGATTCACGTAGACGCAGAGCTCGAGGAGGTATCCCTCGCGGAGCTTTTCCCGATAGAGGCCATCCGAAGCGAACCGGGTGTGGAGCCCGCGGTACGTTATGTCGGAGGCGTTGTGGGCCTGCCGTTCACGGGAACTGCGTCCGGCACGATCGATCTGACACTCAGCACGAAAGTGGAAGAGACAGTCGGTTCTATCGACCTCAAGATCTCGCGCGCCACGATTGGCAACGGCGTCGCAGCAAGCCCCGCACCGCCGAACACGAACAAAGGCCTGGCCTTCGAGCGCATTACCCTCGGCGATGTGGCCCTTCAGATCACGTTTGAAAAAGGCGTCGGTCGGGTACGTAAGCTGTCCACGAGAGGGCCCGACGTGATCATCGGCGGAACGGGAACCATCCGAGTTCCGCTTACGGCGCCCCCAGCAGCTAGCGGAGGGATACCTTCCGTGAACGTGATTCCCGACCTTCAGCTCACGATCAAGATCGCAGACGCGTATCGCAATCGCAGCCCGCGAACGACGACGATGTTCATGCTCGTCGACGGCAACCCAGTGGTCAGCTCCGCGCGCAAGGCGGATGGGACGCTGGCGTTCAGGATACGTCCAGGCGTCGGCGGTGTTTCGTTCGAGCCCTCACGCTAGATAGTGTTTATTCGCTCGGGCCGAAGCACCCTCGCGAGCCCTCGCGCCGCGACGCGGTCTCGAGCCGAGCGCATAACACTACTTCCGCAGCAGCAGCGCGCGGGCGTAGGCGTCGCTCTTGGACATCTTAAAGGTGCGTGCGACATGAGCCGCGATGTCACCGATGCGCTCTCCCTGAGCGAGAAGCGTTTGAATCGTTTCGTCTACGGAAGCGCCAGCGTCTTGGTCGGCAGCAACCGCGGCCTCGGATGCGCCCTCGATCACGATCGTGACTTCCCCTCGAACTCGTCCTTCGATCTGAGCTGAGAGCTCCGCGAGCGTCCCGCGAATCGCTTCCTCATAGGTCTTGGTGAGCTCGCGACACACGGCAGCACGACGCGCACCGCCTGCGCTCTCGACGAGGTCAAGAAGCGTGTCGGCCACTCGCTCGGGTGATTCGAAGAGCACTGTCGCCCCTCGTTCACTTCGAATCGAGGCGAGCAACTCTTTGCGCCGAGCACCTTTGCGCGGAAGGAAACCCAAGAAGCGAAAATCCCCGCACGGGATTCCGGACATGCTCAACGCGGCGAGAACCGCAGAGGCACCGGGAATGGGAACCACAGCGATGCCGCGCGCGATCGCCATCGCGATCAACTCCTCTCCGGGATCGCTGACGAGCGGGGTGCCAGCGTCCGAGACAATCGCGATGTGCTTGCCCTCTTGGAGCCAGTCTGCGTAGCGCTCCACTTTGTCCGCGGACGAATGCGCATGCAGCGGCATTAGCTTGGTCTCGATGCCATGCCGGTCGAAGAGCCGCCTGGAATGGCGAGTGTCTTCCGCGACAACGAGATCGACCTCTTTGAGAATTCGCAGGGCGCGCAACGTAATGTCTTCGAGGTTGCCGATGGGTGTCGCAACTACGTAGAGCGTACCGGCCGCCACGAGCCAGCGGCTCCTAGGCTTCGATCAGGAGAGGACGGAATACGACAGTGAGCTCTTCGTACTCGTGAAAGAGAACGAGCTCGACGCTGATCTTGTTTCCGACGCGACGAGACCAGACGTGGACGGGGTCGATGCCATCGAGGCCGAGACCTTCTGGCGCCCGCCACGACATTCCCACGTAGTCGCGCTCGTTGAGCATCTTCGAGAAGCCCTGCCGATCGAGGAACGCGCTCGAGACGGTGCACTGAAAGGCTTCGCGCTTGTTGAGCGCCAAAATCGTCTCGTCGCGGGAGGTATCCATCGGGCTCATCGCGCCGAGACCCTTCTTGAGCTTGGTGACCTCGGCGTGCGGAGTCTCGTCGGCAACCATCTCGAGAGCATCGAGCACGTCGTCTACTCGAAGCGTCGCGGTCTTGCCGCGGATCTCGAGCTCACCGAGCACGACCACCGAATCACGAAGAGCTTCGTCGAGCAGCTCGCGATCACCATCGTTGAGGATGTCGATGATCTCGAGACCAATGTCGTCGGGCACTACCCAGTACGCGTCCTCGGCTGCCACGTGAAACGGAGCGGTCAGCGTAATCTCGGTCGCACCGCGACGAGCGGCGCGAATCTGATCCGCGTCCGCGAACACGACGCAGAGCGGGCTACCAACGATGGAAACCCCGTCCATCTCACGTGCTGCTTCGTCTCGGGTTTCCTCTTTGCCGCCGCCGATAGTCGTAAGGTGCATGGGCGGAGAAATGCCCGAGATCACAGGCGACGGTCAAGTTCATAACGTGACTTCCGTTCTCGGGACGCGAAGAGGTGGCGGCTAAGTTCGGCGCGCCACAGCCAGACGCTCGCGATCAAGCGCGGTCAGCAACGAACGCGGCTGGTTGTACCGCGGACCCCAGTCCTCGTCGGCTTCATCCGCAATCACCGAAAACCCGTGCGATTCGAGGATCCTGGAAAGCTCGACCGAGGAATACACCCCTTCGACAGGCTCGCCCACGACCCGCAAAACGCCGCGAGCTAGCTTGATAAATGCTGTTTCGGCATCACGACGCGTGAAGTAAGTCGCCGCCAGGACGCTGCCCGGTTTGCTCAGGCTCTCGATGTCTCGCAGCGTCGCGATCAACGCAGTTGTCGTGAGATACATCGTCACGCCCTCCCACACCCACGCGCACGGTTCCGACCCATCGAAACCGCTCTCCACCAGGCGATCGCGAAGCGCATCGACGCCAAATACGACCGGTACGTAAACGATCGTGGCGCCCAGATCGCCGGTGCGCGCCCGTTTCACCTCCTGCGTAGGAGGCGCGTCCACTTCGAAGAACTTGGCGCCCGCAAGCTCGGTGGACAAACGATGCGCCCGTGCATCGAGGCCCGCACCAAGAATCACGAACGTGCGGATGCCTTGTTTGTAGGCTTCACGGCACGCGTCATCGATCGCGCGTGTCCGCCCAGCAACGTGCTCGACCGCGCCGAGAGTGCCGAGATCAAGCGCTCGGCGGCTCACCTCACGAACAAGGGGCGACGCCGACTCGTACACATTGAGTGCGGCGCGAAGAATCGGGCTCACGAGCTCTTTTGCGTGAGGGTCGAGCGACGCATCGCCTTCGCGTGCGATCGCCCGCGAGATTGCGACAAGCTCCGCGGTTAGGCTCCTTCGCCGTTTTGCCATGGCCGACTATACGATAGTCATGTCCGCTGCGTTCGAATGCGTCGCCGCGAGCATTCCACAGGCGGCGTGCTTCGATGCGCCCCCTGAATAGCGGCGGACGATGGGAGCCTTGAGGACTTGCAACCGGTCCAGGAACTCGTGCCGCTCGTCGTCTGTCGCTCGACGGAAGCCATCGGGTCGCGCGTCGTTCACATCGATGATGTTGATGCGCAACGGAAGGCCTGTCAGGAGGCGAGTAAGCTCATCCACTTCACTGGCATCGTGGTTGACGCCACCCATCAGCACCCACGCGACGGTGACGCGACCACGAGCAACCGCGGCATACTCGCGGATCGCACCTGCGACATCTTCGAGAGAGAACCGACCGGCCACTGGAAGCAACTGCCTACGTTTCTCCGAAATCGCAGAAGTCAGCGAGATGATGAGCCGGTACTGATGCTTCTCCGCCGCGTACCTCCGGATCTGCGGAACCAGACCCACAGTAGAAATGGTGATGTTGCGCCCGTCCACGCAGGCTCCGCACGGGTCGGAGAGCACTCGCGCCGCCTGAATCACAGCGTCGTAGTTGTGAAACGGCTCGCCCTGCCCTTGGAAGACTGCGCCGGTCACGCGGCCTGGAGCTTCATCGCGAACCGTCAGGAACGCGGCGACAATTTCCCAGGGCGCAAGGTTGCGTGACAGCCCCAGCCGCCCCGTGGCGCAGAACACGCACTGCATGGCGCAGCCAACCTGCGACGATAGGCACACACTGAAATGGCCCGGCTTCTTGAGCGGTATCCGAACGGCTTCGGAAAGAGCTCCGTCGGGTGACCGAAACAGGTATTTGAGGAATCCATCCTCGTCGGAGTTCACTCGCTCGACAACCTCGAGGCGATCCGACCGGACGTGTTCGTCGACGAGCCGTTCAGCGCGCTTCGAAACCGTGCGGCGAGAAGGAGGTCCACCCGGCTTTCGCGAAATGGTTCGTGCGCAGAGGCGACGCGCGTCCGGCAGCGCAAGCGTGTGCCCCAGGGACTCGAGGTGCGCGACCAAATCATCGGGACGCATCCCGTAGATACTGGGGCGTGCGTCAGGCACGCTCGGGTCGATACTCGTGTCCGTGCTGCTCATGGGTACTGCAGCTCGATCAGAATTGACCGACGATGGAGCCGCCGACCTCAAAGGTAAAGTCATCGCGAACACGAAAGCGTTGACCTGGTGTGTCGATGACGGGACGGAACGTCGGGTTCGAGACACCGCTGCGGCATCGGGGATCTGCTATGCCGGTCGATGCACCTGGGTTGCACGCATCACCGAAGGTCACGAAGTACGGAGTGGACCACATTGCGCCGGCAAACAGCATGAACCGAACGTAACGCGCAGCCTGCATCTCGAGGCCGAAGCGTCCGCCAACGCGCGCTCGCGATTGCACATCCGTAACGCCGGTGAAGTAAATCTCGCGGCCCGTGTTGCCGGGGGATTCGAAGGCACTTCCAGTCACGCGGCCGTCCGCGCTCGTTCCGAGCGAATCGAAGAGCGGAGAGTAGTCGCGGCCTTCACTGATGTACGATGCAACGCCACGAATATCGACGACGAAGCGCTGCCAACGAGAGCGGTCTTCCCAGGGAATCATCGCTGCACCGAGTGTGAAGTCCGTGACGACCGGCGGAAGCGTGTTGACCATGCCCACCAAGTTGGCCGCCGGCACGTACAAGCGACTCGCTGACCCAGGCCAGCCGATCCAGAACGAGACACCGCCGTACGGCTCCACGTCACCAAAGCGCCGTGACGCGCGAAGGTCGGCCTTGAGAGCGTTCACGCCGCGAGTCATTCCAGGATCGTCAGTGGCGGTTGGCGGACCGCCTTCGTTCGGCGCGCGGCAGCGCCCTCCTGCCGCTCCGGATGCATCGCACGGTCTGAGCGGGGTGCCGAGTGCAAACTGCCCTTCGACCGACAAGGTCAAGTTGGGAAGATTGGCATCGCGCGTGCTGCTCAAGATGCCCCACGCGGCTCCCACGATGAGGGTGTCGAGCCCCGAGCGAGTCGGTGACGCGAACGGCGTCGAGAACCCCGACTTCGAGCTCAATAAGCCCGAGGCCAAG
>CAZWQH010000002.1:27684-44977 GCA_964635815.1 uncultured Sandaracinaceae bacterium
GAACGGCGTCGAGAACAACGGAGTCGCTTCTGCCCCACGCGTAAGCTGACGCTCGTCGAACAGAACGAGCGGCAAGCGCGCATAGATCATCAAGTCGCGATAGATGCCGACGTCGATCCCGAAGTTCAGTCGTGCCGACGCGTGACGATGCTCTCCGATGTCGAGCATGCCGGAGCTCGCTCGCCCATCGGAGATCCCTCGCTCGAGCTCGATGCGACCGTGTGTTCGCGAGTAGCTCGCATCGACGTGGATGTTCACATCGAACGGATCGTGGGTGTCGAACGCGTCCGCGACGTCCGCGTACGAGGTCGTTCGGTCCATGAGCACGAAGTCTTCGTCGGCCAACGCGATCGACGGCGAAAAGACCAACAACAGCGCCAAGATCGCTGCGCCAACTGTCCCAATGAAGAAGTCCCGCATTTCGGCGCGAGGCTACCAGCAGTTTTGGCTACGCGCGACCCGACCCTCCCAGGGCGGCGAACCAGCCCAACCTCTCTACTCCCGGCGACTAAGCGATGCCTAGCCTTTGTGCCTCTCGTCAGTTCCGGAGGTCCACGCAGTTAGCGCCGCACACGAAACCCGGAGAGCTCGCAGATGCCGCAAAACCGATCGCGACGCCGCCGCCAACGACAACGACTCCGGTGATCAACCAGAACGGCCAGTCTTCGAAGATGCTTTTTCCACCGTCGCGCTGCTGCGGCACGGGTATGTCGAGCGCGGTAGATTCGGATGGCGTGATCCGTGGCCCGCGCGCGGGTTCCGCAGGAGCCGTAAGCGCGGCGGTCGGCGGAGTGACGATCACATTGGACGGAGGAGGATTGGAACCCGGGGTCGGCGGATTCGCTGGGCGGACGGGGTCGGGGGGCAACGCGTCACGTCGTGTCGCCGCTGTCGCCGACATCGTTCCGTTTGGATCAGCGGCCAGGTACTCGCTGTATAGTCTTCGCGCTCGAACGGTGTCGCCGAGCTCGCGTGCGCACTCCGCCATGTTGAAGAGGAACAAGGGCCGGCGGCTCAGACCGTAGCCAACCTCGAACTCACCGAGAGCCTCTCGATACTGACGCTGCTGGATCAGCGCCTCGCCGCGTCGGAAGTGCTCACGCGCTTGCGCGGTACGGGCGTCAGTTTGGGAGGCAGGAGCGGGTTGAGCATGAGCACCTGTCGCGATGCCGTCTGCCAAGAACAAAAGCACCAGGGGGAACATCGTCTGAACAGCCAGAGAGGTGTTTCGCATCATCAAGCTCCCAATCGAATCGCGTGAAGGGTCGCGCCCAAAACCTGTGCACTCGGTACACGTCGCATCGGCTCCGGCTCGAGGAGCCAAGCGGAAACATCGTTCAACGGCTGGCGGACGACTTCTGGAACGTCGGCAACGACCGTGAGTGTCTCAGCCAGAACGACTCCAAACGAGTACAGATCACTTCGAACGGTCGCCGGCTCACCGTCCATAACTTCTGGGGCGATGTACTTCGCCGTTCCCGCAATACGCCCTTCGGCCGTGCGTCTCACGGCATCGATGACAAATGCGTGGTTGAAGTCCATCAACAAAGCTCGGATGGGCTTGGCGTACTCGGTTGCGATCATGACGTTCGAAGGCTTGATGTCGCGATGGACGACTCCAGCGGCGTGCACGGCAGAGAGCCCTCGGGCCAGCTGGGAGAAAACGTCGAGGAGCTCTGCACCGGTGGCCCGCTCCCGCCATCGGTTGAGTGTATGGCCTTCGACCCACTCGGAGACCACGTAGGCATCGCGATTGGGTGCAACGAACGCCGCGATGTGACGCGCGACGTTTGTGTGGGCAACGGCTTTGCCGATGGTTGCCTCACGCTCGAAGCGAAGCTGATTCTCACCATCACCGTCGCCTTTGTAGACCTTGATCGCGACCGGCTCCGCAGCGGGTCCTGTCCCACGGTAAACGCGGGCTAGAGGTCCGGCATGCACCAGCGCATGCGGCGTGTAGCCATGGATCGCCACGTCGAGCCACGGGTCCGTCTTGGCCACAGCGCGCGCGTTTGCGTCTCGTGCGACGGCAGCGCTCATGGCGAACCCGCAAACGGATCCACTACCAACGGACCTTGCTGCTCGAAACGCACGGCAGGACGCTTTGTCTGTACGCGCGATGGACGACGCGCTGCAGCAGAGTTCGGACGCGAGACCTTTGAGCCGACCGCCTGGACGGGGACGCTCCCTGCGGGAGCCGGGATACTTGCAGATGTTGGTGGCTCGGCGTGAAGCGCGGAAGCGGCGACCACTGGCTCCGATCCCGAGGGAGTCTGCGCAGGTTTCGCAACGGGCCGAAGCGCCGCCGGAGGCGGATGCGTGCGCGCTGTGCTGCTCGGCTGCGAGCTGCCCAGCAACTTCGCAACCACGACCACCGCCACCAAACATGCACCCGCGACCGCAAGCCAAACTCCCGCGGCGCGCTTCCGATTCGCAGGCGTAGGCGCCTCTGCAGCAAGCTCGTCCGTTACGTCCGGCGCCCAACGCGACTCGATAGCGACCAACGGTGCTGTAGTGGTACGTGGCATCGGAACCTCGCTCAAGACGGTCGCGGGGATCGAGGTCGAGTGCGCCACTTCTTCGGGCTGCATCCATGTCGTGAGCATCGCACCGACCTCGGACATGGATTGAGGTCGCTCCGAAGCCTGGGGCGAAAGCATCCGGAGGACGTCGCGCGACACGTCCGCCCGGATGCTCGATTGCAGCTCGTACAGTGGGCGCGGCGTTCGTCCCGACTTCGCCATGATGAGATTGTCGAGCTCGTCGTGAAACGGAACGACGCCCGTGAGCATCTCGTAGAGCGTCGCGCCAAAGGCGTACACGTCCGATGCAGCGGTTACGCCCTGTCCGAACAGTTGCTCGGGAGCTGCGTACGCGAGTGTGCCGGCGACCAAGCCAACGCTCGTCTGGATGGTTGCTTGCGGAGAGATAACTTTGGCGATTCCGAAGTCGAGAACCTTGACGTTGGTGCCGGTAGACGGATCGGTAAGGAAAAGATTCTCAGGCTTGATGTCGCGGTGAATGATTCCCAGCTTGTGGGCCTTGTCGAGCGCAGCTGCGACAGGCTGCATGATCTCGACCGTCGCCGCTACGGAGAGCGACCCTTCCACTTCGAGACGGGCACCGAGCGTGGTTCCTTCGAGATACTCCATGACCGCGTACGGTCGACCGTCGAGCAGGTAGCCGAAGTCGAAGTACTTCGCGATTCGCGGATCGCCGATTTCACCCGCCGAACGCGCTTCCTGAATGAACCGCTCCACGATTCCGGGGAACGCGCGCATTTCTGGCAACAAGACTTTGATCGCAGCGCGCGTGCCAATGAGGGTGTGCTCCGCGTAGTAAACGGACCCCACCCCACCAGCGCCCAACTGGCGCTTGATTTGATAGCTCCCCAGGGTGTGACCAATGAGGTCGAACGAGATGGGTACTCCCAGCTGTGTCCCCGTCGCGGTCGCGAGCTGCTTGACACTGATGCCCGAGCGCGAAGCTCCAGCGGAGATCCAATCATGAAGCGCACGCTCGATGTCGGCGGCGCTCGCAGGACGTTTCGCGGGATCAGGGTCGAGGCACGCCAGGACCAACGCCTCGAGATCACGAGGCACGTTGACGCTTGGCACACGTTCGTGAATCGGAGCCGCGTGCTCGCGCCACTTGTTCGCAAGAAGAGCGACCGCGTTCGCTCCTTCGTAAGGGAGGACACCCGACAGCATTTCGTACGCCGTCACGCCAAATGCGTAGATGTCTACACCTGGCCCGTGATCGCCAGAGCTCTCCATCTGCTCCGGTGCCATGTACGCCGGTGTTCCCACGAACGTGCCTGTTTGCGTAACGCGGTCATCCGTACCGAACGTGCGAGAGAGACCGAAGTCGCAGAGCTTAACGAAATCGGAGCGACCGCTCGTCTCCGTCAGAATGATGTTCTTCGGATTCAGATCTCGATGAACGACGCCGTGCGCATGCGCGGCGATCAGCGCTCTTGCGACTTGCACGAGAATGCTCGCGCAACGATGTGCGGAGAACGGCGCTGCGGCGCGAATCTCTTCGGCGAGAGTCGGGCCACTCACGCGCTCCATGACCAGGTAGTCGATCTCACGGCTAGCGTCGTACCCGAAGTCGATCGTGCCCACGATGTTCTCGTGCGACAGCTGACTGGCGAGCCGCGCGTGACGGACAAAGCGTTGACCGTCGACCCCGCCGCGCGAGACCTCGGGCCGCAGCACCTTCACTGCTACGGACTTGCCGAGAATCAGGTGGCGCGCACCGAAGACGAACGAGGTGCCCCCCTTACCGATGAGCTCCTCGATCCGATATCGCTCACCAAGGACGAAGGCCCCGTCGAATAGCGTTCCGTCGCGCAGACAGAACGACTGGTTGGGCTCCCGGCCAGCCTGACCACACGAGGGGCATCGAACGGCCGACGAGGCAATCGACGGCGGACTCGGGCTCGCGGTGCTCATGAGGGCTTGGGCTTCCATGCGGTCTTCGAATCGGAGCGGTCCAGAGTCTCTGGCTCGCTCGATGCGTCGATTCCACTCTGGGTCTCAGCAAGTCGCATACCAGCGGCTCTTGCGTCCTCTGCAGACAGGCCTTCTTCCGCGATCACTCGGTAGAGGTGCGCACGCGAAATTCCAAGCGCCTCCGCCGTCTTACGGAGGTTTGCGCGGCTGTTGGCAAGGGCGGCGAGAAGCTGTTCTCGCGTGGGACGAATCCCACGCGGCTTCGGACCCGCGACATGTCTCGTTCGCGGGTTGGACACAACGCGTGAGGCTGGCGAGCCGTGTCCTGGTGTCGCAACGTCGCGCAATCGGTCGCCCGGGCGGACGTAGCCGTCACGGAGCGTCGCTGGCAAATGCTCGAGTCGAACTGTCCGCGCGTCGTAGAGCGTCGCGGTTTTCACACAATTGTCGAGTTCTCGGACGTTCTGCGGCCACCCGTGAAGCGCCATGGCGTCCAGCGCGTCGGGCTCAATCTCAACCGACCCATGCCCGCGGCGTGCAGCCAAGTGCGTTACGAGCATTGGGAGATCGATCAAGCGAGACCGTAGCGGAGGAAGCTGCACGACCACCGTGGAGAGTCGCGCGAACAGGTCTGCTCGAAACCGACCGGCAGCAACCTCGAGCCCGAGGTCGCGGTTCGTTGCACAAACGACGCGGGTGTTTACTGTGGTTTCCTGCGTGCCCCCCACCGGACGGACCTTCCCGTCCTCGAGAACCCGCAACAGCTTGGCTTGGAGCTCCATTGCTAGGTCTCCGACCTCGTCCAGGAACAGCGTCCCAGAATCAGCGACCTCGAAGAGCCCCTTCTGCGCTCGAGTAGCCCCGGTGAAAGCGCCGATCGTGTGTCCGAACACTTCGTTCTCGAACATCGTCGCAGGAACCGCAGCGACATTGACCGCAACGAACTGCCCTCTGCGTCCGCTCAAGACGTGAAGGCGACGGGCAGCGACTTCCTTTCCTGTCCCGGTTTCGCCAAGCAACATGACGGGAAGATCCGTTGGCCCGACCAGTCGGAGTGTCCGGCGGATGGCTTCGAGCGAGGCTCCGCCCACCAGCGCGTCGTCCGCCTCGGCGGTGACCGCGCTCGCAGGCTCGGCAAGACCGACGACGAATATCGCGTCCCCGATTCGCAGGCGCGCACCAACGGACGCGCTCGTGTCACCGATCGCGATGCCGTCCAGGAAGACTCCATTACTGCTCCCAAGATCGACGATCGAGACACAGCCTGCCGCGGGCGCGACTCGCGCGTGCTGTCGAGACACGGCGGAGCTCTGCAAAACGATTTCGCACTGGTCCGACCTCCCGATCACGAGCGGTCGATCGACCGTCCACGTGCGAGGCTTCGCCTCAAGCGAAGTGAGTGTGTGCGCGAGTTCCACGCGACGTGAGGCTCGCGCGTGAAGAGCCGTCGGCTCCGGCTCTCGGGATGATACGTGCCCATTCGGAGGTGCAGCCACAGCCGCTGAGACATGTCACATGCGGAGCGACGGATCAATCGTTCTGGCCGCATTTAAGGCCAGTTAGAAGGTGTAAGCCGCAGATGCGCGGCTACCCTTCGCTGGTTTCCACGTCAATCGACGAGGAAGCCGCCGTTCGCAGGCGTTCCTGAGACTGAAGTCTGCGCACTCGGTCTCCGACTACGCTCAGCAGTCCCCACAGCGTCTTGATCGCGAGATCGTGATCGTTTCGAACCAGCTCGAAGAAATCCCGCCGCCGAACGGACATCAGTGTGGTCTCTTCTGCGGCGACGAATGCGTAGACGCTTGGCGCACGGTCGATCAACGCTTGTTCGCCAAAATGCTCGCCGGCGAAGAGTGTTCCGAGTTGCGCGGATTCGGATTGAAGCGTGACTCGCCCACTCAGGATGACGTTGAAGTCCTCGGACTCGCCGCCCTCCGGGGTGATCATCTCGCCGGTTGCCACCGTTCGAACGCGCGTGACATTCAAAACGCTCACGAGCTCCTGATACGTCAGGCTTCGAAACACTGGAACGCGATGCAGCGTATCGAGACGAAGCGCGAGCTCGCGAGTCTTCTTCGCGCCCGTATCGGCGTCTTTGGGTAGTGAGACGACGATCGCGGTGATGTTGTCCTTGCCCCCTCGCTCGTTGGCGACTTCGACCAAGCGCTCAGCAACGTTGCTCTGAACGAACTCGCGAAACAGCTTCGGAAGCTCGTTGTCTTCGAGGTATCCGTGGAGGCCATCGGAGCAGACGAGAAACTGATCGCCAGGGACAAGCTCGAAGTCGAGCGTGTCTACTTCGACGTTCTCTTGAATCCCGACCGCACGCGTGATCGCGTTCTTCACGTGCATCTGCTGCACCTGGTCTCGAGAAACACGTCCGCGCTTCAAGAGCTCGTTGATGAGCGAATGATCTTCGCTGAGTTGGTGCACGACGTCGTCACGGAGCAAATAGAGCCTCGAATCGCCCACGTGAGCCATGAAACCACGCGAACCCGCGATCAGGAGCGCGACGAGGGTTGTACCCATACCGCGATGTGTCGGGTCTCGACGGCCCTCCTGGAACACGGTCGCACATGACTCTTCCACGGCTCGGACAAGGATTTTCAGGATGTCTTTTCGATTCGCTTCGCCACGAGCAAACGCAGAAATCACGGCTCGCTGCTCGACGAGTACTTCGCGAAATTTTCTGGACGCCAGCTCGGACGCGACTTCGCCGGACGCGTGGCCACCCATACCGTCGCAGACGACGTAGAGCTGAAGCACCTCGTCCACGAGATGGCTGTCCTCGTTCGAGCTTCGAACCTTACCCACGTGTGTAGCAGCAAAGGCGCGAGGTGGGATGGGAGGGATGCTCATGGCTACTACTCGCTACCACTCGGAGCAAAACGCGGTCAACTGCGTTGCGCGCCTGCTCTGAAAAGCCCAGATCGACACAGGTAGAAGAGTACGAATAGACCGGCAAGAATCGTTGCCCAACTGACGCGGGACGCCGCTGAAACGACCCCGCACCCCGCAAAGAAGTTGCCAGAAATGGGATCGAAACACTCTTCGCCAATCGCAGATTGGCGGCCAACCCCATCGATCGCTACCACCCCGACGCAGACTGGACGTTCGGCTTCCGACGCCGTGATCGTGATCGCACCGGTCACTCGAGACGTGGCGAAGTTTCGAACTCTCGAGCGAACGTCTGGGCCAACTCCCCCTTCGATCCGAGTCACGACCAGCAGGTACTCGACATCCCCAAGCGGACCGTCGTCCGAGGCCGGAGGGAACGCGACGTCGACTCGATATCCACCCGCGGGCAAATCGCAGCGCGGAGCCACGCGAGTGGAACGGATCTCTGCCTTGGCTCCAGTTGGAAAGGTGGGGGTGCAACAGTCCGTCCGAGAGAGAGCGGTAAACGTGAATGTCAACGAGACGTCCGCGCCGCTAGCCGTACCACGGTACGTTGCGCCTGCGAGGAACAAGCTGTCCGGGACGAACGTCAACCAGTCGCCGAGAATCACAGCGCGACCCCGAACCGGCTCCGCACCGCTGGTGGTCGTCCGGGCAAGAGTGAACAGCTCTTCCGGGTTTCGAATACCCGCAAGAAATCCCGGCGAGTATCGGACGCGCACAGGAGCATCAATCGTGGCAGTCGCGCCCGAGGCCGGAAATACTTCGATCGGCCCAAGCAACGGCGGCGCGCAAACAGCGGCGTCTTGCGCGTGCGCAGTTGCGGCGCTCACGAGTGCCTGCGTGCACACGACAGCAAACAGGCAACGTAGCCGAGCCGCTCTGGATGTTGGCCTCATGTCGCAGCGCACGGCACTATACCCGACGGCAAAGTTGGGGCACGCTCCCCATCGCAGCGAATGAGCAACGTGAAGCCGCTCGATGATGTGGACGGGTACATCTTGCTTTGCGCAATTCACGCGGGATCTGGGCAAGACCCGTTCCTCGAGCAGAGCCTTTCTCGTGGGCTCCTACAGCGCGTCCAAGAACGCCGGGGAACGAGCTCGAAGAGCATCCGTGAGACCCTTCGCGACGTCGAAAGTCGCGGGCTAGTTGCGAGCGCACGAAAACCGGCCCGCTCGCTCCAAGAGTTCTTGTCGAGTCTGAGCTTGGAACACGTTCAATCGACTTCGAGCGGAAGCGAACGATGACGCGCGTGATCCGCGCAGCTCAGGCAACCAAGGTCATCTCGCGGAAAGTGCTCGACGCTCGTGACCAAGCCGAACGAATCGTGCACGAAGCCGAGCTTGGTAAGAACGCCATTGCTCGTGCTGCGATCGAGGACGCGCATGCGCGAGTGGCCGCGACTCTGCTCGAGGCTGCGCGAAAGCGTGACGCCGTGTTGAGAGATGCTCAAACGGAGCTGGAACAGGCAGCGATTGCCGCAACAGAGAAATTGCTTCGCACTGCGCTTGAGCTGCGGCCGGATCTTGTGCGCGCGATCATCGCGGACGTTCTCGATCGCGTCCGATCGGCGAAAGCGGTCACGGTCCGCGTGCATCCGAGTGATGAAGCCGATGCTCTCGCGACCGCGGAAGGGGCGGTTCGCGCCATCCGCATCGTGACCGACGAGACCCTGACTCGCGGCGGCTGCGTGGTGTCGAGCGAGCTTGGGACGATCGACGCCACGGTCGAGACTCGGCTCGTTCGGTTGCGAGAGGCTCTGCAAGGTGTGCCGCCAGCCACCGAATCGAAATGAAAACGGACCTCGCTGGTGCGCCGCTGCCTCAGTCGAACGGCTCGATGCTGATATCGGCAATGCTCTTTCTCGCGACACTCGCGTCCACTCTGTATGTCGGCGCGAATATGCGGCTCGGCCATTCAGTGAGTTCGGCGATGGAGCTCGCGAGCGGTTGGACCTTTGCAGTCCCGCTGCTTTCGATCCTGCTGGCCCACGAGCTTGGCCACTACGTAGTCGGGCGGCGGCACGGCGTCGACATCTCGCTCCCCTACTTCATACCGGCGCCGATATTTCTACTCGGGACGATGGGCGCGGTCATTCGTGTTCGGTCGCCGTTTCCGAATCGCAACGCCCTCTGCGACGTGGGCGCAGCCGGGCCGCTCGCTGGGCTCATCGTCGCACTGCCTGTACTTGCATTCGGGATCGCAACGTCCGAGGTTGGCCCGCGTCCATTGCCTGGGTCTGGCGCGCTCTTCGAAGGACACTCCCTGCTTTACCAAGGGCTGTTGTTCGTCTTGAAGGGTCCGATTGGACACGACCAGGACATCTTGCTGAACGAGACCGCGTTCGCGGGATGGGCGGGGCTCCTGGTCACGATGATGAACCTGGTGCCCGTCGGCCAGCTGGACGGGGGCCATGTTGCGTCCGCGCTTTTGGGCGATCGGTTCGTTCGCATTTCTCGCCTGTTGCCGGTCGTTCTAGTCGCGTTCGGACTCGCGGTCAGCGCCCTGCACGTGGCAATTGCGGTGCGATCGCCCCGCGGCCCTGCGGAGCCGGATTTCCTGGCAGGCGTTCACTGGGTCGTGTGGGGAACCATTCTGTTCGTCCTGCGCAAGCAGATCGGTCAGCCCACGACTCCGGACGAAACGCTCTCGCCAGGTCGTAGGATTCTTGCCGTGGGCACGCTGCTCTTGTTCGTCTTGTTGTTCATGCCGTCGTGGCTGCGTATCGACTAGATCGCCCGATTCACGCGCAGGTAGGACGAATTCTTGCGAGCGATCATCCTGCCCCGTAGCGTCTGGGCATGTGGTTTCGACGCCTCGCGGCACCCGCGGTGCTTGCCGCCGCGATCGATCTGGTCGCGGGACCCGCACACGCGTGGACAGACGCGCGGGTAAGCGCCGTCGAAACAACCGTTCACCTCGACACAGTTTCCAAAGTCGGAGACGATGCGCAGAGCGGTGAAGCAACGGTGCTCGCCGGCATCGTGCTCGACGTTGCGGTGCTCGGCGGGCAGCTCAGGGCACTCGACGTTTCCGGATTCGCAATCGCTGCGCACGACGAAGCAAAGCATCCATCGATCGTGATTCTCGAACGCAAAGACGAGTCGCCTTTCGAAGACAAGCTGCACGCAACTCTTGCGCGAGCCGGGCGTGTACGCCGGCGCGCGGCAGCCGCGTCTCAATCAACTGAAGCCGCTCGCTACGAGCTCATCTTCGGAGACGCGCTCGAGCGTGGTCTCTATCGGATCGCGTTTACCGCCAGGGTTCGACTTCAACGACGCGCCGACACGACGGAAGGTTTCGAGCTCGAGATCCCTCCCTTCGCGCTCGGGCTCGAGCGTGTGCGCGTTCACTTCACCAGTGCGACCGCGAGGGGCGGT
This sequence comes from uncultured Sandaracinaceae bacterium, assembly GCA_964635815.1. Taxonomy (GTDB): domain Bacteria; phylum Myxococcota_A; class Polyangia; order Polyangiales; family JADJQN01; genus CAZWQH01. The sequence continues at coordinate 38,423 of CAZWQH010000002.1, forward strand.
AGCGGCTGGCGAGTTTCTGAAGCGGAGAAGCCGGCCGAGGGGCGAGCTGCCTCACATCAATCGACGTTCGAGCGCGTCGTCATGCCACGATTGACCCCGTGGACGTTCGCGATCGAGAACCCGGACGCGCAGACCACGCTTCCTCAAACCGAGGAGACGCTGCCTTCTACTGGGTCGACCGCAGGGGCGCCGAACGCGCGCCGCATCGGTTCCGCCGTGTTCCTCTTTTCCTTCGTCATCGCGGTCGGGGTATTCGCGCTCGACTCGCGCCGACGACTCGTACGGATGCCGAGCTTGTTCCGAGCTGCTCTGGTCCTTTTCTCCTTTTTGGCTTTCACGTACGGCTACGCGACGTCTGTGACACTCGCGGCGTTGGCAAGCACGGCGTTGTTCGTCTCGCTCGGTTCCGACACGCGCGCGCGTGCACGGTCGCGCGTTGCACGCACACTGCTAGGTGCAGCGCTACTCGGATCGGTCGCAGTCGCGGTCGCGTTGTCGCTCTCGCCAGGTGGGACGGTAGACGAAGCGTTTCGTCTGGCGATCAGTCCGCTCGGGTTCGTGGCGCCTTGGCTTGCAACTCTCCTATCGCCCGCGCCTCTGCGCGTCGAGTCAGGCCTTGCCGACGCGTAGCTTGAGTTGTTGGACGATCTGGTCAACGCCCACGCCGCGAGCAGCGCGAGTGACTTCGTCCTCGTCAAAGTCGAAGTCCACCATCACCTCGACCATCGATTCATAGAGCCAAGTGCTCGAGTCCGCCTCGATGGCGCACTGTCGCGCCGTGTGGCCTTCGTGCTTTAGCGTCTTGGCCTGCTCAGCAGCTCGGTCGAGCACCGACATCATGTTGCCGAGGAAGTCGCGCGCAGTCGCGAGGTCGGTCGCGTACGTCTCGCACAGGCCGCCCTGCGCTGCGTGTCGCGAAACAACCTCAGGACTGCGCTCTTGCGCGCGCTCGACAACCAGACGCATCACGAGCGCGTCATCGACATACGCGAGCATGCCGCGCATGCCTGGAATCGCGTTCTGCGCGGAAAGCAGATGAAGCACCGAGCCGGCAGCCGCGATCCGGCTCTCGTCGTCCAGGTCGCCATCTTCCATCAGCCTCATCATCGAGCGGAGGTCGCTCGAGAGAGACAAAATGATGTCATGGAGGAGATTCGTAAATGCTTCGCGCGCCATCTATCGGCGTACCCGTACTGCTCAGGACCCTTCGAACCCCATGATTGACAGCTTCATGTGCATCGCGCAAGCGCATTAGAGGTCGCGCTAGTGCATTAGAGACTGTGACGGGTCTGTGGCTCAGTTTGGAATGAGCTCGCGGCCTGCGGGGCAAGCAATCTCGACGTTGGTCGGACCGCTCGACGTGCGAAGGATCTTGAACTCCACGCGACGGTTCTGCTCCCAGGCGACGGGCGTGTGCGCGACGTTGTCCGGACAACGCTCGCCGTAACCAGCGGAGCGAAGGCGGTTCGCAGCAACGCCGCGATTCACGAGCGCTTCCACAACGGACGCAGCGCGATCACGCGTGAGGCGAATGTTGTAGTCATCTGCGGCGCGTTCGTCGGCGTGCCCCTGAACTTCGATGTACTCGAGTTGCGGGTTTCCGTTGAGCGTCGCAGCAATCTTGTCCAACAGCGGAAAGCTCTCAGGCTTGATTTCAGCGCTGTCTGTCTCGAACTGAATCTTTTCGAGCAACATGACCTCGTCACCGAGAACGACGACGCTTCCCTGGTCGGGACACCCGTCTTCGTCTTGCTCGCCGTTCTTGGTCTCCGGCTCGTTGGGGCACTGGTCGTCGACGTCGAGAATCAGATCGGTGTCGTTATCTGGATCGGGGCAACCGTTGTCGTCCTCGAATCCATCACGATCCTCGGGATCGTTTCGACAAAGATCCGCTTCGTCGAAGATTCCGTCCTGATCGTTGTCGACCTCGGGACAGCCATCTTGATCTTGGAAGTCGTCGCGATCCTCGGGATCGTCCGGACATTCGTCGACGCTGTCGAGAATGCCATCGCCGTCGCGATCGTCTTCGCTACCCTCGGGGCAACCATCGTCGTCGGCATCGCCGTCGCGGTCCTCAGGGATGAGCGGGCAGCTATCGTCCACGTCGAGGATACCGTCGCGGTCATTGTCCGGCTCAGGGCAGCCGTCTTCGTCGTCGTAGTCATCGCGATCTTCCGGCTCGTCCAGGCATCGATCGACGTCATCGCGCAGACCGTCACCATCACGATCGCCAATCGTAGGCTCGAAGATGAACCCGACCATGGCGCGGAAATCTGCTGCTTGGAATCCGCTGGTGGGGAGACCAGCGCCGGCGGAAACCACGAGATACGAGTTCCGCTCGACGAAGATCTTCAGACCGCCGATCGCTTCGAGCGAGAGGGCTCCTTCCGTGCCGAACTCGGAGAGAACCTGCGTACCGTAGATCTCTGCGTCAATGTCGACAGACGGGAAGATGCGATAGCCGATACCAAAACCGAACGTGAGAAGCGGACCATACGTAAGCTGGCCCCCTGGCTCGACCATCGAAGGCATGGAGGCGTTGGTCCCAGTCGGGACGGTTCGACCGTTGACCGGGAACGTCGCGACTTTGCCGAACGGGATTCGCGCGCCGATGTTACCGACAAGTCGGAGCGTACGAGCGGGCTGGATCTCCGCGGCGAGCGCCGGCCAAACGGCAAAAGACGGCTCGCCAGAGAATCGCGTCGAATCCCCAGTGAGGCCTTCCAACGTTAACGTCGCAGCAAGACCCATCGCGTCTCGCTCAGGGCGCAGAATGCGAATCTTGCCGTGGATCGCGATGTTGCCGAAGCCTTGATAACCAAGACCGCGGAGCGCATCGTTCTCGAGGTTGAACACGCCCGGAACCGTGACGTTCTCCGAGCTGAATGTCTGAACCGGGAGTTGAACACCGATGACGAGCAGGTTCGCGATGCCGTAGTTGAAATGCAGAGTTCCAGTCAGTCCGAGCGTGACCAGACGGCCAGTACGAACCGCCTGCGAGGCGGGAACCGACGAATCGTTCCGGAACCCTCGGAACGGCAACATGCCGAAGCCCGCATCGAGAACGAGGCCGAAGGAGAAATCGCCCGCGCCGAGGATGTCAGCGCCGTTGAGCGAGAGCAGGCCTTTCGAGTCCAAAGCAGGACGCAGCAGGTGCAAGTCCATGCCGGCCGCAGCGCCGTTGTCCAGCAGGCGCGGTTGCTGCGCGGACGCGACCGAAGAAAGTCCGCCGGTCGCGACGGCCGACGCGAAGAAGAAGCCAGCCAGGAGGGTATGCAGAAATCGCTGCAACTTCGGAGCTGCTCGCAGGTCCCGACGAAGACAAAGCTTCGACTCCGGCTTGCGGCTGCCCACGTCGTGAGCGTTTCGTTCTCTCGTCATCACCAAGAAATCCTTCCGACTCGTCAGGGCTTGGCCTTCGGCCGCCACAAACACGCTGTGCATTAGTTACAGCCGAGAGACCAATCCTCGAACAGACAACCGTTTACACGACGCGGGGGGGCGGTAGCACGCGCCGAATCAAGGTGTCAACGCGCCGAGCACCCGACGATACCTCTCCGCTCCGACCTCGGAGGGATAGCGGTCGACGTACCGTCGCATCTTTTCGAGCGCCTGCCGTTCCTGACCGATCTGCAGGTGCGCCTCGATCACCATACCGAGCGCGGTTGCTGTGGTAGCCCGGCCCTCGAGCAAGCGGAGAACACACTGTTGATCGGGCGGCCGACGAAGGATGCAGCCGCGAGCCTGGCGCAGAGCGTCAGCAGGAGAAAGGCTCGCCTCCCCGTTGTCCGCGGTGGTGTTCGTCGCACCGGCTTGCGCGGTGTTCGCAGAAGGATTGCTCGTTGGAACTGGCTGCGGCGAGCCCGCCTGGGTGCTTCCCGACCCCTGAGCCGTTGGATTTCGGCCAGCGGTTGTTGCGCGTGGATCGCGTCCGGTGTTGTCGGTGCCACGAGGGTTGCGAGGCGGGTTCGAACTGCCGCTGGAAGCAGACGGCACGCGAGGCGCGCCGCTGGTCGTCCGTGTGCCTGTGCTCGAGGGCGCGTTGCCCGTAGGAAGGCCTGTCGATGCGACCACTTGGGCCGTCGTCTCGGTCGTGGCCGCCGCCAGCGCAGCGCTTACTTCTTGATAGGCAGGTGTCGCCCGCACGCGACTCTCGGGCGCGAGTGAGGCGAGGATCCGGTTGGCGGTGTTGATGTCGCCGACGCGCACTCGACGTTGCATCCGGTCCAACAACGCTAGGTCGCTCTTCAACGTCTCCGCGTCCGCCGCGCACTGACGACCGAGAGCCTGCGCCGCGGTGTTGGAACGGGGCACTGTCCGCAAGATCTCTTGAGCAGCGCGGTGCGCAGCTGCGGCATCCATCACGACCAGCGCGGAGTCGCATTGAGCTTTCAGGGTTTGGACTCGAGCCTCTGTAGGGTCGATCGGGACTATTCTCGCCGCAACGTTTTCGGCGGGCGGGTTCGCTACGTACGGCCGTGGCGTCTGATCGGACGACGTCACAATCGTGGTCGCATTGTTGGCAGTTGACGCGGTTTCGGCCGTTCTACCGGGCCAAAACACGACGGCGCCTGCGATCGTTAGAGCGCCACCGATGATCATGATGGCTGCGGCCCACGCGGTTCGAGAGCTGCTTTCACGCCGTGTCGCGACCGTCGTCTTGTCCGCATCGAACGAGTACGCCTCGCCCGCGCCGACAAATCGAAAGCGAACCTGACCGAGCTCGAGCAAATCGCCGGACGACAATACCGCCCGTCGAAGGTCTTTCCCGTTCACGCGGACGCCGTTTTGACTGCCGAGATCGGTGATCACGAAACCCTCAGCACCGCGTGTCAGCTCCGCATGCTCGCGGGAGATGGAACGATGTCCGACGAAAACCTCGAGATCTTCCGATCGTCCGAACCGCGTCCGCTCGCGCGAGAGCGGATACTCCGCCCCCGGATTCGGGAGAGAAAGCATCACCAGGCGCGGCTGAACGACCGCACCGCCAACATCCGTTCGCGCTTTCGGTTGCGCACTCGGGACCGGAGGCGGTTTTGAGAACTGCGTCCGAGCCCCGTTGCCCGGAGTCTCGAGCGGCGGCGTCCCAGTCAGCGTAGGCATTGCCATGCGACGCGCGGGATCCGGCGCTGCCTCGACCACTTTGGCTTTCGCCGCTTCAGCTATGCTTGCTTGCACCACGGCAGCTGCTGCAGGACCCGACACAGGGACCGTCACCGGCAACTGCTGCGAACCCATCGGAGGGGTCGCTTCGAGCCCACCAGCCTCAAGTCGACTCGCATCGGCCGCCGCGATGGCATCGTCCTGCAGAATGAGCGTGTAGTCGCCGATGTGGATCTCGTCGCCGTGCTTGAGATGCCCTTGGCTCGAAATCCGCTCGCCGTTTAGGGAAATCCCGTTCTCGGACCCCAAATCCTCAACCAGAAACGCACCGTTCGCGCGGCGCAGCTTGGCGTGCGCGCGAGAAACGTTGCGCTCGGTCAGTCGGATGGTGTTTCCTTCTTTCCTGCCAATCGTGATCTCATCACGCGCCAGTGGAACGACCGTGGTCGTTCCTTCGTCGTCCGAGATGACGAGCTTAAACATCGACCCGCCCATGGTACGCGGACCGATAAGGGTGTCAATGACGGTGAGATCTCCGTATGTCTGGGCTTTCACGTTTCTTACCGCCTGCGGTGGCAACCTGCCCCCCCCGCCCGGCAGCTTGGACGGCGGGCGAGACACGCCTGACTCACGCATAAGTGGTGACGCGCAGATTCCCATTTCGATCCGTCCAGACACGCCTGTGCTACCTCCATCGACCCGGGAAGTGCAGGTTCCGTTCGGTGCGACAGCTTCCTACGATGTGACCATCCAGGTCAGCGTTGCCCGACTCGACGTACATTTTTCAATCGACACCACCGGCAGCTTCGATGGTGAAATCGATGCGCTCCAAAGCGATCTCGACAGCCGGATCGTTCCGGAGCTGAGCCGCCGAGTGGAGGATGTCGCCTTCGGGGTGTCGAGCTTCGAGGACTTCCCGATCATGCCGTTCGGCGCCTCGAACGACGTCCCGTTTCAATTGTTCACGTCGCTTACGCGCGACCTGAGCCGCGTTCGAAGCGCCGTCGCCAGCCTGGATCAGCCGATAGGCGCTGGTGGTGATCTTCCGGAGTCGGGCGCCGAAGCGCTCTACCAAATCGCAACGGGTGTTGGCATCCCCGGCTACGTGCCCGCGTTTCCGTCCACCGCGATTACCCGAGGTGGGGTTGGCTTCCGAGAAGGTGCGTTTCCCATCGTAGTGCACGTTACGGACGCCCCGACGCACACTCCGATGACGTACAGCGCCCAGGTTCCGACGACCCGAACAGTCGCCGAAGCTGCAAACGCTCTAAATACGGTCGGAGCGCGCGTTATCGGCATCGCGAGCGGCGCAGCGGCTCGACCTCACCTCGAAGAGATCGCGCTGCGCACGAACGCTACAGTCGCACCGAGTCGAGAAGGATGCCCTACGGGCGTTGGGCGCTCCTTTCTTCCCGTCGGAGCGAGCGGCGTCTGTCCTCTCGTCTTCGATAT
>CAZWQH010000003.1:0-41514 GCA_964635815.1 uncultured Sandaracinaceae bacterium
TGCATCCGTCGGACTCGCCTTGATGGTTGCGAGCGGCTGTGCACGCGGTTGGACGTTGCCTCAGTCTCTGCCCGAGGGTGATGCGGCCTCGCACGACGTCTCCTGGTTCCCTCCACCTGGGGGCGACGTGATCTCCCTGGATGCGGGAACCAAGCGCGATGTGAACGTCTCGGATGCGCGGTTGGACGCAACAGATGCAAGGACGGACGCGAACACGCGCGACGCCGCGCAGTTCGACGCACGTGCCTCGGATGTGCGGGCGGACGCGCCCAGGACAGATGCGTCCGCCGACTCCGCGCGCGATGCTCTCGTTGCGAGCGATACTGAAGCCGGTGCTATCACCGAGGACGCCGCTCTGCCTCAGGACGTTCCACGCGATGTCGGAGGCCTTCTCGAATGTCGGGCCCACGCTTTGGAGCTTGCCGAGCGCTGCAGTGGAAATGCGCGTGCCGTCTGCCTTTGGCGTGCGTATGCGGCAATGTGCGAACGCGGGAATCCAACTTCTCTGATCGATGCGATGAGCTGCTTTGGTGCCAGCGGTTGCGGAACGTTCTCGGGCTCGGAAGCGCAAACGTGTGTTGCGCGCGTCTACGAGACCCATACGACTGCGTACTCCAGGCTCGCGCAGTTTCGAATGCGGTTCTATTGCTCAAACGACCGCCTCTTCGGGCCCACATCCGAGCTTCAGTGGTCGCACTTCAATCCGGATCAGCTTCTGCGCTCACAGGGCTGCGTCACCGAAGAGTCGAGCTGCTCGACGATCGATGCGTGCTTCCGGCGCGACTTTCCAGAGTTCGTGGCGTGCGGAACAGCCGTCCACGATGTCCGCCAACCGCTCGACTGGTTGTTCTAGACGCGTGTTCTAGTCAAGGATCACGCGCAGACGTGCGCTTGCGCCAACGGTCCAAGCACCAGATCCAGCCGACAGAAAGCTCACATCGGGGAGAAGCGCCTCTACAGAAATCGTCTCGCTGAAGCTGTACGAGACGAGCGGTGCGAAACGCATCAACGCGGCGACATCGCGGGCGCCTGAAAACGAGATGTACGCTGCGATCTCGAACGTCGCGCCGATATGAAGTGGCGCAGTGAACGGGGTATACCCATACGCAACGCCACCGACGATCGCGAGTCCGTTCGTCGCCCCGGCAACGATATCCAGCCCGCCACGAAGCTCGAGCCCGCGCAACGCAGAGATCGCATAGCCTAGGCGCACCGGTACCGTTACGAGTACTCCACCCGCGCGTCGCGCGTCCTGTGGGATGACAGCGGAGAAGCCGAAGCCTGCTCCGACCGCCAATAGCTTCGTCGAGTGCGTGAACAGAATCCGAGCGTTCCAGTCTCGAGTGGCTTGGACCTGCGCTGTCGCGGCTGCGCGCGCAGTGTCCTCACGCGCGCTCACGGCATCGCGGTCACGCCGAGCTTGCTCTTCACGTGCCAGTGCTTCTCGTGCGAGTTGGTCTCGCTGTGCTTCTGCCGCACGAGCCTCTGCTTCGAGGCGCGCTCGTTCAGCGGCTTCGCGAGCTGCAGCATCGTCTGTGTTCGCTGGCGAAGTGTCTGCCGTCAAACGAAGCGCATCTTCACCAAGCCCGGATTCGCGCAGCATGCAGCGGAAGACATCGCGAAGACGCGCTGATTCACTCTCGTCGTCGATCACGAGAACCGTGATCTCTTCGAGACGCCCGCGTGTCGCGTAAAACGCGCTCGCCGACAATCGGTACTGCGCTCGCAACGGTTGCACGCTCACTGTGACCACCCAGTGCGCGTTCTCTCGAGTCGCGATCGCGGCGAACTCGGGGGACGTGCTCGGAACGCGTGTTCTCTCGGATCTAACCTGCGAGACGACGTGATTCTCAGCTTGTATGGCGGCGATGACGTGCGCCGCGATCTCGGACCTGGCGGCGGCGGTCGCTTCGCCCTGTGTTTCGAGGACGACGACGCTATCTGCGTGGGCAGTGCTCGATGTCCCCAAGCACGCGAGGAGGGCCGCACACGACGAGAGTGTGAAACAGAAACGAGCAGGGATGTGTGAACGGCTAGTCACGATGGCCAGAAACTACTTTCTTCCCGACCTGCAAGCAGTCGGGAATTGCTCGATGTACCTGCGGACATGACACAGAGCCGGGCAAACTCCTACGAAACGAGCAAATAGCAAGCCAGGGGCCGCTTCGAGCTAGTCGAGAACGCGAGCGAAACGCAGTCGGAAGGTTGTGCCTTGCCCCACGCGACTCTCCGCAGTGACCTCTCCGAGCATGCGTTGCATGAGGTGTTTGACGATTGCCAAGCCCAATCCCGTGCCGCCTACGTCACGCGCGCGACCTGGGTCGACTCTGTAGAAGCGCTCGAAGATTCGGGTGAGCTGCGCCGGAGGAATACCAGGGCCGGTGTCGCTCACTTCGATGACGACGTGCTTGCCTTCCAGGCTTGTCCGGATGGTCACGTGTCCGTTGGCTGGTGTGTACTTCACCGCGTTCTCTACGAGATTGACGAGCACCTGGTCCACGCCGCGCGCATCGGCGTAGATCTCCGGCTCCTCGAGAGTTCCATCGACGGTGATGCTGATGTTCTTTGCGCGTGCCTGCGGCTCGAGGCCACGAAGCACGTTCGCAAACGCGGCGCGTACGTCGATCGGTTTTCGCTCGAACGCAATCTCTGGCGATTCCGCGCGTGAAAGCTGAAGAAGGTCTTCGATCAGCGTCTGCAAGCGCTGAGTGTGCTCGAGAATGCGTTCTAGAAACTTGCGGGACGTCGCGGGGTCGTCGAGCGCGCCATCGCGTAGGGTCTCCGCAAAACCGCGAATCGCGGTGAGGGGTGTCCTCAGCTCGTGGCTCGCGTTGGCTACGAAATCGCGGCGAACTTTGTCCGCGCGCTTCAGCTCGCTGACATCGTGAAGGACGACGACCACTCCGCCGCCTTCCGGCAGCGGCGCGACCTGCGCGGAGAGCGTGCGTGCTTCTTCAGCGGGCGTCTTGGTCTCAATTTGCACGGACTGGGGGAGGCCTTCGAGCGCGGCATCGAGTGCGTCCCGCAAAGCATCGCTCTGGATGACGTCAGTAGCCGTTCGCCCGAGGACGTTCTCGTGCCCGAGCATCTTTACCAGGGCTTGATTCGAAAGGACGATCGCGCCGTCCGCATCCGTGACGAACACCGCTTCGACCATGGAGTTGAGGATCGTCCGAAGCTCGCCCTGCTCTTGTGTCGTCGATCGTAGGGTCAAAGGCGTATGTCTTTCGACGTGAGGTGCGTACGTGCTCGGGGGGCCGAGCACCCCTCACAGTGCTCGAACGCGATGGCCTCGGTCAAACTTCTTCGCGAAACCGGTAGCCCACTCCGCGCACCGTCTCGATGTGGTCACCCGCTTCACCGAGCTTTTCTCGCAAGCGTTTGACGTGCGTGTCTACGGTTCGTGTCTCGGCGCCGGGTGCGTATCCCCAAACGCGCTCCAGCAGGGCTTCGCGTGTTTGCACACGTCCGCGCTTCGTTGCCATATCGAGCAAGAGCTTGAACTCGAGCGCGGTAAGCATGACGTTCGTATCGCCGACCGTTACGCGATGACGCGCTTCATCGATGACGAGCTTTCCGAACGTGAGACGCGCGGTGGTTTGAGAGTCAGGCGGTGGAATGCTGGCTCTGCGAAGCAGCGCGTTTACTCGCAGCACAAGCTCGCGCGGACTGAACGGCTTGGTTACGTAGTCATCCGCACCGATCTCGAATCCCACGACGCGATCGATTTCCTCAGCGCGCGCCGTTAGCATCATGATGGGCAAGTGCTCGGTTTCTGGATCCTTGCGCAATCGCCGACAGATTTCCGTTCCGGAGATGTCGGGGAGCATCACGTCGAGAATTACGAGGTCTGGTTGCTGACGACGAATCTCGGCGACCGCAGACGCACCATCCCGCGCGATCGTGACGACATACCCCGCGCTCTTCAGGTTGTACTCGACCAGCTCAAGCAAATCGGGTTCATCATCTACGACCAAGACGCGTTCGCTCATCGTCCGGTCACTATCGAGGGCCATAGCAACAGGGTTGTGCCTCGTGTGTGACAGCCCAGCAAGGTCCCTGACACGTCAGGTGACATGGATTCGCCTTCGTTAACTCGGAATCCGCCTTGGGCGGAGAGCACCCTCCTGTGCTACGTCCGCGGTCTCATGAGTCTTTCTGTCGGAATCGTCGGTCTCCCCAACGTCGGTAAATCGACCCTCTTCAACGCACTTTCGTCGAAGCAGGCCGAAGCCGCGAACTACGCGTTCTGTACGATCGATCCGAATGTGGGCGTCGTTCCGGTTCCGGATCCACGGTTCGACGCGCTCGTGAAGCTAGCGGTTCCCGAGAAGACCGTTCCGGCAACGGTAGACTTTGTCGACATCGCGGGCCTCGTTCGCGGCGCATCGAAGGGCGAAGGGAAGGGCAATGCCTTTCTGAGTCACATCCGAGAGTGCAGCGCCATCGCGCACGTCGTTCGCTGTTTCGAGGACGATCAGATCATCCACGTCGAGAATCGCGTCGATCCCGCCGCAGACATCGAGATCATCAATACGGAGCTCATCCTTCGAGACCTCGATACCGTTCAGAAGCGTCTCGATAAATCACGCAAAGCCGCAAAGGGCGGAAGCGCGGCTGACAAAGTCGCGGTCGCCGTTTGCGAGAAGCTCGAGAAAGAACTCGATCAGGGGAAGCGTGCCGCGCTCGTGAGCTTCGAGAGCGACGATGAGAAGAAGTTCCTCCAAGAGATCTCGCTGCTCACCGGCAAGCCGATGTTCTACGTCTGTAACGTAAAGGAGTCGCAGCTCAAGGACGCCGAGAATCACCCGCTCGTGAAGCGCGTCCGGGAAGTCGCAGAGCGTGAGAACACGAAGGCCGTCGTGATCTCAGCGGCCATCGAGGCCGAGATCATGCAGCTTCCCATCGGCGATCGCGCCGACTTCCTCGCCTCGAGCGGTCTCGAGGAGCCCGGCCTCAACAATGTGATCCGCACCGGCTACGCGATGCTCGACCTCATCACGTACTTCACTTCGGGCAAACAGGAAGTTCGCGCATGGACGATTCAGCGCGGTACGAAAGCGCCGGGCGCCGCTGGAAAGATCCACACCGACTTCGAGCGCGGTTTCATTCGCGCCGAAGTCATTTGGTGGGAAGACCTCGTCACCCTCAAGTCCGAGGCTGCGTGCCGCGCCGCAGGTAAGCTAGCGACGGAAGGTAAGGAGTATGTCGTTCGAGACGGGGACGTTATGCACTTCCGCTTCAACGTCTAGTTGTAGCGACTCATTCGCGCTGATCCGGGCTTACGTCCTCCGAACGCTCGGTCATGTACCAAGGCGTACACTCCCTCGCGGTTCGTGCGGGCGCGCTCCGGCTCAACGCGAAGCAGTTCGCTACAACGTCTATGCGTCTTCTTCTGGAGCAGCCCCGCTCGTAGCGGCTAGATCGGTGCTCGAGATCTTGGAACCGTCGAGCTTGGTTGCTCGCGTTGTCATCGTCTCGAGGAGCTCATCGAAGGACGGGAGGTCGCCTTTGATGAAGCGGAGCGGATTGATGCGTCCGACGACGAATGCGCGAAGGAACGGGCTCTTGAGGCCCCCGGCTTCGAGCCGCTTGATGGCCTCGTTGACGGCGTCGTCGAGGTGAACGACGAGCTCGGCTCTTCGTCTGCGCTCGGCTATCGCCTCTTTGAGTGTGCCGTCGACCCACTCATCCACGCGCTTGAGCACCGATACGTAGGCACCTCCAGAAATACGAGGCCGAGCTTCGTACGCGAATCCGATCGTGACGAGCGAGGGCTCATCGAGCTCGAGCTCGAAATCCTTCTCACCCCCCTCGGCCCAGTTTGCGAGATCGATCATCAGCCGTCGAACTTCCGCACCGCGCTCGCGAAGGTTGTGCGCCTTTTCAACGTTGAGGGCGAGGATCTGATACGCGACCGTGCGATCCGGAACGACGAGCACCGTGATCGATTTCGCACCGAGCGCGCGCATCGCGATCAAACGATGATGGCCGTTCGGAGTTAGCCACTTGCCGTCGCGCTCGCGCATCACGATCAGGGGATCGAGGAAGCGTTTGCTCTTGCCGATTGCCTGAACGAGCTTCTTCACGTGCGCAGGTGACGCATCTCGTTGAAACGACGTTGGCGCCACGTCATCAATCGGAAGCGATGCGAGAAGAAGCGGATGTCCACCCAAGGGATCTCGGTATGCACCGAGCACCGCACCCTTGCTTTGCACGACGGCTTCGGCGACTTCCGTGAGATCCGAGTGATCGAATTCCAGCGCGAGCTCCGATGCCTTGAGATCCGTTATGGACGCTTGAGGCTTCGTCTTTCGCGGACGCTTTGTCGTGGGCGTTGCACCCTTGGCAGGCTTCTTCGCGCGTGCGGGTTTCTTGGTGCTCGTGGTGGCCATGCGTATCTCTATCGCGCCGTGTCGGAGCACGCAGCTGTGAACAGGCGTTCTCTCAGCGTCTTTATTAGCCAATCGGTACCGAGGCGAGAATGTGGCATCGTGCTTGCGTACCGCGACGCATGCTCAAGCGGCTGATCGCGGTGGCCACAATCTCGCTAACCGCGCTTGGCTGCGGCGGCGGTCGGTGTTCGGAACCTGACGCGACCGAGGCGCATGTCGCACGAGTTGCTCATCCAGGCGGCCCTCGGTGCACGCCTTCCGATGATCGATGCGAACCGATCGCATACGAGGCCTGCTTTCAGAGCCGACTGTTTCCATCTGCACCCCGATATGCACGAAACCCGGAGCGCGCCCAGCCTCTGCCAGTTGCGCGTCCCGAGAATGCATGTGTTCACGATGGCGAATGCGTGACGACCGGTTGCGGAAACGGTTGCGGGCGCTGGGACGTGGATCATGGGTCAGGCACATGCCTCTACTACACGACGCTTAGCCAGGCGTTCTGCGGATGCGTCGAGAACCAGTGCCGGTGGTTCACCCAGTAGGACCCATCCGCCTCCGGAGCGCGGAATAAGAAACGGCGGACTCGTAGTTATGCGTTCTCACGCACGTTACGAATCCGCCGGTCGAGTGACCTCTTATGGAGGAGGCAGTCTCGAGCGCTGTCTGGTTCGGGAGTTGCTGCGGTTGCAACAGCTCCCGAAGCTCAAACTAGTACTGCTGTGCCCCCAAGAAGAGGTCGATAGTACTGTGCATGTTTGACATTCCTCCCCCGGCAGATGCCGGTGCCCAGATTGTTCGAGAACGAACGTCTTTCGACGTCGGCCCCTAGCGTTCGGGCATTCGTAGTGGGGACCATCCGCAAGCAATGGGTCCTCGTTAGGTGTGCACCGTCGCGTTCTCGCGACTCCGGACCATTCCGGGGCATGACCGTTGCAGACGTTGTGTTTCTTGCTCAGGCCCGCAAGCGGCCCTCACAGCTCGGTCCGCAAGCGACCGTGCAAACCAAGCTAACACCAGCTTCTGAATCCGGGAAGATGTAGGCGTGCGAGCCGTGTTGAACTTGCTTCGGCCCGCAGGCGCTAGCTGCTACTGCGCTTGGCGCTCGACGACGATCGCGTCAGAGCAACGGACGCCAGCCTTCTCGGACAGTGTTTTGTACCAGTCCGCGACTCGATTGGTCGTGTACGGCAGGTGCGCGGCTCCCCAGATTACGCTCAGAGTGCGCGTCGTATCGGGCGCTGTTTTCGTACGTTGGCTGTCTTTGACCGCGTTGCCGCAGGCGCCGTTGGCATCGAACAAACACAGCAGCCCATCGACGTCGATGATCTGGCCCCCAGAGTTGAAAACGTAACTGTCTGCCTTACGTGCGACAGCGATTCGATAGGGCGCTTCGGCACGCGTCGCGCAGACGACAGTGATTGGCAAACCGCTGTGTAGTGAGACCGCGTTGCAAAGGTCCACAGCAAGGTTGATCGAGGGAAACGTGCCCTTCTCCACCGCGCCAGCCAAGTACTCGGAAGCAGGTTTACCTCGACCTGTCGGCTTGTACCCGCCGAATCGAAGCATTTCACGTACTCGCGTGCGCACATCGTCGGTCGCGCGGAACGGAGCTTCGGCGCCCGCGGCATGCAGCGCGGATACGTGACTGGGAACGTTCAGATCGCCGAGTGGCCCCGGAAACTCGGAAACGAAAACGGCCGCAACCAAGGAGGGGTGCGGCTGCTGAGTGACCGTCAGGCCTTGCGCCGCGAAGGTCAGAGGACGAACTGCTGACCGAGCCGGAGCAGCTCGAAGTTTCGCCCGCGGATCTCGGCAAGCTCCTTCTCGACGCGCCGCTGGAACACGGGCTTGATGTGATAGAGCAGAATCGGAAGGTCCGCCGGTTTCTTGAGCTTGTGAAGCTCTCGCTCGAGCGTCTCTGGTGTGTGATGTCCCGATGCTACGGCGAGTGAGAGCTGCTCATCCGGAAACGAAACTTCCATGAGCAACGCGCGAAGGTCGTCCGTCTTGTTGAGGACCTCCCAAAGGCGTTTGGTGGGACCGGTGTCGCCAGAATACGCGATCGAACCGCCCCCGTTCTGCACGATGAACGCGCACGTGTCGATGGTGTGGCTTACCTCGACGGCCTGAACCGTGATGCCCTTGATGACTTCGGTCTTCTTTTCGAGGGGGAGCTCTTTGTAGACGATCGTAGGACCAAGGGGCGTGTCGATCTTGGTGAAATCCGGCCAAAGCTGATCGTTGAAGAAATGCTTCTTCAATGTGTTGAGCGTTGCCTTCGGCGCCGCGATAACGATCGGCGGGCCACCTTGCTGGCATCGATTGTCTGCGAGCGACGCGAGGTCGCGCACGTGATCGAGATGCGCGTGACTAACGAGGACAACCTCGATGTTACGCTGCTGCTCGAGCGCGAGCATGCTCGTTACCGCACCCGCGTCGAGAGCCACTCGGCCTTCGATGAGGAAGCTCGACGTTTTGTGCTTCGGCGTTTCGCCTCCGTGACAACCGAGGACCCTTAGTTCCATGGACGGACGAGACTACGAGTGTGTGGGGTCCACGTCAAAGAGGGTTTTTTAGGCCTCGCGTGCGGAGGCGGCGGAGACTACTCGCACGTGACGGCAACAGCTTCGCCAGCACTGCAATCGTGCGTGCCCCATGCCGCGTGTGCGCAGTCGTCCAATCGCGCTTCGGTTCCGCTGCACGCAACTTCGTCTAGCCAAAAGGAGCCGGATCCAAACGTGACAGTTCGCGATAAGCCTCTCGCGCCGCTGAATCCGAGCTGCCGGCAAGCGACGCGAGCGTCCGCCTCGGCGAACCCGTCGTCACAAATCGCGCGCCACTCGCCATCGTGGAAGATTTCGATCGCGCCATCCGTTCCGGCTGCGAAACGTAGAGTTGCACCCGTTGTATTCACGTCTCTAGGCACGACACGGTCGGCTGGCATCGCGACGTCCGGAAGCGTGATCCGACTGTCCGGCACGAAGTTGGTGCCTCGATCCGAGAGGACGATGCTCGAATCCGAGGCCGAGAAGGTCGCGGCATCCGAACCGATTGGCTCGCCAGTTCCGCCGCCGCCCGAGCGTCGGCACGCAGCCGTGAGTAGCACCAGCAGTGTGATCGTGAACCGCGCGCCGGTTTTCAGGGATTCCACTCGATGACTTACGGGGTAACGCACAACTTCTTCCCTCTCGCTTGCGAAGGCCGCAACGTGCGTGGTACCGAGGCCCTGTGCAACGTGCCGCAGCCCTGGCTTTGATTTCTCTTGGACTCCTGTTCGTTAGCGCAGGTCGTGCCTTTGCTCAGGCAAATCCAGGGAACACGCGGACCGTCTCGGTCATCAGCGGGCGTCTACTTGAGCGTGGGCGTTCCACGTTTACCTTTCAGGCCGGGTGGCCAGGCGTAAATGGCCAACTGACGCTAGCCCCACTCGACCGGTTCAACATTGGTTTGCGCGCGGCGATCTATTACGGGTCTCCCATCATGGGCTTCGCCAACGGGTTTGGTTCGGCGGCCGAGTTTCCCATGCGAATCGAGGTCTCAGGGGAGGGCGACTGGCACCTGTCCGTCGCTATAGAACCGTCGGTTCTGCTCGCTCAGGGCAGACTGGTCGGCCAGCGATTCGGCGGTCTCGATAAGCTGTCCATCGCTCCGAGCATTTTTGCGGGTCTCCTTCTTGGGGTGCGTGCGGGCGACATCGTTACGTTCACGATCGGTGGACTGCTCGGTGCCGGTCTTCTTCATGCTGTCGATGCGGGCACTACCGAGGGCTACACGGCGGCTCTCGCGCGCGCAGGTCTCGAGTTCGCGATCACGCGCGACATCGTCATCCACGCCGTTGGTGAGCTAGGATTCGGTGGCTCGAGCACCATGTTGTTCGGCGTAGCGAGCATCGTTCGCGGTTGGTTCGGGGTTACGCTCGCGATCTGATCGCGATGAAAAGAGGGGTCGCATGAGTCTTCCCGTAGACATCCGTACGAACATCGAACCGGATGCAGGAGGGTGGTTCGGTCGTGACGATGACGAAAAGCTCGCAAGCGAGCTCGTGAACGGCTCTCAGCTGGTGACCATCTTCGGAGCTCCGGGTGCCGGCAAGACACGGCTGGCGCGCAGAGTCGCTCGGCGAGTCGCCGAGGCGAAACCACCTGACGGCGGAGCGTGGTTCTGTGACCTTTCCAGCACCCGAAGCGATTCGGAAGTCGATCAACGCATCGCATTTTCGCTCGAGCTCGGCGACGCGAAACAAGCGCTCACTCCAGACGTCATTGGTCGACTGCTTCACGCTCGCGGCGATATGGTTGTCGTTCTCGACAACGCAGAGCACGTGCTCGATGCCCTTGCTACGCGGCTTGCGCGTTGGGTGGAAACCGCGCCTCTGGTGCACTTCATCGTCACGTCCCGAGAGGCGCTGAATATCGCGGCCGAGCACCGAGTGTCACTGCTCGGACTCGGTCTCGAGCCTGCGATCGCACTCATGCGAGACCGCGCCGGCTCGCATGTAGAAGACAGCGCAAGCTTGCGCTCACTCGCGGCCACTCTCGACGGCCTTCCCCTCGCGCTCGAGCTTGCAGGTGCGCGGCTTCAGACGAGCAGCGCCGATCAGATTTCTGCCGAGCTGAAGGCCGGTAAGCTGGGCGAATCCGGTGTTGGCAAGACCACGCTCGCAGCGACCGTGGACTGGTCCCTTGAGCTGTTGTCGAACGAAGAGCGCGAATTTCTCGGTGCGATTTCCGTGTTTCCGTTTGCGTTCCACTTGTCGTGGGCCGAATCGGTAAGCGGACGAGCGGACGGCGTTGCGCTTCTGGCGAAGCTCATTGCGAAGTCTCTCGTGATGCGCGAGCGCGACGCGTTTCGTTTGTACGCGGTCGTTCGAGAGCGAGCGGTGAAGCTTTCCGATCCCGAGCTTCACGCATCGATGACGCTGCGGTTTGCTCGTCACATGGTCTCGGTAGGCGAGAGCATCGTCGCGTCGATGCCCTCAGACGGTACGACGGCGGTTGGCGAGTTGGACCGCGCGTTCTTGTCTCTGTGGCATGCGTTCGACGCGCTCGCAGATGCGAACGAGTGGAACCTAGCAAGCCGGTTGGCCCTCGCGATGGAAGCGATCATCGATGCTCGGGGCCCTGCAGATCACTACGCTCGGATGCTCAAGCGTTGCATGGATGCCCATAACAGCGATGAAGTCGACTCCGTCTTCGTACGCCTGCTGACGAACTACGGCTACGCGCTTCGAGTTCTTGGGAAGCTGGATCTTTCGATCGAGCAACACGAGCGGGCGATTCGCATCGCGCGACTGTTGGTCGCCAAGGAACCAAGTGACACCTCTGCGCTCGTAAACGTGCTCCAAATGTTGGCGCTCAGTCAGCAGCTCGACAAACGACGTCCGGCCGCTGACCTGATGAAAGAAGCGCTCGCTCACGTCGCGAACGCGAATATCGAGACGCAGCGGTGTCTATACATTTCCGCCGCCGTCTTTGCCGCTGGCACGAACGACCTTGCCGGCGTCGAGAGAAATGTCGTCGCCGCGAAAGCCACCGGGATTACACCGCGGAATCGGTTCGCACCGGTCATGACCACCTGCGAAGCGAGCCTGCCGCATGCGGTCGGAGATATCCGAAAGGCGGAGACATTGCTGCGTGACGCCGTTCGATCGGCTCGCGCCATGAAGTACTGCGTGTCCGAGGCTCAGGCGCTTCGCGGTCTTGCCATGTGCGCTGTGCAGCGTGGCGCTGATCTCGATGCAGAGCAGCACCTGCTCGATGCCATTCGGACGTTGGAGGAGAGCGGCCAAGACGTCTCGGCGGTCGGCATTCGCGTACTTCTCGCGGGACTCTACTTACGTTCGCGTCGCCTACGAAACGCCCACGACGTAGCGATCGAGGCCACTCGTCTGGCGGAGCGCTCCGGTGTGCAGTACCTGCAGGCGCGAGCGGGCGCTTTGCGGATTGCGATTGGTCACGCGTTGCACGCGGAACCCGACTCGCTGGAACGCTTCGACGCGCAAGTGGCCACCGTCGATGCAACGCACGCGAGGTCAGCGGATGCACTTCGCGTTCTGCGCGCCCTATTCACGGGTAGCATCGAGACGTCGTTGCTCGAGGACGCGAAGAAGGCTCAACCGATTGCGCCCGAGACAGCGATCATGGTCGCTTCGGTCATGGGATACCTCAGGCCTGCGACCGCGGAGAAGCCAGTGCGCTTGCGAATCGCGCCGCGCTGCCTCAGCGTTCAACTCGACGAGGAATCCACGATCGACCTTTCCTCGCGGAGCGCGCTACGACGCATCGTCGCGGCTCTCGTCGATGCGAGGCTGTCGTCGCTCGGGCGCCCGCTCAGCGTTGCCGACCTGGTGGCGAGAGGCTGGCCAGAGGACCCGATTGGCCCAAAAACCGGAGCGAATCGCGTCTACGTTGCCGTGAACACATTGCGCACGATGGGTCTAGACAAAGTGATTATCCGCAATGATGACGGATACTTACTCGATCCAGACGTGGGAATCGAGCTTTCGTCCGACCCTTGACGAGGTGCGGGTCGCACAACACCCTTCGCGACCGGCGCACACACCATGTTGTTCCGGCCGTGAGTACCCGTGCCTTCAAAGTCCGTATCCAAGTCTCTCGAATCCAACGCGCCCCAGACGATTCACTTTCTCTCCCTTGGCTGCCCCAAGAACAGAGTCGATACCGAGGTCATGCTCGGTGTCAGCGACAACCAGGGATTTCGCCTCGTCGACAAGCCTGACACCGCTGATGTGATCGTCATCAATACGTGCGGTTTTATCGGTGCTGCGAAAGAAGAGAGCGTGGACGCCATCCTCGAGATGAGCGCGTTCAAAGAGTCGGGCACGTGCAAGCGACTCGTCGTGTCGGGATGTCTTTCCCAGCGATACTCGGACGAGCTCGCGCGCGAGATGCCCGAGGTCGACCACTTCCTTGGTTCGAGCGACATGCTGAAGCTCAAGAACGTGCTCGAAGCACCTCTGGGCAAAGAGACCTCCGTCCCCCGAATGCTGGTGGGCAATCCCGCCGAGTATACGATTCGAGTGACAGATCCACGGAAGCTCTCCGCGGCGTCTCATTCTGCATATGTGAAGATCGCCGAAGGATGCAATCGCACATGCAGCTTCTGCATCATTCCCGCGATTCGCGGAAAGCAAAGATCGCGCTCCATAGACGACGTCGTGCGCGAGGCAAAGCTCCTAGTACGTCAGGGCACCGTTGAGCTCAACTTGGTGAGCCAAGACACTGTGGCGTGGGGCCGCGATCTAAAAGGCGGTGCGGCGAAGGACCGAGAAACGCTCGCAGACCTGGTAAAGGCGGTTGCGGACGTCGACGGCGTGAAGTGGGTACGGCTGCATTACCTGTACCCCGAAGGTCTGACCGACGAGCTCATCGATTTGCTGGCGAATCATCCTCGCGTGCTTCCGTACGTCGACATGCCTCTCCAGCACGCGAGTGACTCCATGCTGCGTCGCATGCGACGTGGACACGGTGGGCCGCGTCTTCGCAAGGTCGTCGAGACCCTGCGAACGCGCGTTCCCAATCTGGTCTTCCGGACCGCATTCATCGTGGGCCATCCAGGCGAGACCGAAGCTGATTTCGAAGAGCTACTCGAGTTTGTGCGATGGGCTGAGTTCGATCGCGTCGGTGTTTTCCGGTACTCCAGCGAAGAGGGCACACGCAGTCACGAAATGGGCGAGCCCGTTCCCGCGCGAGTCGCGGCGGCGCGGCATCGTAAGCTTCTCTCTGCACAGCGCCCGATCAGCAAGAAGAAGCTGCGGTCGCTCATCGGTCAGGAGATCGAAGTGCTGATCGACGCGCCGAGCGACGAGAGCGAATTCCTGCTCGAAGGTCGGTACTTCGGGCAGGCGCCGGAGATCGACGGGAAGGTTCACCTTGCCAACGGCGAGGGAAGCGTTGGACAGTTGCGACGAGCGATCGTCACGCATGCGGCCGACTACGATCTCGTCGCGGACCTCCTCTCCGAGGACGGGGTGCAGGAATCCGCTGCGCTCCTCGATGCTCCGAAGCGTCGCCGAGGCCCTGTGCGATTGCGCACCTTCGCCGGCTGACGTAGCCCCTATGCTTCCGAGACTTCAGCTTCGAAGTCTTCGATTTTGAAACCGAGCAGTCTGCGAGGGTTGCTTGCAGGCCCGAGCACATAGGCACTTCACAATGGCTACCTACATCACATCCGACTGTATTAACTGTGGCGCGTGCGAACCGCAGTGCCCCAATCAAGCGATCAGCCAAGGCGACGAGATCTACGTAATCGATCCCGAGCTTTGCACCGAGTGCGTGGGGTTCCACGATCAGGAAGCGTGTCAGGAAGTTTGTCCGGTCGAATGCTGTCTGCCTGATCCGAGCCATGTCGAGGTCGAGCCCGATCTGATTCAACGAGCGATCAAGCTGCACCCGGAGGATACCGAGCTGCAGAAGCGAGCCGTTGCGAACGACTATCCGTCGCGCTTCCGAAAGTAGCCGGTTGATCGTGCGCTTCGTAGCGCTCGTCTTTGTGATGGCGTCGACCACGGCGTGTGCCGGTGCGATGCCCACCTTTCTTGGAGGCTCCACCACGCCGCCGTCGCGAGTGAGTCTGTACCTGGGCGGAGCGGCTCGGATTCCGTTCGCGGAGTTGCGTCCTCAAAGCGATGCGGACGCAAACGCGGTCAGCAGTGGCCTCTCGCCCCTCGCGGCGGTTCGCTATGCGGTGATTCGAGGCACGGATCTTGGTGTTGCTGCTGTGGGCGCTGTCGCTCACGGCACGCTTCACACGCGTCGAGCGCTCACGTCGTCGCTGGGCTGGAGCCTGTTGCTCGATGCACACGGTGGAGCGTCCGGAGGCGCCTCGCGGGAGTGGGTTCCCCGCGCGGGGCTTACGACGACGAGCGGTATCACGGGATCGTTTGGCGGGATCGCAGAAGGGTGGCTCGCGCTTCGCGTCGGGGGCGAGTGGGTCGACAGCGCTTTGCGAATGTCGAGCGCGTCGGGCTCATCGGGCGTCGTTCGCGTGGGAGCGGTCCTGGGAGTTGGGTTCGGTTTCCGAAACACCTACGTGCTTCTGGAATGCGCTCTCGATCACGAATGGTGGTTCGCGCTCGGAAATAGCAGCGCCGGTGTCGCTGGTTTCAGCGTCACTCCCGGATTTGCGTTGCGTCTGACACTGTAGCGGCCGGCGTAGTGCGCGATGAATGCACCAAGGTGATCGCCATCGCGTACTCCATGAAGGTCGTCATCTTTGTCGAGAGCGCGGCTTCGAAGAGTTGAGTGCGCTCGGAGTCGGTCGCGAAAAAGACGCCTTCGTAGAAGCTCGCTTCGATCCGCTGCGCCGCAACGTCACCTGCAATCGTGAAGAACACGGCGCGATCGATTTCGTTGACTACGCGTTTGCAGATGGTGCCCCACCATTCCGTGTCGTGTGACCGTGCCTGAACCACGCTCAGCACCTCAGCGGAAATCGGTTTTCCGCCAAGGCGCGCGGTCGCAGCCGCCCATAGTGCGAAGTACGCTTGGCGCTCGCGATCGATCGATCGAATGACCATCGCTCGGCGCAGAATCTCCGCCGCGAGCTCCGGTGCCTCGGGGTCCAGGGCCGAGCCTTCCGAGGCGAGGAACACAAGTACCTGACTGACGCGAAACGAATCCTCGGCGAACGAATCGATGAGATCGCGCAGAGCGTTGCGTGTCGTCTCTATCTCTCCCGCGCGATAAGCCGCGAACAGGGAGAGCAGGGTGCTCATGGAGCCCTCCGAGTCCTCTGCCCCTGCGGCCTCGCCAATGAACGCGCGCAAGCTGGTGTTTGCGTCAGTCGCCGCGCCTCGGTCCTCCGAGTAGAACGCGAGCATTCGAGAAAGCTCGATGATATGCGCTGCCATTCCTGGCTCCTGGCAAATGCGCCTGGCGATTGCGAGCGCGCTTTGCGCTTGCGCCGGGTGCACCAACATTACGTGGAGCTCCGCGAGCTGGGCGTACGCATCGCACGATTCTTCGCGCTGAGCGCTCAGTCGCAGGAAACGGTCCGCCGCTTCGGGATCCCCGATCGCTGCCGAAGCCGTTCCCATCGCGAAGTACACGGCAGGCGCGGGAGGATCGGTCGCAGCGTCTTGATAGCGCGCGAGCCAATCGGTGAGAACGCGATCGCTCGTCGCGACTAGTGCGCGCACGCCGTCACGATCGTTAGCTTGCGCATGCTCGGTGAGTGCTTTGTGGAAAATTTCGATGGCGCTGCGATGCAAGTCCTGGCTGTCTGTTTCGTCCTCGAGCGCAAGGCCATACCAGAACGACACTGCGCCTGCTGCGTGGGGCTCCTCAAGCGCGAGCTCTGCCAGACATTTGGCAAACGGAGCTCGATCACGAGCGCGTTCATAGCCAAGCGCGCAAACGCCTTTCGCGGCGGCGATCCTTTCGAGCCCTTTGTAAGCATTGGCGAGGGTAAGGATCTCGGCGGCGACTTCGTTCGCCCAGCCCTCCGGCGGAAGCTCGAGGAGCTGGTCGAACAGTGTAATCAGTGCGCGCTCGCCGGCTCCCAGGCGGTTCAATCCACGCAGATACTCTGCGGCTCCCGCAAGATCTCGATGCGCCAAGAATGCGCCCGCCCCGTTGATTGCGGCGGTGCGATAGTGATGCGCGGCCCGCTGCGGATCCATGGAAAGAACAGCGAACGCAGTGGTCAGCGTCTCGCGCAGCGCCCCGTAGAACCGTCCGAGCTGCTGGAGCGCGGTTGTGGTCGGAACCAACGCCACGTGCCGCTCCCACACGCGAACGCGGCGCTCGAGTGCAACGAGTGTGTTCGATGCGCCGACCTGAGCGGTGAGCACATCTTCGGACGAGCGCGCGAGCGACGCGTACTCTTCGGCCTCGGCCGACTGCGATACGCAACCTCCGGGGCTGCTTGCGCAGATGGCCCAAGCAGCGGCTAGCATGGTGCCTTCGTCGTGACGTGCTTGCGCGCGCTCGTAGGTCGCGCGAGCGAGGGGGCGAATGCGGCTGTCGACTCCACCGCGTGACCACTCTGCGGGTGAGTAGAGCTTTGCGATTCGAGCAAGGCTTGAGGCGCGCGCGTTGTGATCTGCTCGTACGACGCGCGCGATGCTCTCCGGGCTAGCGAGGAAATCCAGGATCTGTCCGCGCAGCGCCTCTCGATCGGGCCCGTCGCTCAAGACCGAAAACCAACGCTCGTGATCTGCGCAGTCCGCTTCGCTCGCGATCGCGTGCGCACCGAAGGGCGACGGTCGAGAAACGGATGTTGCCGTTGCGGCGCTCGAGCCTCCGCAGTGCATCAGGAGAGCCGCGAGCGTGGACGCAAGAACGAAGGAAGCTGGCGGCGCAATTGCCGACCGCTCGTGGGTCGGCAACAGGGTGATCCCCGACGGCTTGCCGGTCGGGAGCAAAGTACTTGCCCGGAGATGCATAAGGGACGTTTAGCATGTGCTAACTCCGCCTCGGCATGAATATGGCGCGCTACCCCGTTGTCGTTGGCTTGGTGCTCTGTATGGGTGCGCAGGTCGGATTGCTCTTCGTGCTGGGCGCGCTTGCTCGGCTGCGTGGAGTGTTCGCGACGCAGAATGTTGTGGCCGTCGTTGCGGCAGCGCGCGAAGACCCAGTGAATCTTATTGCAGCGCAACTGATCGTGTTCTTGCCCATCATCGCGTGGCTGAAACTGCATGCGCGCGACGGCACACTTCGCAACCCGGACGCTGACGATCCGGCGACGTTCGCATCCGCGCTGCGTCTCCGCCCCGTATCGACTCTCACATTCGTCCTTGCGTTTGTCGGTGGCGCATTCGCGCAGCTTCCACTCACCGAGATTGCAAATCTGACCGCGGAGCTGGCGCCGATTCCTATCGAAGTTCAGCTTCGGACGATGGCTCTGCTCTCGGGAGACCATCCGTTGCGCCTCGCGTTGGTATTCCTAGCCCTGGTCCTGGTGGCACCGCTTTGTGAGGAGCTGCTGTTTCGCGGAGGGTTGCTCCCGCACTTCGAACGACGCCACGGAAAGCGCACGGCGATGATCGCGTGTGCCGCACTCTTTGCGCTCTGTCACGCGGCGCACATACCGGCCGTCGTCGCAACGTTCGCAGCCGGACTGGCGCTAAGCGTCATCGCACTTGAGACGCGTTCGACGTTCGTCTCGATCGCTTTTCACGCTGGCGTCAATACCGTGCCGTGTCTTCTTGGCGCAACGAAGTGGTCGATCGCAGGGCTCAACGTTGCATCGAGATCACCCACGCACATCCCCCTCGCTCTCACTCTGATCGCGGCGACAAGCGCAATTGTATTCACCACGCTTGCGTGCAGAAATGCCTCACGCGTTACGTAACACTGGATATTTCGTGAATAAACGGCCTCGCCGATGACACGAATCTCTTGGCGTGCAAACCGGTGTTGCTTTTTGGATCGCGATCGCCGTACAAACGCTCCGCGCGATTAACGCGAAGACTTGGAAGTAATCATTTCCCCCAAATGGAGGCTAGACGTGCACGAGTTCCTGCGTAGATATTCACTAACGATGTTGCTTTGCTCCGCTGTCATGGTTGGAGCCAGTGCGTCCTCCATAGGTTGCGGCGGGAACAATCCTCCGAATCCACCACCTGTCGATAGCGGCGGCGGCGGCACCGATAGCGGCGTAGTCGCTTCGGACGCCGGGGCGGACGCGCGTACGGACGTACCGACCACGGTCGTTCGTCTCATCGCGAATCCGACGACGGTCCCCGTCACCGAGGGTGCTACTGCAACCTTCACGATCGCGTTGAGCGCACCAGCGCCGACTGCGCTGACCGTGAATGTGGCGAGCAACAACACGGCGGCCGCGACGGTAAGTCCGGCCACTGTGCAGTTTGCAGCCGGAGACATGGCGGCAAAGACCGTCACAGTCACCGCCCCAGAAGATACGAACATCGCGAGCGAGATGGTTACCATCACGGCGATGATCACGGGACTCGATCCCGTCAACGTTCGCGTCGACGTTACGGACAACGACATGGTTATGGTGCAAGCACCGACCATGGCGACCGTCGTCGAAGGTCGAACCGCCGAGGTCATGGTGCGACTCAGCGCCGCGCCCACTGGCAACGTGACGATCGCGGTTTCCTCGTCCGCAACCTCGAAGCTCACCGTTGCTCCGACGACGTTGACGTTCACGCCCGCGAACTTCGCGACGGCGCAGACGATCACACTGACGGGCGTCGCTGACGACGATACCGCGAACGACACGGCAAACCTCGTTCTGGCGGCAACCGGCGCTGCACCGGCAACCACGACGATCCCTGTATCGATCACGGACGACGATTCGCAGAACCTCGCGATCTCCTCCGGCTCGCTCCGCGTTACCGAAGGTGGCGCAGCAGGAACGTTCACGGTCACGCTCACACAGCGACCCGCAGCGAACCTCACGGTCACCATCGGAACGCGCAACATGCTCGTTGCGACGGGAGCCCCCACGACGCTGACCTTCACCCCGGCCAACTTCTCCACCGCCCAAACGGTTTCCGTGACCGGCGTGCAGGACAACGACCTCCGAAACGACGCGACGGACATCACTGTCGATGCCCCCGGCCTCACCCAGCAGGTGGTGCGTGTCGATGTCACCGACGACGATGTTCAGACCATCGCGGTCCTTCCGGTCGGCGTAATCTCCATCAACGAAGGCTCGAACACCACGATCACGGTACGCCCGACCTTCGATCCAGGCGGCGGAACGTCGATCACGGCATCGTCCAGCGCAACCGGGAAGCTCACGGTCTCGCCGACCTCTGCACCGTTCAACAGCACGACGTTCACGATGCCGGCGAGCCTCACGCTCAACGCGCTTGAGGACTCCGACACCGCCAATGACTCGGTGACCGTCACGCTCACCGGCGCGGGCGCGGTCGACGTCACCATCATGGTGAACATCGTCGACAACGATCAGCAGGGCATCACGCTCTCTCCAGAGACCGCGGTCTCGCTTACCGAGGGCGGCACGACGACCGTCACCGCGCACCTCGACTTTGCGCCAGGCGCAACGGTCACGCTCGCAGCAATGACGCAGAACGGCGCAGTCGCGACGATCTCGCCAGCGACCATTACGTTCAACGACGGGAACTACCTTGTTCCGCAGACGTTCACCATCACCGCGCCTCCGGATGCGAACGGCGCCGCGGACAGCACGACGATTGCGTTTACGACCGGTAGCATCACCGAGAACCTCACCGTCAACGTCAACGATCGCGACACGCAAGGCTTCAACGCGCAGCCGAGCACCATTACGATTGGCGAAGGCGCATCCGACTCCTTCACGGTCTCGCTCAATCTCGTTCCCGGTTCGCCGATCAACGCGGTCTTCGAGTCCAACAATCCCAAGATCACGGTCAGCCCGCCCAGCGCAACACTGAGCGACACGACACCGGTGACGGTCACGGTCTCCGGCGCGCAGGATGCGGACGCAGTAGACGAGTCCGCGATCATCACAGTCCGAGACAGTGCGACGACTCCTGCCGCGCCCTCGACGCCCGTCAACGTACGGGTTCTCGATGACGAGATGCAGCGCATCGTCCTCACGTCGCTCACTGCGCCGGCAGGCACGTCCAGCGGGAACCCGATCGCGGTTCGCGAAGGCTCCGCTCCTGCTGACCAGTTCACCGTCGCACTCGCGGCAGCACCGGTCGGCACGGTAACCGTGTCGCTCGCGTCTACGAACACCGGTTCCATTACGGTGTCCTCGACCACGCTGACATTCGATGCTTCGAACTACATGACCCCTCAGAGCATCTCGATCACCGCGCATGACGACACGAATCTCGTGGACGAAGACGTCGAGATCATCGCGACGTTGTCGGGCGCGCCGAACAACTCGATTTTCGCGCGTAATCGCGAAGACGACCTACAGGCGATCGTCATCAACCCGAGCGGTACGATTACCGTAACTGAGGACGAGAACCCGGCGACGTTCATCGAGGTATCGCTCCAGTATCAGCCAGCGACTACCGTCCAGATCAGCATCGCGTCCAACCAAGCGTACGCAGTCGTCGGAACAGGAACGCTTCTCTTCACGACGACCGACTACAACATCCCACAGCGCGTTCTCGTGACGACGCCGTCGGATGCTGACCAGATCAATCCAGGATCGGCGACGATCACCGCGTCGGTTACCGGCGTTCCGAGCGTCACGGTCAACGTGGACGTGCTCGACAACGACGTTCAGTCGATCATCTTCACGCCGCAATCGCTCACGGTCCAAGAAGACGACCCCCCCGGACCGCGCTCGCAGACGTTCGAGGTGAGCCTCGCGTTCGTCCCGACATCTGCGACCGAGACCGTCTCGGTCACCAGCACGGATACCAACAAGGCCACCGTCTCCACGCCCTCGCTGTCGTTCAACGCGGGCAACTACAGCACTCCGCAGATGGTCACCGTGACGAGCGTCGACGATGTTGACGTGGACAACGAGGACATTTCGGTTCTGCTGGATTCCTCGCTCATTGCCGGCGCGGTTAACGGCACGATTTCGGTTCGCGTTACCGACAACGACATCATCAACCTCGACAACAACCCGGTCTCCGTGACGCTGGACGAAGGTCCAGGCGGCACGACCTCGACGGTGGCAACGCTTCGTTTGACGCGCGATCCTTCGACGCCGTTGACCGTTGCGCTCGTCTCGTCCAACGCGGCCAACGTCGCCGTCTCGCCTGCGTCGCTTACGTTCGATAGCAGCAACTGGATGATCAACCAGAACTTCACGATTAGCGGCGTCATCGATGCCGACGTTCGTGACGA
Organism: uncultured Sandaracinaceae bacterium; assembly: GCA_964635815.1. Lineage (GTDB taxonomy): Bacteria > Myxococcota_A > Polyangia > Polyangiales > JADJQN01 > CAZWQH01. Next base: position 22,145 of record CAZWQH010000003.1, read on the forward strand.
GCAGGAAACCATTGCGTTGACGCCAGATCGCGGCGGCGTCCCCTCGGGTGTGGTGAACGTCACTGTCATCGACCCGAACAACCAAGGCATCGTGCTCGACACCACTTCGGTCACGTTTATCGAAGGCGGAGCCGGCGAGTTCAATGTCTCGCTCGCACAAGAGCCGACCAATCCGGTCACGATTACGATCACGTCCGACAACGGAGAGATCGTCCCCGGTGGCCCGTTGACGTTCGACGCATCGAACTTCAGCACCGCTCAAGCGGTCTCGCTTGGCTCGCCTGAAGACATCGACCTCGACGACGAGCGCGCAAACCTTACGGTATCCATCACGTCGTCACAGGGTTCAGGGTCACCGGAAGGTGCCACGAACCGAACGGTCAGCGCTCGCGCACGCGACAACGATACCCAAGGCATCACGGTTACGTTCTCGCCGGTCGGCCTGACCAACTCTGCACAGGAGAACGGACCGGCTGTCCGATTCTTCGTCAACCTGACCGCGCCACCGCGCGGACCAGGCAACGACGTCCTCCTGATTACACCGCCAGCGGGTCATACGTTCCTCGCCCCCGGTTCGCTCACGTTTACGGATGGCAACTACGCCACGCCGCAAGAAGTGAGCTGGCAGGCTCTTCACGATGCGGATACCAACTCGTTTGCCGGGAACTTCCGCCTCCGAGTGGACGAATCGGGCGATCCGGACGGCCCGCACGCAGACGTTGTCGTCGACCATCCAATCGCAGTTCGCGATGACGAAGGTTACCCCGGCGACATCCAGACCCGTAACTTCAACACGCTCACGGGAGCGACGGAGTTCACACAGCGCGGCAACATCGCGTGGGGCATCGACACCTACGCCATCACGGGTCGTGGAACCACCGACCTGATGGCTGCCGTCGACAACCGCGACGTCAGCGGGTCTCCCGCTTTCAGCCCTGCTATCGCGTCCGGTACCATCAACGGAAATCCGACAACCGAGATCATCAAATGGAACTCGGATGACGGTGTCTGGGATGTGTTTTCCTCCGATGCGACCGGAATCGTCTATGCGCGCCTCTCAGCAGATGGTTCCGCGCTCGCGCTCGACCGCACCACGGTCGTCGGCGTAGGGCAAAATCCGACGGACTTCTCCGTAACACGTAACGGTTCGACGTACGGTCTGGTCTATCGACGCGACCAAGGTTCGTTCCAGAACCTTTGGTTCACGATGGTGAACACTGGAACGGGCGCAGCGACGACCCCGACTCAGGTCAGCACCGCGACGGGCAACACGCACCTTCATCCTCAGATTCACTACGTTGGTGGGTCGGGCTCGACCTATCTCGCAACGGCGACGCCCTGGGTGGTCCTTTACACCGAGAGCGGCAGCAGCTCGTTCCGCTGCGTTCGTTTGACGACAGCGGGCGGAAATCTCGCGACCAAGATCTTCTCGGCCGCCGAGCACCGTGGCGACTTCTCGTCGTCGGTGTGGGACTCTGCGGGAAACCGTCTTGTGTCCGCGCATCACAACCCGGTTCAGGGTCTGGTCGCGACCGAGATCTTCCTTCCGTCGGCTGGCGCTGATGCGTGTCTCGCAGGAGTCACCGCTCAGCTTCGTACCGCTGTGGGGACGAACTTCATCTCGCCTCCGCAAATCGCGTATAACGGTGTCGAGTTCGCCGTGGCGTTCGACGACACAGTCGTCGGCGTCCCGTCGGTCGGTGTCGCGACATGGAACGGCGTCTCGGCGCTTGGCCAGAGCAACATTCTTCCCAGCAGCCCTGGGCAGAACCCCTCCATTGCGTGGGCGTTGGATCGCTGGATCCTCCGCTATGCAACAACGACGAACGTAGTGGTGAAGACCTCCGCGTTCTGATCGACTGAGACATTGGAGCGAAAAGCTCCGGATCGAACGACGCCGCGCTTCACAGCGCGGCGTTTTTCTTTAAGTAGAGGCTGCGTGCAATTTGCACGGCCCCGGAGGAAGCGTAGATGCGCGTTTCACAGCTGCTTGGATTGGTTAGTTTGTCGGTATTCGTTGCGTTGAGCGGTTGCGGAAGCAACACCGCTCCGCCAGGTGGAAATAATGACGCTTCGGTGATCAACACCGAAGGCGGTAGTGGCGAGGCTGGCGCGATCGATGTTCGTGTGAATCCGGACGTCGTGGTTCCCGCAGATCGCCCGGTTACGCCGGACGTTGTGGTTCCCACGGATCGTCCCGTGACGCCCGACGTTGTGGTGCCCGCGGATCGCCCGGTCACGCCCGCGGACGTCGTGATTCCGACCGACCGACCGGTCACACCCTCGGACGTCGTGGTTCCCACGGACCGCCCGGTTACGCCTGTGGACGTCAACGTGGTGCCGCCGGTTGATAGCGGAACCCCTGCTCCGGACGTAGTTACGGTTCCGGACACGGGCACGCCCTGTACCGAGACCACGTGTGGCGCAAGTTGCGTCGACACGGACGAAGATGTTGCGAACTGCGGAGGATGCGGAAACGATTGTCGCAACCTTCCGGGCACGGCCTCGGCTAGCGCAACGTGTTCGGACGGCACTTGCGTGATCGCTTGCGCTGCCGGTCGCGACAACTGTAGCGGCGGCGTGGCGGACGGCTGCGAGACCGACCTCTCGCTTCCTGCGACCTGCGGCGGATGCGGCACATCGTGCAACGAGCCCACACCACTGTGCGGCCTCGTCGCAGGTTCGTTCCAATGCTCGAGCGGCTGCGAGGGTCGTACACCCACGCGCTGTGGAGGCAGCTGCGTGGATACTACGAGCGACCCGAATCACTGCGGCAACTGCGACACGAGCTGCACGGCTCCATCCAACGCGAGTGCGACGTGCACCACCGGTGATGGTTCGAGCACCTGCGGTTGGGTATGCAATAGCGGCTTCTACCGCTGTGGCGATGCGTGCGTTCCAGTTGCCGTCAACGGCAACTGCTCGGACGGCAACTTGGCTGACGGCGACGGCTGCAGCGCACTTTGCGCGGTCGAAGACGGATACTCGTGCACAGGGGCGCCTTCTACTTGCAGCACCTCGTGCGGCGACGGCATTCAGGTCGGTACAGAGGCGTGCGACGACGGCCGACAAGACGACGGCGACGGTTGCGACTCAGACTGTGCGCTCGAAACCGGATTCAACTGCTCGGGCACGCGCCCAACCAACTGCACGGCAATCTGCGGAAACGGCTTGCTTCAGGCTGGCGAAACCTGCGACGACAACAATACCGACACGCGCGATGGCTGCGGGTCCGACTGTCGCCCGGAGGGTGGCTGGACGTGTGATGGAGCATCGCCTTCGACGTGCGTGACGACCTGCCAAGACGGATTCTGGGTCCCCCAGGTCGAAGGCTGCGATGACGGTAATCCGACGGACGGTGATGGCTGCTCGATCGGTTGCACTGTCGAAACAGGCTGGGACTGCAGCAGCGGCACCTGCGTTCCGATGTGCGGCGACGGTCTGGTTCGTGGAAGCGAAACCTGTGACCAAGGTGGGTTCATTCCGAACAGCTGGCCAGGACCTGGTGGTGGACTTCCGCCTCCCACCGGTGGCTGCGATCGCGACACGTGCCAAACGCTCCCCGGATACACATGCATGGGGGAGCCCAGTGTGTGCATGACGGGCTGCGGCGACGGCATCATTGCTGGCATCGAACAATGCGACGACGGCAACATGGACCTCGGCGACGGCTGTTCGTCTTGCGCCATCGATCTCGGGTTCAGCTGCGCCGGTAGCCCGAGCACGTGTATGACCAGCTGCGGTGATGGCATTCGCGCGGGCATGGAAATGTGCGACGACGGCAACCCGAACGTTGGCGATGGCTGTACGTCGTGCGATGTAGACAACGGCTGGGGATGCACGGGTTCGTTGCCGAGCACATGCGCTCCTGTTTGCGGTGACAGCCAGCTTGCTGGCGGTGAAACCTGCGACGACGGCAACCCAGATTCGGGCGACGGCTGCAGCAACTTGTGCAACTTCGAACGAGGCTATGTGTGCGGGCCGGAGCTGCCGAGCATCTGCAACGCGTTCTGTGGTGACGGCATCATCGTCGTCGGCCGTGAGACCTGCGACGACGTCGGTCGCGTACCCGGCGACGGCTGTAACGCCGACTGCCAGGTCGAAAACAACTGGAGCTGCGCCGGCGAGCCGAGTACCTGTGACCTTTGCGGTAACGGGTTCATCTTCTCGACTGAGGCGTGCGACGACGGTGGCCTCAACACCGGCGACGGCTGCGACGGTTCATGTCAGCGCGAGCCGGGTTACCGGTGCACCCCGACGAGTGGTCCTGGACCGAGCGTTTGCGTCGCGACGTGCGGAAACGGGATCGTCGAACCCGCTGAGGGTGAGACCTGCGACGACAACTGGCGCAACATACCGGGTGCAACGGGTGGTGGGGGTGATGGATGCTCATCGACCTGCACGATCGAACCGGGCTTCAGCTGCGCAGGTTCCATCTGCCGTGGCTCGTTCACGACGACGTCGCCGCTACGGATTCCGGACGCTACGTCGGCGGTCACTCAGACGCTTGTAACCAGTTTGACGAATGCATGCGTGTTCACGGACGTAGACGTGACGAACGACTACGACGAGGGGTATTGCACCGGACGCGGATGTGGTCACACGTTCGGCGCGGACTTCTACGTCCAGATCACGAACGGGGGGACGACGACATTCCTCCACAACCGTGAGCACGGCGGTTTGGATCTTCAGAACGTATTCGTGTACGACGACGCTGCAGCGGTGGCGTGGGGCTCCGCGCCCAACAATGGTGACGACGTGGCCGGTGGGACGTACCGTCCCTCTGGCTCCCTCTCCGTCTTCAACAACCTGGCCGCGAACCCGAACTGGGTCTTGACTGCACAGGACACGGTCGGCGCGGACGAAGGCCAGATCCAGACATGGACGGTCAACGCGCGATGTCGCGTGAACTGAGCGGACACTAAGCGCTAACGCGCGAACACACACGCAAGGCCTCGCCGGAAACGGCGGGGCTTTTGCTTTTCGAGCTACGCAGATGCGACGCGTTCTCTAACGCCGAGGTAGCCAAGAATCAGCTCGCTGAGCTCTTCCACCACTTCGTCCGCGCTCTCTTCGACACGTCCATCGACTACCGCAAGGTGGGTCACGGCTTCCACGCTCGCCGTCATCATGAACACTGCGAGCTCGAGGTTCTTCGGTCGAATCTCGTCCTTGTGTTCCTCGAAGTAGGAGCGAATCAGAGGATCGATCTGGGAGTGCATTGAACGAATGCGCGCGTGGCCACCCAAACGAGGGAGCTCGGTCGTAAGCGCATTGTGAAGCGCGGGCTTGTGCCTGTGCGCTTCGAGGATCGCGCGGATGTACGCCGGAACGATGACCTCGGGCGGCGCGCCCTGATACGACGCGAGCATCCCAACAGTGAGCTCGGTCATTTCCTGCATGTGGTTCTCGAGAAGCGCGCTCAGCAGCGCGGTCTTGTTCGGAAAGTATTGATAAAGGGAACCGACGCTCACCCCGGCGTCCGCGGCGACGCGATTCGTGTTGAGGGCTTCGTAGCCATGCTTCACCAGAATGCGAGCTGCGGACTTGAGAATGGTGTCCACCGTGTCCCGGGAGCGCTCTTGAGTGGGAGATTTCCGGCGAGTTATCAGCTGTTTTGTGGGCATGTGAACTTCCTCTCGTGAACGCGAGTACACAATGTGAGCAATCGCTCGCATTATGTTCTGCGAGACGGAGACGCGCCAATGACCACGCAAGTCCAAGCCCAGACACCATCGGAAGCTTCTGCTAGTCCGCGTCCGCTCGTGCGCGCGACGGGACAGCTACCCATCCTTGGAGCCTCCGGGCAGTTTCGAAATGACCCGCTGCAAGCGCTTCGCAAACTGAGTCTCCAGGGCGACCGCGTCGAGATGAACATGCTCGGGACGCGCGCCGTCCTCTTCTCTCACCCGGACGACGTCCGGGAAGTGCTCGTGACCCACGGTCAACGCTACGAGAAAAACACGTGGGGCTACCGACGAATGCGCGAGATTTTGGGACGCGGACTCGTGACCTCGAACGGGGGACTGTGGAAAAAGCAGCGCCGCACGATGCAGCCCGTGTTCCAGCGTCCGCGCATCGATCTGCTCGTTCAGCGTATGAGCGCAAGCGCGATGGAGCTCGCCGAGAACTGGCAGAAGGGCGGCGCACGCTCACTCGACGTGGACGACGACATGATGCGCGTGACGCTGCAGATCGTAGGACACACGCTCTTGTCGCAAGACGTGAGTGCGACCGCGACAAGGATGGGACCCGTCATGGACGAGCTGCTCTCCGGAATGATGGTTCGCATTGCCCGCCCCTGGACGTTCCTCATGCCGTGGACTCGGTCGAACCGAGCTTACTGGCAATCGATCAGAGCCCTCGACGAGATTGTGTGGCCCATCATTCGCACGCGCCGTGCTGAAGAGCAGACTAGCGGAGCGTCGAAGCGCGACCCGGACTTGCTCGATACGCTTCTCAGCGCTCGCGATCCAGAGACCGGCCAAGGTATGGACGAAGCCCAGCTTCGAGACGAAGTCATGACCATTTTTCTGGCTGGTCACGAAACGACTGCGGTTGGGCTCTCGTGGGCGCTCTACCTGATGGCAACACATCCAGAGATTCAGAGTGCGGCGCGAGAAGAGGTTCGACGCGTCGTTGGCGATCGACCGATCGAACCGAATGACCTAGTTGCGCTGGATCTCGTGGGTCGCATCGTTCAAGAGAGCATGCGTCTCTATCCTCCGGTGTGGTTCATCGCGCGCACGGTGATCGAAGCCCACGAAGTCGGCGGCATCTCGATGGTACCTGGTGACTGGGCGATGATGTCTCCGTGGACGACTCATCGTCGCGCGGACGTGTGGCCCGATCCGCTCAAGTTCGATCCAGAGCGATGGAGCAAAGGCCGGCTGACGACAGCGCAGCAGCACGCGTACTTCCCGTTTGCGAGCGGAAGTCGAAAGTGCATCGGCGACTACTTTGCACTCACCGAGGCGAAGATCATTCTCGCTACGCTCCTCGGGCGCTTTCGCGTCGAACCCGACGGCCCCTGCCCCGACATTCTCCCTTCCGTAACGATCCGGCCGAAGGGGGGCATGCGATTGAAGATTTCCCCAGTCGTTGCCTAGGCCAGGCCGTTAGGTTGAGCGAAAGTCGCTCGTCCCTTAAGCTCGCGGCCGCATGAAATCTCAGCCCAACGCTTTTAGTCTTCTACTCTCACTGCTGCTTCTTGCGGGATGCGCTTCGGAAACGAAGGCGCCCGCCGGCAACGGAAGCGACGACTTCGCGCTCTCCTCTCTAGCCGAGCTTCGTGAGGGCGTGCCGCTCGCGGCCGACCTTCCGTCGGAAGCGAAGGCCGACGGAATCTATCCGCGTCAGTTCGACCTGATCGCGACGCAATCGCCGGTGAAGAATCAGGCCAGCCGGGGTGTGTGCACGATGTTCTCGACGACGGCGCTCGTCGAGCATCTCTACATCGTCGCCAACGCGCTTCCGAACCCAGACTTCAGCGAGCAGTACCTTCAGTGGTCTTCGAAGGTGCAGCAGCGCGCGTACGCGAGCAGCGAAGGCGGAAACAACGACAAGAACCTTCTTGCGATCAACCGTTTTGGAACGGTCGAAGAAGCCGCCTGGCCGTACGAGCCCTCGCCCTGGAGCGAAGCAAACGACCCGGCTTGCAAGGGAGATAGTCGTCCGACGCGGTGCTACACGAACGGTGAACCCCCCGCGAGCGCTACGTCCGCACAGAAGTTCAATATCGCCACGGGCCGATGGATCAGCCCGCAGCGCGCGAGCATTCAAGCGCACATGGCCACTCGCCGAACCGCTGTCGTGGTCGGTCTCGATTTCTTCTATCAGTCGTGGAATCACGGCCGCTCGACACTCCCGATCTCGCAGGAGTACCTGTCGAACGGATACGTTCTCTATCCGAGCGAGGCGGACAAAGCCGCGAGCCGAATGACCCCTGCCGGTCACGGAATCTTGCTTGTCGGGTGGAACGACGATCTCGAAGTACAGCAACTCAACTCAATGGGACTGCCGGCGGTCGATGCGATGGGACGCCCGATCATGCAGAAGGGGTTCTTCCTGTTCAAGAACAGCTGGGGCACTGCAAAGTTCGGCCGCGCAACACCGGCCGACAAAGGTGGAGCGGGCTACGGCTGGATCTCGTATCGATACATCGAGGAGTTTGGCAGCGCGTACGTTTCCACCCCACCGGAAGCCGTTGTTGTCGCCGAGGTCTGCAACGACACGCGTGACAACGATGGTGACATGAAGATCGATTGCGACGACTCCGATTGCGCATCGAACTCCGCGTGCGGTGGAACAGGCAACATGTTCAGCGCGACGCCGAACGCTGCGATTCCAGACAACGCAGCCGCAGGTGTCACCAGCACGATCGAAGTTCCGACGGGCACGAACGTCAGCTCGCTCTCGGTCACCGTCGACATCGCGCATACGTACATTGGAGATCTGACTGTTCAGCTGACCAAGGGCACGCGAACCGTGACGCTTTGGGACAAAGACGGCGGAGGTGATGACAACCTTCAGCGCTCGTTCACACCGCGCGATTTCGAAGGACAGGCAGCTGGTGGAACCTGGACGCTCAAGGTCATCGACAGCGCTGGCTCGGATGTGGGAACGCTTCGCTCGTGGAGTCTTGCGATCGTTCAGTCGTCGGGCGGTGGTTCGGCGATGACGCAGACGTACACGAGCACGGCGGGAGCAATCGCGATCCCGGATAATCTTCCGAGCGGTGTGACGAACTCGATTGGCGTGACTGAGACTGGAATGGTGCGTCGTCTCGCTGTGACGGTTAACATCACGCACCCCGTTCGCGGTGACTTGATCGTGCGCTTCACGAAGCAGGGCGGCATGCCCGTGACGCTTTACATGGGCGAGGGCGGAAATCTCCAGAACCTCACCCGTACATTCGAGGTGCCGTCCTACGTTGGCCAAGCGTCCGAGGGGACGTGGCAGCTGACAGTCGCAGACCGGGCGCGCGGCGATATGGGTTCGCTTACGTCCTGGTCGATGACGATCACTCGCTGAACCAAGCTCATCATTGAGTAGTGGGACGCGGTCCATGTTCTTCATGGATCGCGTTTCTAATTGAGCCACCCCATCAGCGGCGTGTGTAGTCGTGCGAGGAGATCGATGGGCTCAGCGCGATGTCCACTCTCGGGACGTTGTCCAACGGTACCTAGCGAACCAATGATGTCGCTCGCCGGTCGCGGACAGGTGTCTCCTCGGGACGCGGAGTTGCATTCCGGCCCTGCAAGATGTGACCGCGACGGGCCGGGCAACTCCGCTCGTCGCTCAGCCAATCGGAGACTTCGCCGACCAGCCGATTGGCATTCGCGGCCGCCCTCCGGAGACACCCGTCCGCGCCCAGCGGTCGCGCCAACCGGGTGCTCTCTGGCCGGGACGCGAGCGCGGGCTAGGTGGGTTCGAGGGGACGCCGCGAGTGCCAATCGGCACATTGTTTGAGCCTCCGATTGGACACGAGCGATGAGTGAACCCCGCGCGGCGCTATCCCTGTCAGCTCTCCGCGCCGCATGTGCGGGGTGAACGACCCCGAGCGGCCCATCGAGCCAAAGCGAGCGCTAGCCATCGCGCACGCTCCGAATGCTGCTGCAGAAGCCACTCTCGCTGACGCGGGCAAGTAGGACTAAGGGCGTTAACGACTACTCAAACAAGACTGCTTGGGTGTTGCAACGAGCTAGGGGTTGGCGCGGCTGGTAGTGACTGATAGCGTTGCGGGAACGCCGGGGGCCGCGCGCGTCCGACCGGGACGGCGACCGCGACCGCCGGGTGCAGCGGCCGGTCCGCTGGGCGCGTTGTACGTCCCGACCCAGACATCGTACTGACCCAGTGCCGGACGCTCAAAATCGAGAGTTGGGTTACGGCTTCCGAAGCTATCGTCGTTGCACACCCAGCGACCGTCGGGCGTATTGATCAACAGCACAGTATCCGCGGACGACTCGTCGGTCGGCGCCACGTGAAAGCGCAGAAACGTAAACGGGTTTGCCGAGGCCGCGACCACGAATCGGAAATCCGGGCGCTGCGGGATGTAGCCGTCGTCGCAAACGCTTCCGCTCGAGGCCTCTGTGATGTGCAAGCTCTCGACGACGACCGGGTCTTGGCCTGCGTTGACGCTGAATGTGTGGAGGGTCGGATCCGGTGCGAGAGGAGCGCGCAGTACGCACGGGGATCGTCCGCCTCGACAACCCGCGTTGGTTCGATCGGACGTGGAGTCGATGCAGACCTCGCGATTCGCGTACGTGTGACCACACATTCTCGACCCAGCGGAAGCATTCGCTGCAACTGCAGCGCTTGCCCCCCCCGCTTGCCACGCACTGGAGATGGCTCCCTCGGGATTTGCGCGGACACCAAGCTCGTAGGCGACGTCGCGGCCCTGCCGAAAGAGGCCCACCCAAACCGGGTACGAGCCTTCGCCCAACGTTACGTCGACGCCAGGGTTGTTCGATCCCGCGCTGTCGTCGTCGCACATTGCACCGCCTGGGGTCATCACGGCGATCGTCGTGTCTTCGGCGCTGCGTGCGGCGACTCGAAGGACGCGTGGCGCGCCATGAACCACGAGAGTGTGGGTGGGCTCGAGCGACCCGTACCCGCGACATCCCGTACCAATCGATGCGTGATTGGCTTCTGCGCGGATGGTGCCGGTGCGCGTGATGAGCTCGGTCGTTCCTTCTGGAATGTCTATCGGACTCACTACTGCGAAGCGAGGCTGCGCGGCAGGACCGGGGTCGACCCCTGTGGGTTTGAACTGCGCGCGACCGGTCCGGGGATGGAAGGACGACGCAATCAAGAGCGAAGTCACTGCAAGGTGCCAACGTGCATTCATGACGGTGAGAGTGTACACGATCAGGACTCCTGTGCCGCGGCCCCATGGGGTTGCTTTAAGCCACGCGTTCACCCAGCTCGGCAGAGGTGCGGCCCTCGAGAGACGTTCATGGACTACGCAATATTCCGTCGATTCCCTCAGCGTCCCTTGATTTACGGCCACCGAGGCGCAAGCGCGGTCGAGCCTGAGAACACCATGCGAGCGTTCGAGCGCGCGTTTCGTGATGGTGCAGACGGTGTCGAGTGCGACGTGAGGCTGACTTCGGGCGGTGAGGTCATCGTTCTGCACGACGTAGACACGCTGCGCGTTGCCGGCACGAGCGTGCGTGCTCGAACGGCCTCGCTGGCCGACCTACGTCGGATCGACGTGGGAACCGGTGAGCGCATTCCACTTCTCGCCGATCTTCTGGACCTGGCCTCCGCGCGCGGTGGTCTCGTCAACGTCGAGCTCAAGGGTGACGACGTCAACAGGGCTGCTTTGGTACGAGCGACGATGCAGGTCGTGCGGGACTCCAAGGCCATGAAAGCTCGCGTCCTCTACTCGACGTTCGACGTAGCCATGTTTCTCATGCTTCGCGCTGCGCGTGTCGCGACCGCCCAAGCTGCGCCTGTCGGACTTCTTCTTGAGACCTCTTCTGCCGAACGATTTGCGCGACGTGGATGGATGAAGGCGATTTCACCGAACGCCGTACATCCCCCCCATCACGCGCTGAGCGCGAGCTTCGCGTCACGCATCAAGAGCACCGGCGCGGTGCTCAACGTTTGGACCGTGGATGCAACCGCCGATCTGCTTCGCATGAACGAGCTTGGCGTGGACGGAGTGGTCTCAAACGACGTTCTGCACGCTAGAACGGTGCTGGGTCCGGGCACGGTCCGAACTTCGGGGCCCGTTTCTGGCGGCTAGAACGAACGCGCCGCCTTGTTTCTGGCGGCTAGAACGAACGCGCCGCGTTGAGTATGCTACGCGCTCATGCCTTCCTTGACGTGGATGGTCCCAACAGGTCAGCCGCGACCATTCGCTGTTTACAAAAACGTGACGAGTATCGGCAGTGGCCTCGGTAACGACGTTGCTGTCGATTCCAAAGGGGTCGCCGAGTTCCATGCGCAGCTCGTGTTCGATGGGAAGGAGTTCAACCTCGAAGAGGTCGACCGCGTCGGCGAGATCTTGCTCAACGGCAAGAAGAAGCGTCGCGGGCGAGTCATCCACGGCGACCGCATCACGGTCGGCGATGCGGAGCTCGCATTCAGCATCTTCGACATCCCGATGCACGATTCGAACGAGGACGCTGCCTCAGCTCCCGCAAACGATCTGAACGGTCTGCGGAAGCTCTTCGACTTCAGTCAGAGCTTGATGATGACGGGCTCCGTCGAGGGCCTTCTGGAGCGCCTTCTCGATTCGGTGATCGAAGTCACGCACGCGGACAAAGGCTTCTTGATTCTACTCAGAGATGGCGAGCCAAGAGTCACCGTGGCGCGGAACTTGAGTCAGGGAAACCTTCCCGATGGCGTGAAGCATCTGTCAGACAGCATTCTCCAACGCGTGATCGAAACGCGCCGTCCTCTGATCGTCAGCGATGCCCTTCATGACACGGTCTGGAAGACGAGCGAGAGCGTCATGAACCTGCAGCTGGTCTCTGTCATGTGCGCACCTCTGGTGGCTCAGGGCGATCTGCTTGGCGTCCTGTATGTTGGAAACGATCGCGTCGTGAATCTTTTCGAGGAAACGAGCCTCGACGTCTTCACGGTCTTTGCGGGACAGGCCTCGCTAATTCTTCAGAACGCGCTTCTCCTCGATCAGGTCAAGACGGATCGCGACGAGCTCAAGTCACAGCTCGAGCGCCAGCAGTTTGGAGACATCGTAGGCGCATGCGCGCCCATGCTCGAGGTCTATCGAAAGGTCGAGAAGGTCGCGACGACCGACATCAACGTGCTCATTACCGGCGAAACGGGAACCGGAAAGGAGCTCATCGCGCGCGAGATTCACCGTCGCAGTCCGCGCGCGAAGGGGCCGTTCGTCGTCGTGAACTGCGGGGCAATTCCCGAGAACCTCATGGAGTCCGAGCTCTTCGGACACGTCCGCGGTGCGTTTACCGGCGCGGTCGCGACGCGCATCGGAAAGTTTCAAGCCGCCAATCTTGGGACTCTCTTTCTCGACGAGATTGGTGAGCTCCCCCTCGCTCTGCAAGTGAAGTTGCTTCGCGCTCTTCAGGAGCGCGAGATCACCAAAGTCGGTGACTCAAAGTCGGAGCGGATCGACATCCGAGTGGTCGCGGCTACGAATCGCGATCTCGACGCCGAGGTGAAGAAGGGAGCGTTCCGCGAAGACCTCTTCTATCGTCTCAACGTCGTCAATCTACACTTGCCACCGCTGCGTGAGCGCGGCGACGACGTTCTTGTGCTGGCGAAGTACACGCTAGACAAGACTGCGCGCGAGCTGAACTCGCAGGTGAAAGGCTTCACCCCGAATGCCCTCGCGGCGGTGCGTCGGTACGAATGGCCGGGCAACGTTCGTCAGCTCGAGAATCGGATCAAGAAGGCGATCGTTCTCTGCGAGAAGACCTTGCTAGGAACGGAAGATCTCGAGCTTATGCCCGAGGTGCTCCAGCCGATTATGTCTCTCACGCAAGCGCGCGAAGACTTTCAGCGTCGCTACATTGCAGACGTCCTCGAACGCAACGGTGGCAATCGCACGAAAACGGCGCGCGATCTCGGCGTCGATCCACGCACCATCTTTCGTTACCTTGAGCGCGACGGCGACATCGAAACGCCCGAGTGAATCAAGCTGCCGCGGCGCGAGTGGCAGCAGCAGAAAGCCGCTTCAAACTCTCTTCACGCCCGAGCACTTCCATGACTTCGTAGAGTCCTGGGCTCTGCGATCGTCCCGTGAGCGCGACGCGCGCGGGCTGCGCCACATCTTTGAGGGCGAGTCCGGACTCGGTCAGCCACGCAGTAACCTTGGCTTCGAGAGCCGCGCGATCGAACGGCTCGACCGTTCCGATCTGCTCCGCCAGTCCGGTGAGGTGCGTAGCGTTTGCGGGGACAAGGAACTTGGTTGACGCCTTTTCGTCGAAGACGATCGCATCGCGGAAGTAGAAGTCACAGCCGTCGGCGACTTCGATGAACGTCTGCGCGCGTGTTCGAACCGTTCCCACTGCTGCAATGAGCTTCGGCCCGAGTGTCACGGACAACCCTCGTGCTGCGAAGAACGGAAGCGCGCGTGTTGCGACGTCTTCATCCGTAAGCTTTCGAAGGTGCTCGCTCTGAACGTGCAGGAACTTCTTTACGTCGTATCGACCGGCGGTGTGCCCGCAAGATTCCCAGTTGAAGAGCTCGATGAGCTCCTTGCGCGAAAAGATCTCTTGATCGCCGTGAGACCAACCCAGACGCGCCAGGTAATTGAGCACGGAGTCAGGCAGGTAGCCTGCATCGCGATACTCGAGGGCACTGACAGCAGCGTGCCGCTTGCTCAGCTTTTCGCCATTGGGCGCGAGGATCATCGGCAAATGCGCGAATCGCGGAGTTGGAAAACCAAACGCTTGATACAGCAGGATCTGAATCGGGGTGTTCACGACGTGATCATCGCCACGCGCGACGAGGTTTATGTTCATCGTCACGTCGTCGACGACCGCGCCAAAGTTGTAGAGCGGAACGCCGTCCTTTCGAACGAGGATCACGTCTTGTTGCGCGCTATTCGGAACGTCGATTCGGCCTTTCACCAAATCGATCCAACCCGTAGAGCCTGACTCGGGCGCCCGAAGGCGGACGACGAAGGGGAGCTCAGGGCGATCGGACCGGCTACGACACTTTCCGGGGTATCGCCACGCCTGCTTCGAGCCCGTCTTCTCGTGCTCGGCGCGCATCGCGTCGAGGTCTTCCTTGGTGCAGTAGCAACGATATGCGTGGCCCGCGCGGATGAGTTTTTCGGAGTATTCCGCGTACGTCGCAAGACGTTCGGTCTGCGAATACGGCCCGTGGGGACCACCGACTTCTGGCCCTTCGTCCCAGTCGAGTCCGAGCCATCGCATCGAGTCCAAGATCGCCTGCACACTGGCTTGCGTGCTGCGTTCGCGGTCCGTGTCCTCGATTCGGAGCACGAAGACGCCGCCCTTCTGCCGGGCCCACAACCAATTGAACAGGGCCGTACGCGCACCTCCAATGTGTAGGTAGCCCGTGGGGGAAGGGGCGAAACGAACGCGGGGAGCGGTATCCCAAGTCATGGGCGAGCGGTACTTGGCTCTACCCGGGTCGTCAATACGGTACGTACGCTGCGCGCGGAGTCTCTACGAACTCGAGCACGGAAGGCCGCTGCCATTGGTGGACCGCGTACTGGCGCACGTTCTCGTCGATGTTCTCACCGTTCAAGATGAGTCGGTGCAGCATCCAAGAAAGCTCAGAATCCACGATGCTCCACTCGCCGAACAGGTGAGGTCCGCTCGCTGGAAGTAGATCACGTGTCACACGAATCAGGTTGTCGCGCGCTTCCTTGCCTCCGACGCTGAGCTCGCTCGTGGCTCTCGAATAGAACATCGTGTTCGTCGGGCGCTCCTCGCGAAGCGCCATCAAGTCGCTCCGCAGCCACGCCATGATCTGACGCGCACGCGCGCGATCCTTCGGGGCCTTCGGGAGGAGCGGTGCTCCTGCAAATGTCTCGTCGACATACTCCACGATCGCGCTGGACTCGGTGATCGTGAAGCCGTCGTGGTCGAGCATAGGAACCCGACCTGTTCCGCTGGCTGCGCGGAAGGCGATCGTGCGCTGCTCATGCAGATGCAGGGCTACAGGAACGACTTCGAATTCGACCTTCTTTTCCCGCAGAGCAACGTACGTCGAGAAGAAGTACGGGCTGATCCAGAACGCATCACCATAGATTTTTAGCGACACTGGTTTTAGCGACACGCCTGGTTCGTTGCACACAAGGTATCGATGTTCCAGGCGCCCTTGAGGGCGATGCTCGTGATAGGGTGCCCGCCGGCACGTCCGAACAATATGAAGACAAAACGCGCAACCACGTTCGTGGAAACGATCCCCTTTGGAGACCACTTCGAGGTCGAGCGTCATCGATTCGAGAACGGGCTGACCGCTCTGATCATGACCGACCGGTCTGCTCCAGTGATCAGCTATCAGACCTGGTACCGGGTCGGGTCGCGTCATGAAAAACGCGGGAAGACAGGCCTGGCGCATCTCTTCGAGCACCTGATGTTCAACGAGACGAAGAGCTTGCCGCGCGGCGAGTTCGACCGGTTGCTCGAGAGCGCGGGCGGGGAGACGAACGCGGCTACCTGGGTCGATTGGACGTACTACTACGAGAATGTCCCCAGAGAAGAAATCGGGTTGGTGGTCCGTCTCGAAGCGGACCGGATGACCAATCTCGTGCTTCGTGACCCACAGGTGAAGAGCGAGAAAGAGGTCGTCGCAAACGAACGCCGCTTTCGCGTAGACGACGAAGTCGAAGGCTCGGTAAACGAGCTCCTCTACAAAACCGCGTTCACCAAGCACCCGTACCACTGGCCGACAATTGGGTGGATGGCGGACATCGAGCGATTTACAACGGCCGATTGCCGTGAGTTCTACGGTACGTACTACGCCCCGAACAACGCCGTGGTCGTCATGGTTGGCGACATCACCGTCGACGAAGCGCTGAAAATTCTTCACAGCCGGTACGACGCAATCGGATCGTCGAAGATTCCTCGCGAGAGGGTCGTCCACGAACCGCCGCAGACCAAAGAGCGGATCGTGCGGATTCGTAAGCCGACGCAGACACAGAAACTTCAGCTCGGCTATCGGGCGCCTGCGTTTGGTGAGCGAAAGCACGCGATTCTCTCTGTGGCGAACGAGATCTTGTTCGGCGGCCGGAGCTCACGCCTTGTGCGAGCGCTCGTTACGGAGGGCGAAGTCGCCGCGGAAGCGCGCGGAAGTGTGGCCCCGTCGGAGCTCCCCGGGCTGTACGAAATCTGGGTCTCCATGCGCGACAGGCACACAGCCAACGAAGCACTGGCGATCATCGATGCGGAGTTCGAGCGGCTTGCCAGCTCGTTGGTAAAGCCAAGCGAGCTCGAAAAGGTGAAGAACCGCATGGAGCTTGGGTTCTTGCAGGGACTCGAAACCGCCAGCGGCAAGGCCGAGCAGATAGGCTTCTACGAGGTTGTCACGGGTGATCCGCGGCGCGTGTTCGAGCGTGTCGAAGCGATGCGTTCCGTGACTCGGGACGAAATCCGGTCGGCTGTTGCCAACCTATTGGTCCCTCGTGCGCGTACTCGGATTCACGTGGAGCCAAATGCCCCGGTGCGCGCGAAGGCGGACGGTTCGAAATCAGGAAAGAGTGCAACCCGTGCCGCGTAAGAGCTCACGTACCAACCCCGCAATCCAGCATCAAACCCAGGCGCGTTCTGGAAAAGAAGCCGAGGTCTTGATCGAGTCGAATCTCGGCATTCCGCTCGTCGACTTTCAGATCATTTTCCGAGGCGGAAGCCTGGTCGATCCCGTGGGACGCGAGGGCGAAGCGCGTCTGGCCGCGCGCGTCCTTCGGATGGGAACTCGAAATCTAACGATGCGGGCGATCGACGAGCGTGTCGATGCACTTGGTGGATCGCTCGGGGCCGACACCTCGGCAACCATGGTGAGGTTTTCGGGCACGGTAATCCGTCGAAACTTCGAGCCTATGATGCGCCTCGTGGGTGAGCTCCTCACCGAGCCTGCGTTCCGTCCACGCGATTTGGCGCAAGCTAAGCGCGAAGCCTATGCGGCGCTTGCCGAGAGCCTCGACGACGATCGGGGTCTCGCTCAGCGAGCGTTCCGGCAGAGCGTGTTTCGCGGGCATCCGTACTCGCGACGCTCGTTTGGATCGCGGAAGTCGATCGAGACCGTAACGGTGGCTGGCCTGCGCGCGGTCCACGCACGGACCATCACGCGAGACAACGTAATGTTCGCGTTCTCCGGCGCCATAACCCGTCGCGAGCTCGATCGCGAAGCCATGCCTCATTTGAGCTTCCCGAGCGCGAAGGGCGCGCCGCCTCGTATCGATGTGCCAGAGGCAGCTCCGCTCGATCGAATGCGCGTCATCGTTGTCGACAAACCTGAGCGCACCCAGACTCAGATCTTCATCGGCGGGCTCGGCACCCACGCGCGCGATGCCGACCATCACGCACTGATTGTAGGGAACACGATTTTCGGCGGCACGTTCACTAGCCGTCTTACGCGCGAAGTTCGATCCGTACGCGGATGGAGCTACGGTGCGAGCTCGCGTCTCTCGATTGATCGAGTTCGTGAGGCCTGGCAGATGTGGACGTTTCCTTCCGCCAAGGACGCGGTGCCGTGTATCGACCTGCAGCTCGGGCTCGTGCAGAAGCTCGTTCGAGACGGAGTGACCAAGAAGGAAGTCGCGTTCGCTCAATCGTTCATCTCCAAAGGGCATGCCTTCGAGGTAGACACCGCGTTGAAGCGCCTCGATCAACGGGTGGAGCAGCGGCTTCTCGAACTCCCGCGAAACTACTTCCCGACCTACGTGGATCGCATCCGAGCGGTGACAGTCGACGAGGTTAATGCGGCCCTACGAAAGCGTATCGAGCCCCGGAATCTGGTGATAGCGCTCGTGGCAACTGCCGACGAAGTCGTCCCGTCTCTCGAGAAAATGCTCGGGGCACCGGTCGAAGTGGTTCCCCACGACCGCGATTGAGGCCTGCTCCCCTACCTCATGGTAGGTTGCCGCTCTTCTTGGAGGTATCGGGTGGCAAGGTTCATCGATGAGTTGAAGCGGACACATTCTTGCGGTGCATTGCGTGAAGGAGACATCGGAAACGAGGTCGTCCTCTTCGGTTGGGTAGCCAATCGACGCGATCACGGCGGCCTCATCTTCATCGATCTTCGAGACCGAGACGGGATTACGCAGCTGGTCTTCGATCCGAAGGACCAGGGCGAGGCATTCAAGCTTGCGGACGCATCGCGTCCGGAGTGGGTCATCGGTGTTCGCGGCGTCGTGCGCGACCGCGGATCCATGCGGAATCCCAAGCTCGACACCGGGGCAATCGAAGTCGTCGCCCAGGAAGCCACGATCTTTAACAAGTCGGACACCCCCCCGTTCGAGATCGCGGACGACATCGACACGAACGAAGAGAAGCGCCTCGAGCATCGCTATCTCGATCTGCGCAGGCCGAAGCTTCAGCGAAGCTTGCGGATGCGTCACACGCTCAACCAAACGACGCGTACGTTCATGTCGGGCAACGGGTTTCTCGAAGTGGAGACGCCTTACCTGGTGAAGTACACACCGGGCGGCGCGCGTAACTTCTTGGTCCCGGCGCGGCTTCACCCGGGGAAGTTCTACTCGTTGGCCGAGAGTCCGCAGCTCTTCAAGCAGCTGTTGATGGTGGCTGGCTACGAACGGTATTTCCAGATCGTTCGGTGCTTCCGAGACGAGGCGTTGCGTGTCGATCGTCAGCCCGAGTTCACCCAGCTCGACGTCGAGATGAGCTTTGTCAACCAAGACGATATTTTCGGCATCATGGAAGGCCTCATCATCAAGGTCTTCA
>CAZWQH010000004.1:0-36730 GCA_964635815.1 uncultured Sandaracinaceae bacterium
GTTCCACCCGCAGCGGTCGCCGGGCCCACCATTCCTGCGAACGCACCACGCAGACCTACTTCCGATCCGTACTTGCGGTGCTGACGGACTCGTGGCGTGCGAATCACGGGCGCAGGGCGAACGACAATCGGACGAGGCGGCGGCTGCGGAGCCGGTTGCACATAGACAACCTGTGGAGGCGGCGCAGGACGGTAAATAATCACGGGCGGAGGAGGAGGTGGTGGTGGCGCCGGCGTGACGACTACGAACTGGGGCTGTTGAACGTACACAGGGTTCGGATCGACATGGACGACGATCTGGGCGCTAGCGCGCTCGGCGCCGAGCAACGCGCACGCAATCAGTGCCGCCCCGCGAAGGGTGTTTGCAGCCCTGAGCGAAGAACCACCGCGAAGGGTGTTCGCAGCCCTGAGCGAAGAAACACCGCGAAGGGTGTTTGCAGCCCTGAGCGAAGAAACACCGAAGAGAGTTCGAATCACGGTTTTGCCACTTACCCGGGTTGTCATCGTCGCGCCTTCCGTCCCGTTCATGGCTTCTTGAAGTGCATCTTCGGTGCCACCGAATTCGTCAACAATGTTGGGGCGGTGCGCCCACGGATCGTGAAGCGCAGTTCACGATCGGCGGCGACCTTACGAGGCGCGGTCACTGAGGCTGAAAGAGAAACGGAATCGGGATAGTCGACGCCGCTGCGCTCGCCGGGAACCGCCAGCGCCGCACAGCACTGACGATGCACTGATGGAGACCGCCCATCGCCGGCCCTTCGATGTTCGCGCTCGTCACTTGGCCAGACGCCGCTACGGACAGGACAGCGCGGATGCGAACAGCGTCAGTAGCCCCGGTTTCGCGAAGCGCGCGGTTGTAACAAACGTTTACGTCACCGCGGCGCGCGTTCACCACGGTTCGTACCTGGGCTTCGGAGAGCTCGCTTCGGGCACTGCTTCCGCCGCTTGGGTCTTCTTCGCGCGGGACCTCAATCGCCGGGCCTTCGCCCAAGTCGTTACCCGCACGTTGGAGCTCGGCCAGCTGCGCAGCCGTCAGCTGAACACCACCGCCCGTGTTCCCAGGACGCCCGTTGTTCGTGTTTACGGCGACCTTCACGGCCTTGTTTCGACCCGCGTTGCCAGGGCCTGTCTTGGTGTTCGGCTGCTCGTTAGATACGTCGTTCGAAGCAGTCGTTTCCGTGTTTCCGGCGTTGGGTAGCGCGTTTTGAGCAACGTTCGTTGGTTGCGCCGGGGCAGACGGGCTGCGGAACCACGGCAGCTGGTGCAGCAAGGAACTTCACACCGATCACGATGCCCACCGCCGTGCTGAAAAGGACGCCCGCGACGATCGCGATGTACAGCGCGACGGGCACGCTCGGACCGCGTCCGCCGGGAAGAATGCTGACTCTTCGCTGAAGGGACTCCGGAACCAACGATGCGCGCGAAGGAGGATCGCCGGCAGACGCATACCCGACGCGCGGCTGACCTTGATCAAACGTCGGAGTGGGTGCGGGAGGAATCGGCGCGTTCGCGAGAACGGGCGCGGGCGCGAACGAATCGCGATGCTCGCGCTCAGGCACCCGAGCCGCGGGCATGTCGATGGGCGTAGCGACACGGCCCTGTCCGACCGGACCCTTCAAGTAGTCTGGAATCATGTTCGCATCGAAGAGTTCGTCGATGCTCGCTTCCATCGTTTGCGAGCCAATCTTCCGCGCATCCGCCGTTCCGCGAGCGACGGGGGCCGAACGACGATCCGATTCCTCCAGCTCACCGAGCATCCCCATCGGGTCACTCGAGATCTGTGTCGCTGCGCTCTCTTCGAACTCTTCGGCGGGCGCGGCAGCGACACGACCGCCTATCGGAACGACGTTAGAACGTGCGGCGGGGCGCGAGACCATCGGGCGACCACTTGTCGCGGGTGGAGAGGCTTGTGGGTATTGCTGAGCCGGCGCGTAAGGAGCAGGCGGCACGACGCTCGCGCGTGTGGTTGCAGCGCGTGGAGCAGGTCGGCCCGGCGGAAGAGAGCCTCGAGCGGGAACGGTCGGTTGCGGGGCAGGAGCGGATCCACCGCGTCGTAGCAACGGTGCAAGCTCAGCCACGTCACGGACGGGGCGCCAGTCGTCGAAACCTTCGCGCCAACAAAGCGATTCCGCGCTGACCGCTCCGGATTGGATCTTTCGCGCAAGCTCGTCGCGTCGCATCGGTCCGACCGGTACGTCGTGAATCGCGACGTGCCATTGATCTGGTAGATGCCCGCGCGGAGGATCTGCTGGCTCGCCGCGACCGGGTGCGCGCAAGTCCGCTCCCAGAGCCCCGCCTGCGCGCCGTGGAACCGGGAGAGGTTGCTGCTGAGGTGGCGAGGTGCGACGCGTGTTGAGCAGCGCGGGCGAGCTACCGCCCTTGTTGGGAGGCGGTACTTGGCTCTTTCGAGCCGGTGCATCCTCCGTCTGGTCGCCTCGAAGGATGATCTCCGAATCGCATTTCCGACATTTCATGCGCAAGGTTCTCCCGGCGATCTTGTCGTCGGAGATTTGGTACTTCGCCTTGCAAGTAGTGCAGAGGAACTTCATCCAGTGTTTTGTCGTTTCCGAAGTGGCGAAGGTTCACGCAAATAGAGCGCGAAACGATGCACTGCGAAGGTACACACCTTAGAGCAGTGTGACGAGATGTTCTTTGATGCCTTTTCGCGTATCGGCATCGGGAGCACATTGCAGGGCCCGCTCCCACATCTCCACCGCTTTTCGACGAAATCCGCCCTGCTGGTAAAGCACCGCGAGGTTTCGCAATGCCGCGTAGTTTCGCGGCCGAAGCTCGACCGCGGTCTCGATGGCTTGAATCGCCGAGTACAGACCTTCCTCGGTGCGAGCCAAGAACAACCCAAGTGAGTAGTGCAGCTGGAACGCGAGCGGGTCGATCTTGACCCCTCCGCGCACGTGCTCCACGGCCGCCTCGATCTCGCCGCGCTGGAACGCCGCCAAACCCTTCTCTAGAGCTGCGTTGGCTTCCCCCGAGAGGGCTTCCTCGTCGGGCGGAGGTTCTTGCGATGCGCCGCTGAGCGCAGCCTCGACCGCTTTGATGGCATCGTCGAGCCGAAACGGCTTCTCGAGAACGGTCGCGACCTTGTACACGTCGCGAAGATCCTCCGCGATGCGCCAGCCTCGATAAACGGCCGTCATGAGCACGATGGGGATGTGGCCGTAGCGTTGACTGCCTCGAATGCGCCGACAGATGTCGAACCCGTGCAGTCCAGGAAGCATCGCGTCGAGAACGAGTGCGTCTGGACTGTGCTGCTTCACGGCGTGAAGCGCATCGATTCCGTCGCCCGCATCGACAACCCGCAGGCCCCGCTCCTCGAACGCGCGCCGAAGCAGCCGTCGAATCTCTTCGTCATCGTCGACGACGAGGATCGTTCGCTTTGTCGAATCCGCGATCAAGTCGTCCACCGGTCCCACGTAGGACGCGTCCAGCGCGGGTCCTACGTCCGTTGAAAGGGAAGCTGTCGAAAGCCCGGTTTCGGTGATCTCGCTCTCGGCGGAAACGACGCCGTCCACCCCAGGCTGGGGTTCTCGACGAGCTCCCAGTGATGCCACGTAGTCTGGTGGCGCAGCAGCACCGATGTAGTGCGACCTGCCCGCAGCGAGCTCTGCATACGCCGCCTCGATCGTGGTGCTCAACGCCTCGTGAAGCGCCACGTAAGGAAAAACCTTCTTTCCAGTGACAAATTCCACTTCTTCGACGACGCGAGTGTCGAATGGGTCGGCCATCGCCAGGAAAAGGCGATCGTCGCGGATCATGATTGGAAGGAGCTGGCACCGTCGCGCAAGTTCCTCGGGGACCTCGCGCACGTGCCCGAGATCGATCACCACCTGGGAAAGGTCAATACCCGGAAGGCCATGCTGCTCGCTGAGGGCCCGAAGGAGGTCCACCTGCGCGACCGTGCCCGCCGCGGCTGCTACGGACGCTAGCCGTTGACCAGGCTGTTCGCGCTGGGCTTGAAGCATGTCATCCAGCTGCTTGGCTGTGACTAACCGCTGCTTCAACAGAATACGGCCGAGTTGCCGTCTATCGCCCTTGTCGTCGGTCATTCCGGAGGCACTGGCAGCGTACAGGCAGCCGGTGGCCGGTCGCAACCACGAGATTCGGTAATTATTTTCTCCCCGAACGGGTGGTTGTTACTGCTTCCCGACCCGCAGGGGGTCGGGGACTGTGTGGCGCAGACTTTGTTGCACCGAAGCTGACGGTTACCGGCCTCTAGAGACCTGAAACAATGACCAGCTCGCCACGAGGGCTTCGCCTGAGGACGATCCGGTTGTCAGCCAACCGCTGCTCCCAACGATCGCCTTCCTCCGAATGGATTCGGAAGCTCCCGGTGTATGTGTAGTCGACGAAGACCTGGTCTCGCTCGTGTGAAATTCGGCGATAACGGATGTCATAGCGGACCGCGATGAGCCGGCTGAGCTTCGACAGTCCCTCGCGCAGGCTTGCGTAGTCTGTGTCGTCCGTTCCTACAGGGGTCCCGTTGTCGTCGAAATAGTCAACGGCCACCAACGAAAGGACCTCGTCCGGACTTCGGTGCTCCATCGCAACCCGGTACCGCTCCACAAACTCTACGGTTTCGCGATTGGCGTTCGTGTCTTCGATGTCGGTGTTCGGGATGAGCTGCTTGTCACAACCCGTCAGAGACGCGACCGCTGCCAACGCGAGCGCGGCAAGAAGGCCTGTGGAAACAACGGACGCGTGCGAACGTGGAGATCTCATAGGCGGCTGCCGAAACCGGTCGGTACCATAGCGGAAACGGTTCGCCCAGGCACTTATTCCGCCAGGCTGCTATACAACGCGACTCCATGGCTGCTCCGGCTCCATCACGCGTGCAGATCGGCGAACGGTCGTACGAAGTCGAAGCTGATCCCCAGACAGGGCGCGTTCGAGTTCGCGAGGCCATACCCGCCGCCCAGTGGATCGATGTCGATTGCGCGCCTGTCGCCGGCGGCTTCGTTGCGCGTGTCGGTTCGTCTGTGCTCGACATCATCATCGATCGACAGCACGGGGATAGCGGCATCGAGATGGCGGTCCACACTCGCGGCGCGCGCGGAACGATCGTCGTGGCAACGGACAGCACGCGTTCGAGCACAAGCGGATCTTCTGCGGGTCGTCGCGCCCCTGGACAAGGAAACATCCTCGCACCGATGCCCGGCAGGATCGTGAACCTCTTCGTTGGTGTCGGCGACACCGTGGAAAAAAACCAACGACTGCTCGCAATCGAAGCCATGAAGATGGAGAACGAGCTTCGTTCCCCGCACGCGGGAGTGGTCGAGGAAGTGCGAACGAAAGCTGGGGACAGTGTCGAAGCACGCGTGGTGCTGATGCGCATTCGCGCGGCGACCATCTGAGAACGTCTCGCGACGCTACGAGATGCCGTACTCCTTCAGCTTGTAGAGCAGAGCGCGGTGACTGATTTCGAGGATGCGCGCCGCGGCGGTCCGATTGCCGCGTGTCTTTTCTAGCGCTCTCCGAATAAGCGTCTGCTCGATGATTCGCGTCGTCTTCTTGATGCTCAGCTCATCGCTCTCGAGCGACATGCTGATCGGGTCATTGGGCTCGCGCACGCGCGGCGGCAGATCGTCGACCGTGAGCGTGTCGGTCTCGGCAAGCACGACGGATCGCTCGATGACGTTCTCGAGCTCACGCACGTTTCCGGGCCACGGATACTCCATCAGTGCCTCGAGCGCTTTGGCATCGACTCGATGTACGCGCGTTCCCATCCTTGCAATGTTCTTCTGTACGAAGTGTTCGACCAACAATGGAATATCGTCGACGCGCTCTCTCAGAGCCGGGACCCGCACCTGGAGCACGTTGAGCCGGTAGTAGAGATCTTCCCGGAAGCGGCCATTTTCGACCTCTTCGGAGAGTTCGCGCATCGTGGCGGTAATCACACGAACGTCGACCGTGATGTCGCGTGTCTCACCAAGCCTGCGGATCACGCCCTCTTGAAGAGCACGCAGGATTTTGACCTGGAGCGACAGCGGCAGCTCCGCGATCTCGTCCAGAAACAGAGTTCCGCCGTCGGCTTCCTCGAACAACCCACGCTTGTCCGAAGACGCATCGGTGAAGGCGCCACGCTTGTGACCGAACAGCTCGCTCTCGAGCAGAGCTTCTGGGATCGCGCCGCAGTTGATCGCAACGAACCGCTTCGAGGCACGCGGACCCAGATCGTGTAAGGCGCGCGCAACGAGCTCTTTTCCCGTCCCGCTCTCGCCTTGGATGAGAACGGTCGTGCGATACTCAGCCGCCTTCTGAATAGTGCGGTAGAGCAGCTGCATCCGCTCGCTCACACCGATCATGTCGCCGTTGCGTTGAGATCGCTTCGTCTCCTCGCGAAGGGCGCGATTCTCGCGACGAAGCTGTTCGCGTTCTTCGGCTTTCTTCAGCACGAGAATGATCTCGTCGTGTTTGAACGGCTTGCTGACGTAGTCGTACGCGCCGGCCTTCATCGCTTCGATCGCGAGGTCGATCGAGCCGTACGCACTCATGATGATGACCGTGCTGGCGATCTTCTTCTCGCGCACCTGCTCGGCCAGCTGAATACCGGTGAGGCCAGGCATACGAACGTCCGCGATGACGAAGTCTGGGGGCGACGCCTCGATCATGGTCAGCGCTTCGGTTCCAGACGAGGCGGTGTCCACGTCGTACCCGTTCTTCCGAAGCAGGGTTCGGAGCACCAGGCGCAGGTTCTCCTCATCGTCGACGACTAGAACGCGTGCCGGCATGGGGTTGTCGGCACGGATACTACAGGAGTCCCACCTACGGGGAGCCGTAGTTTCGGCGGCGAAGGATCATGGCTCGCCGGCTCGGTGCCAACCAAGTTGTCGCGAGGCCTCGCTTTTCGGAACGCTTCCGGTTGCACGTCGGGGCACACTGCTTGCGTTTCCCTGGTTAGCCGGTTGCCCCGCGTAATGTCTGCTGTATCCTCCGGTCCAACTCTCGACCACAGCGTTTCAAACGTATAAGCGGGTCAGGACACTTCACTAATGGAACCATCGATGAAACACGCCCTACGCCACGTCGTCGTCTGTCTTGGAGTCGTCGCACTGACGGGGAGTTGCCTCAACCGCGACCTCAAGCCGCTGACGCCGTGCATTATCAACGGATTCGTCAACTCCGTGAACCAGCAAGCTGTCGACAAGGTCGACTTGCTGTTCATGGTCGACAACTCCAACTCGATGGCGGAAGAGCAAGCGTCTCTTGCGCGTGAGTTCCCGAAGCTCATCCG
Organism: uncultured Sandaracinaceae bacterium; assembly: GCA_964635815.1. Lineage (GTDB taxonomy): Bacteria > Myxococcota_A > Polyangia > Polyangiales > JADJQN01 > CAZWQH01. Next base: position 7,249 of record CAZWQH010000004.1, read on the forward strand.
CGTGCTTGCGACCGGCGACAAGGACGGAAATGGCACGATGGATTTCCAGCCGGTGAAGGATCTCCACGTCGGAATCATCTCGAGCGATCTCGGATCGCTGGACTACGGCGTTCCCACCTGCACGACGACTTTCGGCGATGACGGCGCGATGCGAAATCGCGGCAACACCGCGCTTACTGGAATGCCCGCATGTCTGGCGACCTACCCTGACGCGTTCTTCTCGTTCCAACCTGGCGCGCCCGGCGCAAACTCCGATCAGTTCATTCGCAACGTCGAATGTGTCGCTGTCATGGGCACCGGCGGTTGCGGTTTCGAACAGCAACTCGAGTCTGCACTCAAGGCCCTTACGCCTTCGACTTCGAACTTGCGATTCCTTGGTATTCCGACGACCGGACCGACGCTCGGACAAGGCGACCGCGCCAACGCCGGCTTCCTTCGCGAAGACTCCGTGCTCGCGATCATCTTGGTAACCGACGAAGAAGACTGCTCGGTTTCCGAAGGAGAGCTGTTCCGACTGAACGGAGGTCAGTTCAACATCGACCTGAACATCAAGTGTTCGACGTACCCAGAGGCACAACAGCCCATCTCTCGCTACGTACAAGGCTTCCGCGCGCTTCGTGAAGCACGCCCTGAGCTCCTCGTCGTCAGCGCGATCGCTGGCGTGCCTCAGGCGCTCATTCCACCGGCGGGCATGCCCATCAACTACGACCGCATCTTGATGGATCCCAGCATGCAGCCGCGCATCGATCCCGCGAGCAGCGCACCGAACCGTATGCTTCTTCCGTCCTGCAACACTGCGAACGGCATCGCGTTCCCGCCAGTTCGTATCGTGAACGTCGTCAAAGAGTTCGGCGAGAACGGGATCATTCAGTCGATTTGTGCAGAGAGCTTCGGCCCTGCGCTCGACGCCATCATCGCGAAGATCGCAGACGCTCTTGGTAACGTCTGCCTCCCGCGCGCGCTCAATCCGAACTCGGAAGGCAATGTCGATTGCGACGTCGTCGAGATTTTGCCGTCGCGATCGGCTGCTGGGGTCACCGACGAAATGGCGCGATGCGCCAACCAAGCAGGTCGTGGCCGCGATGCAGTGCCCGTGCGCGTCGAAGGCAGCCGCGAAGTTTGCAAGATTCGGCAGCTGGTTCCGCCTCGAGATGCCGGCGGTACCCGCAGCGTGCCGACCGGACAAGGCTGGTATTACGACGACTTCAGCTCCGACACCCAGATGCGTTGCCCCTCGATGCAAAAGCAACGCATCGCGTTCACGGCAGGCTCTGAACCCGTCGCCGGTGCAACGGTGCGCCTCGAGTGTCTGCAGTCCGTCGGCGGCACGTCGTCGACGGTGACCACGTTTGGCTCGTTCTGCTCGAACGACATCGTTCAAGCCGCGCTCGCACGCCGAGTGGGCGGTGGGTGTGCAACTCCGAACGTCTGCACTCTCGAAGAGCGCAATGCGTTCTGCCAGGGAAGTCTTGACTATCGCCGCACAGGCGCGGCGCAAAGCGACCTCCTTTGCGACACTGCGTCGAACACCTGTCAGGTTCCATGCACGACGAACGCAGATTGCACGACATCCGGTCTTCGCGGGTTCCTCTGCGACCGGCGCCCCAAGCGCGCTGGACAGATGCCGGAGGGGATCTGCGTGAATCCGACCTGCGACTTCGCCAACTGATCTGCACTCGTCATTTGGTCTGATCCGGTCTTTCGGCTTCCTTCGGGCTCGTCGAATACCAGCAGACGTATACTCCTCGCCCTCAGTCCAGGCGCGTCCCGGCTGAGACCAAAGCACGAGCGCATCTCTCGCGCGTTCGAACAGTAGAGGTGGCGGTCATCCTGAGGGTGGCCGCCATTTCGCCGTTCTGGGGTTGCTAACCCAGCGAGATCACGAGGGCTGAGCCAGGAACGAAGCGTGCACCTTTTCCTGCACATGCACGCAACGGTACGCACGTCGACGCTGGTGGGGATCGAGGCATTGCCGGTCGATGTTCAGGCCATCGTCGGTAAGGGACTTCCCGGCCTCGAGATGGTGGGATCCGCAGAGGCAGTCGTGCGCGAGGCACGCGTGCGAATCAGAGCGGCGTTTCTCGCGTGCGGACGCGCGATGCCACAGAGAAACGTCGTCATCAATCTCGCGCCGGCCGATGTACGCAAGTCGGGAGCAGCGCTCGACCTGGCCATCGCGGTGGCGATCGTGCGCGCGTGCGAAGTGCAGCCCGATCACCGCGATGTCGCCACTGTGTTCTTGGGAGAGCTCGGGCTCGATGGAACGGTTCGCCCGATCCGTGGTGTGATCTCGCACCTGCTCGCTGCCTCGAGACAAGGTTTGACGCGCGCGATCATTCCTCGCGGCAACGCGGAAGAAGCTGCGCACTTGTTCCGAGCCGAAAGTCAGGAACGACCGCTGCTCGAAGTCCTCATCGTCGACCACTTCGTGGACGTTCTCGGATTCCTGGAAGGCCACCGCACGCTCGTGTCCATCGCCGAGGTGGAAGCGCCGCAGCACGACGACACTTCGTCGCACGCGCTTCGGCTAGAAGACGTTCGCGGACAGGTTGGAGCAAAACGAGCGCTCGAGCTCGCAGCACTTGGCGAGCACCCTGTCCTCTTCATCGGCCCGCCTGGAGTTGGAAAGACGATGCTCGCGGAGCGTCTCGTCTCGCTGTTGCCGGATCCGACAGCGGACGAGCGACTGGAGATTGCCGCCATCTCGAGCATCACACGGACATCGGCGTCGAATCGCCGGGTGGAGCGACCGTTTCGCGCACCGCACCATACCGCCAGCTACGCAGCTCTCGTTGGCGGCGGGTCGCCAGTGCAGCCGGGTGAAGTCACGCGAGCTCATCGTGGGGTGCTCTTCCTAGACGAGCTTCCCGAGTTCGGACGCGCGAGCGTCGAGACGCTACGTGAAGTGCTCGAGGCTCGCCGAGTCGTAATCTCGCGCGTCCGAGAGCGCGTTGAGTTTCCAGCGGCCGCGTGGGTCGTGGCCGCGATGAACCCATGCCCTTGCGGATACGCGACTGCGAAGCGCTCGCTATGTCGATGCGCTCCGGGCGAAGTGACTCGATACGCGTCACGGGTCTCCGGGCCGTTGCTCGACCGGTTCGAGCTGCAAGTACATCTGCACGAGCTCTCCGCGAAGGACTTCTCGATCTCACGCTCGCCCGACACGAACGAGACTCGAGACGCGATCAAGAGAATCTCTGATGCACGGCTCGTTCGGGCAGACCGGCGCGGGGGCGTGGACCTCGCCCTCGACGATGAAGCACGCCGTCTACTCGATCGCGCTACCGACGCGATGGCACTCAGCGGTCGCGCGCGGACTCGAGCAGCGAAGCTCGCACGGACTATCGCAGACCTTGCGCAGTCGGGGACCGTCTCCGCGGAGCATCTGGCGGAAGCACTGTCGTACCGAATCGACTTACCAGGACATCGTGAACGGGAGGGAATATGACGACCTTGAAAGAGAAACTAAAGGCAGTTCAGAGTGCAGTTGCAGCGATCGAAAAACAGTTCGGCAAGGGAGCCATCATGTCGATGGGAGAGCGCACCGCCGAAGAGGTGCATGTAATTTCGACGGGATCGCCATCCCTCGACGCAGCTCTCGGTTGCGGCGGGTATCCCAGAGGGCGGGTTGTGGAAATCTTCGGACCCGAGTCGAGCGGCAAGACCACGCTCACGTTGCATGCGATTGCCGAATGCCAGCGCGCCGGTGGCATCGCTGCGTTCGTGGACGCTGAGCACGCACTCGATCCGAGCTACGCAGCAAAACTCGGAGTGAACTTGGATCGACTGCTCGTCAGCCAGCCCGACAACGGTGAGCAAGCACTCGATATCACCGAAGCGCTGGTCAAGAGCAGTGCGGTGGATCTCATCGTAATCGACTCCGTGGCTGCGCTCGTTCCTCAAGCGGAGATCGCGGGTGAGATGGGCGACTCGCACATGGGTCTCCAAGCACGACTGATGAGTCAGGCGCTCCGAAAGCTGACTGGCATCACGTACCGCAGCGGAACAACCATCATGTTCATCAATCAGCTTCGAATGAAGATTGGAGTCATGTTCGGGTCGCCTGAGACGACCACCGGAGGAAACGCGCTCAAGTATTACTCCTCAGTGCGTCTCGACGTTCGGCGCATCGGTGCCGTGAAAAACGGCGAAGACATCGTGGGAAATCGTACGCGCGTGAAGGTAGTGAAGAACAAGCTCGCGCCGCCGTTCCAGCAGACGGAGTTCGACATTCGCTACGGTGAAGGCATCGACTCGACAGGAGACCTACTCGACACTGCGGCCGAGCGTGGAGTGATCGAGAAGAACGGAGCGCACTACGCGTTCGAGGGACGCAACATCGGACACGGTCGGGAACGCGCGCGCGCTACGTTGATCGAAGACGCCGCTTTGCGCGCGTCGGTCAGTACACAGCTCGCGTCGCACGCCGCGCCCAAAACGCGTGCGGCACCCGCCGCGGAGGCTAACTCCGAGGCCGCATAGACTACGGCAAAGCGGTGCGGCGCTCCGTCGCGAGATTTCGCGGAGCCAAACGAACGTCCGCACCTGATTCGCCGGCCTCGGGAAAAATGACCCAAGACGGCTCATCCGAGTCGTAAACACGGTTGTTGTTCGTGTCCGAGTAAACGTGAACGACATGGTCTTCGCCGCGCTTCACAACACCCCGAAGCGCGTACCGAACCGGTGTGCCATCGACCACTATCTCGCGACGATACAGACCCGTCGTCGGCGTGCTCGCGACGCGGAGAATCAAGTGGGTCTCAAGTGGGGCTCCCGCAGGTGCGCCCGCAAACTCGAACTCGAACGTACCGCGTCCATCGAACACCGCTTCCGTGTCGTCGATGTTCCGGAAATCTGTCTTGTGCGCGAACACAAGGCATCCGTTGGTCGGGTGCCCCGCGTTGGGCTGCGATGGGTCTGGGCGAACCCAGGTGTGATCCCGAACACCCGCATCGGTGATGTCATCGAACCGGCCGTCGTTTGCCCCATCGGCGTAGAACTCAATGTCGACACGCTCACGCCCAGGTTCCTCGAGAACGGCACGGGGCATGACAAAGTCGATGTCTGGTCTTGCGAGGGGATCGAAGACCGCCACAGCCTTTACGTTACGCGCAACCAGGAAGCGAACTTCCACGCGATGCGTGACGTGTGGGCTCATCTGGCGGAACGAGACGCCGACTGTTCCATTGGCGCAGCTAGCGTTGAACTTGTCGACACCAGCAACCTGCGTGCAGCCGCAGATCCACGCAAACACGAGCGGGAGGACCCGCAGAATCGTAAAGTTCCGCATCAGAATCCTCCTCGGACAGTGGCCATGCATCCGGTCGAGCTGCAAACGAGACTCGGACTTAGCTCGGCCGATGCCCGCTCCGGTGGGCCGTCGACGGCCAACAAGGAAACGACCACTCCACCGGCCAGAACGACCCCGCCGGCGATCAAAAGCACATCCGTGAGACCTCCGAGCATGTTGGCCTCGCTGATCGAATCGCGGAACGCCGGCGCGCAGAGAGAACCCTGGCACGCCGCCCGGAGCGCGTGACCGCGATCGATGGTCATGAATCCAGTGATGCTGCCTGCAATCAGAGCAGCCCCGCCGGTACCCAGCAAAATGTAACCTGGAACACGCAGGCCATTCGAGGCCGCTCGACGGCGCCGTTCTTCCTCCTCGGCAGCAAGGCGCGCGCGCTCGGCTTCGCGAACTCGTTCTGCTTCCTCCTGTGCGCGGCGAAGCTCTTCTTCACGCGCCGTCTGCTCTGCGGCGGTTGCTTCTAGCGCGCGAAGACGTACTTCGAGCGCCGCTCGGTCTTGCGCATTCGGCTCACGGGCAAGGTATTCGCGGAGCGCCCACGCCGAACGACTCGCGTTCCCCGCGTCTCGCTGAGAGAGGTAGATGTTGTAGAGCAGCGCAGGCCGCTCGGAGAGCCGATAGGCTTCCTCGTACTCGCGCGCTGCCTCTTCGAACCGACCGGAGCGATAGAGGCTTTCTCCAACACCGAAGTGTCGCCTCGCGTCCGAGTCTCGCTGCGCTTCTTCCTCGGTCTGAGCCGGTGGCGGTGGAACGGGCGCGGGTGCGACGGGTGCTGGTCGCCGTCCCGATCTCCTTTGAGCGCTCGCGTCGGCAGCAGAGACAGCAAACACGGCAACGGTAACGGCTGCACACGCGATCCGAGCTGCGAGGAATCTCATCCGTTGGTCTCCGCGTCTGGAGTCATCGCATCGGCTTCACGCGCCGCGTCGTCTTCCACCGAGGCATCCGTCTCGGCGTCGGGCGTGGAAACCACATCGGACACGTCGAGCACGTCTTCCGCGGGCGCTTCCGAATCCGCGGCTTCGACGTCGTGGGTGACTTCGACATCCTCGATGGTCTCCACGTCGTCCGCGACGCTCGCATCTGCTTCTGCGTCGCCAACGGCTGCATCCTGCTCGCCCGCTTCGCTCGACGCAGAATCCTCGGAGGCATCCGCCGGCACGCCCGCATCCATCGCGACAGCGCTGTCCGTCACGGCGGCTCCCGTGTCGCTCGTGACCGCTCCCGTGTCGGTCGCGATCGACGAATCGTTGCGGATCCGGTTTCGATCGAAGCTGACTACGGCCTGACAGCTCATGATTGCGCCTGCCACGAGCACGACGAGGAACGGCGCGAAACGGATCAAGTTAGTAGTCATGTAGTTCGTCCCAATACCTAAGCTCGCTGGCCTAGAAGCCAACTCGAATGAAGCCGCCGCCGCCGCTCGGGCCCACGAACGGAGCAATCAGCAAATCGTTGTGTTGCAGCACGTGCTGCCGCTCGGATCGTGCGCGCGAACCGCGCGGAACCAATCGAGTCGTGGCGGCGCGCTCGCGCGGCTGATGCTGTCCTTCGGTGATCCACAAAATGATCGCCGAGAGGCCCGCAATTGCAGCCACACCAAACGAAAGATCGGCGAAGAGCGCCAGGTTCGAACCGCGATCGGCCGTTGCCGCGGATGGATTGGAGTCGAAGCTCGAGAGCTCGGATAGCGACATGAAACCGAGGATCGAACCGGCGATGAGGCCTGCTGCCGCGAAACCAGTCGCGACCCAGAAGCCTGTGCTCGGATCACGCGAGGGAACATCGGGTTCTTGTGTGACGGCAGCCTCGGTGTTGTCAGCCGTCGATGCCGCAGGTTGCTCCGCTGCTTCGGCAGGGGCGCTCGTCGTTGTGGTTGTGGTCGTCGACACAGCTGGTGCAGGCGTTTGCGTCGTCGTGGTAGCCACCGGCGGCGCTGTCGTGGTGGTAGTCGTGGTCGCGGCGACCCCAGTGCTTGGCGGAACGGTCGTCGTGGTCGTCGTCGTAGTGGTAGTCGTCGGAGTTGCCGACGCCCTCAATGTTGCCATTCGCGCTTCGACGTCGGCTCGGTCGGACGCGTCGGGGCGTTCGCTCAGATACTGTTCCCACGTGGCCAGTGCCCCGGCCGCGTTTCCGCGTCTTTCCTGTGATTCCGCGATGCTCTTCAGGACGATCGCATTTGGCGATATCGCGTACGCCTCTCGGAACGCGGTTTCGGACGCGGCGAAGTCACCCGCGCGAAAGCGTTCCTGACCGCGAGAATATGCGGCGCGAGCACGCTCACGCGTGTCGGCACTGCCAGCGTTCTGCGCGGACGCTGTGTTACTGCACACGAACATCGCGTTCGTTGCACACAACGAAAGCAGACCCAAGAGGGAAGTTACACGGATGATCGCCTTCATCTGCGCGTGAAGGTACGTGAGAGCTTGATCGCGCGTCAAATGCTCGCTGATCTGAAGCTGTCGCCGCGTCAGTCCGCCGCTGCGTCAGCTGGGCTGGGATCCGTCGCATCAGAGGCGGCATCGGGTTGATCGCCACCAACGTCGGGCGCGGCGTCGTTCGTCGTAACATCACGGGTCGCATTCGAAACGTCAGCGGCAACGTCGGTCGTCACAACGTCCGCCAAAGCGGACACGTCAACCGCGGCAGCGTCGACCGTTTGCACATCCGTCACACTTCCCGAGTCGCGGACCGTGATCGAGCAGGATTTCTGACAAACACCGCGCTCGGACAAAGCGGGGCCGGGCTTGCAACACACCAGAGGGGCGGGGCACTCGCGCTGGAGCTGACAAGCGGAGCCCTCTGAAGCGTCGCATCCAAACAGCGTGAACGACGCAAGAAGCGCCGCAGCAACCAGACCATGGCGAACGGTCGCGTGACGAATCAGCAAAGATGCCTGCATAAGGGCGCGGACCATAGCTCGAAACTCGAGCTCACGCCGCAGCGCGCGCTTTACGTCCGATTCCTCGAATCAGAACGGCCGCGGAACCGCCAATCACGAGAGCGCTCCACTGTCCTGTAGAAAGCGCCCCCAGAGCGCCCCGTTCGTCCGCGCGCAGCCATTCGAGGAAAAAGCGCACTGCGCAGTATGCGACGACGTAGCTCGCAAAAATGCGACCGGTCCCGAAGCCCCCGCGTCGCGCTCGCAGAACGAACACTGAAGCCAAGACCAGCAAAGCGAACGACTCGTACAGCTGAACTGGATGCAGCAACCCGAGCCCGAAAGCTGGCGCGCGTGGGTCAGAGTAGACGACGCCCCAACCATGTGCGCGATGCGGCGCGCCGTAGCAACAGCCACCGAGAAAGCAGCCGATGCGCCCCATCGCGTGGCCAACAAGCGCGCCTGGAACACCGAGATCGAGACACATCGGAACCGAGAGACGAAGTGCGCGCGCCATGACGACGAGAGAGCCTAGCGCGCCGATTGCTCCGCCGAAGAAGACGAACCCGCCGGACGACCACGCTTCGTAGAAATTCCCGGTGCGCAGCGTCTCGACCAAGACGAACGTCAGGTATGCCCCGACGATCCCGCCCCCCGTCGTGAAACCGACCACAGCAATTCCCGCTCCGACGTCGAGACGCTTTTGCTGCAGCGCCCGCGTGAACATGACCCCGGCTATGACAATCCCGAGCGCGTAGAAAAAGCCAAACGACGGAATGGGACGGTCAACGCCAAACACTCGAACGTGCACGAGGACCGGATCCAACGAACGCTAGTTTTGCGGCTTCGGCATTGCCGGCGGCGGCATCGCGGGTGGCGGTGCAAATGGATCCACGATCGCTTGGTTGCCGGATCCGGAGCCGACCGGTGGAGCGGGGCGAGGACCACCACCTGCAGGGTCGATAGTCTCCACAGCGCCCGGTGCTGGCGGCGCGTTCGGCTCGGTAGGCGCCAAATTGGTCGGGTCCGGGTTGTTTGGATCTGGAGTGCCGGGCGGCTCGGGCAACTGCTCGAGCGGCTGTGGTCCCGAATTGAACGTGAAGCCCCCATCCCCGCCTCTCTCGAAGCGAAGACCTCCGTCGCGAGCCGCGTCGATCACGGCCTTCGAACACGCCGCGTTGCAGAGCCCGCAGGTCAGAGTCGCGCCAAGTGCGAGCACGAACCCGATGACGCTTACGACAATGCCCGCGGTCGGAGAACCTGTGGATTCGCCGTCGCGCTTCGCGCGTGAGAGGCTCATCCCCCCGAGGACGATGCCGACCAGCGCCATGATGGTCGACCCGATGGAAAGCACGAGCGCACCGTAAGGGAGAACGCCCGCAGGAATAGAAAGAAGCGCCCCGAGGATGGAGAGCACACCGAGAATGATAGAGAAGACGCCCACGGCCGCCAGCGTTGCCGACGTGCTCCAGCGGGTCAAGGAAGCGATTCGAAGCACACCGATCTCGAAGCCATAGTCAGCACCTTTTGATTCAGCTGCTAAGCTCCGCGCCCGTGCCCAAGAAGTCACCATCGTCCAAACAAACCGAATCCCCGGCGAACGCCGCTAAAGGCGCCTCAAAGCAGCCGGTGAAGCGTGCCGGGAAATGCGCGATCGTCGGCCGTCCGAACGTCGGGAAATCGACGCTTCTCAATCAGGTGATCGGGCACTCGCTCGCGATCGCAACCAAGACTCCGCAGACCACGCGCAACCGGATTCTCGGAGTCACTGTGGTCGACGAACCGGAGCGAACGCAGATTGCATTTGTCGACACGCCCGGTTTGCACAAGCCCAAGACCGCTCTTGGACGCGCGCTTATCGAAGAAGCAAAGGCGGCTCTCGAGGACGTCGACGTCATCGTCTTCGTAACCGACGTTCGGGCAACGCCAGACATCGATGTCTTCGCGCTCGAACATCTGCGCGCGCGAAAGATCCCGATCCTCCTGGCCATCAACAAGGTCGACTCACTGAAGACCAAGGTGCGGTTGTTCGAGCTACTCACGTCGTACAGCGACACGAAGCTCTTCGACGCGTTGATTCCCATTTCTGCGAAGACCGGCGACCAGGTCGATAAGCTTCTGAAAGAAATCGCGTCGCGCATGCCGGAGGGCGCGCTGTTCGACGAGGAGTTCCTGACGGATCGCCCGGAGCGATTCTTCGCCTCGGAAATCATCCGCGAAGCCGCAATGTCGCATTTGCGCGACGAGCTACCACACGGACTCGCCGTAGTAATCGACGACTGGGCAGAGACGTCACGCCCGGTCAGTCAGGGATCGAAAGAACGCACACCCATTACACGCGTGACGGCGTCGATCATCGTCGAACGCGAGTCCCACAAGAAGATGGTCATAGGCGCACGCGGTGGAATGTCGAAAGCCATCGGTACATCTGCGCGCATCGGTCTCGAGCGCATGCTCGGACGCAAAGTATTTCTGGAGATTTGGGTGCGCGTCGAAGAAGACTGGACGGACGATGACCGTCAGGTCCGCAGCCTCGTGCTGGATGCACAGCCGGCGGCGTACGAGCGACCGCACGTTGATGCGCGACGAGGGTCGCGCGCGGCCCCGAGTCCGGAGACGCGCCGAGGTTCACGATGACCACGGATCCACGCGGACCCAAGCCGGAGGAAGACGAAGCGACGCTCGTAGGCGGCGTCGGCGAAGACGAGCTCGACGATCTCGACAGCGATCTCGACGCAGACGATGCGCGAACCTCGAGCGGTGCTCATGACGCCCCCTCGGAAGAGGCTCCTCTGGAACAGGATGTCGCCTTTCCTCACGTCGAAGTTGCATTGCCGGTAGTGGCAATCGTCGGTCGCCCGAACGTCGGCAAGAGCACGTTGTTCAATCGGTTGGCACGACGCCGTCAAGCCGTGATTCACGACACTCCGGGCGTCACGCGCGACCGACATTACGCAAAGAGCGAAATGAACGGCAACCCCGTGATGATCGTGGATACCGGCGGATTCGACCCCAAGAGCGACAATCCGTTCGCACCGCTCATCGAGCGACAAGTCCGCATTGCGTTGGAAGAAGCCGATGTCGTCGTGTGCGTGCTCGATGCAACGATGCCTCCAGTCGCTGCGGACTTTGCGGCGGTTCAGCTCCTTCGCGAGAGCAAGCGGCCCGCGGTCTTCGTAGCAAACAAAGCCGATTCGCCTGCACACGCCACCGCAGTCGCGGACCACTACGGACTTGGTGTGCGCGAAGTCATTCCTGTCTCGGCACTCCACGGTGTCGGGATGGTCCTTCTCGAAGACGCGGTTGCCAAGGTGCTGCCGGAGCTCGGTGCGCGCGTTCCGATCGACCCGAGCATTCCTCGGATTGCGATCGTCGGCCGTCCGAACGCCGGGAAGTCATCGCTCGTGAACCGGCTCCTTGGCGAAGAGCGGCAACTTGTCAGCGATGTGGCTGGCACCACCGTAGATTCCGTCGACTCGCTGTTCGAGAAAGACGGCCGCCGATTCGTCCTCGTCGACACCGCGGGGCTGCGCCGCAAACGCTCCGTCGACGAAGGCGTGGAATCACTCGCGGTATTTGCCGCACTTCGAGCGATCGAACGCGCGAACGCTGTCGTTCTGCTCATCGACGGCGAAGTCGGAATCACCGAACAGGACACACGAATCGCGGGGCTCGTTGTAGACCGCGGACGCGCGCTCGTGGTCGCGCTCAACAAATCGGATCTCCTTTCCGATGAAGATCGACGAAAGCGAATGACTGATATTCGCGAGGCGTTGATCTTCGCGAGCTGGGCGCCGCTCCTATTCGTAAGCGCGAAAACCGGCCGCGGCACCACGAAGCTGATCGATCTCGCGAGCACTGCGCTCGAGCAACGCGGGCGACGCATCTCGACGTCGGAGATCAACAAGTTCTTCGAGTCCGTTCTGTCGAAGCACCCACCCCCCATTCACAAGGGTCGCTCCGTTCGCATCTACTACGTGACGCAGATCACGGCGTATCCGCCGACGTTCGCGGCCGTCACGAACCACCCGGACGCAATCCACTTCAGCTATCAACGCTACGTGATCAATCAGCTGCGCGAGCACTTTGGTTTCGCAGGAACGCCGGTACGCGTTCGCTATCGGCCGAAGCGGTCGCGGAGCACCGTCGTTGAATGACACGCTGACAAATTCGCGATTTGCGGCCAGTGAATGGCAACCCGCGGCGCCGCGCGCTCAAATGCCGCGCAGTATCTCTGGCGGCGAGCGCTTCGCGCTCAAGTGCCGCGCTTTGCAATCAACTGATCGAGACGCGACGCGCTAAAGCCAACGAACACGTTGCCGTCGAAGTCCACAACAGGAATCCCCGGTGAAGAAATGCCGGCTGCTCGCGCTTTGTCGTGCATCTCGCGCGAAGCCCCAGGCTCGCGCTCCACGTCTTTCTCGACGAACGCGACGCCCTTCGACCGCAGGTACTGTTTTGTGGACGTGCACGCCTGACACCACGACGCTCCGTAGACGATGACGTCACGCACTTGTCGTGCCGCCGCAGCGTTCGCCGCGGCACGCGGTCGCGCGCGCTCCACGAGCGTGTCGTAGGCCTCCCGCGAAACCATCCTCACCGCGTACTGCCCGCTAGCGCCCACCGTTCGAACATCCGCGAGGTACACGTGGCCTTCGGGCAGTTGCGTGCCGAGCGTCGCGCTGAGCGGGTCGACGCGAACATGTTGCCGACGCGCCTCGGGAATCTCGCTGCGTGTCTTGGCAGTGTGCGTTCCCTCGCCGTCGAACCATTGCAGGTACAAACCTTGAAGCTCGCCGCTCACCGCGAACGGTGGCTCTACCCCCACTCCGAGCTCCGCGTTTCCTCGGCGAGGAGTCGTCTCACAAGAGCAGAACAGGAGAACGAGCGGAAGAAGACTGCGCATGGATGGGGTTCGATGAGTGTTCCACGAACATTGTGACCGAACAAGGCATGCTTCCTGCGTCGGGTAGCTCCGATGCATGTCCAAAGGGCACCGGTCGGGTCGCCAAGTTCCTCTGTTGTTTGCATGTCCGGACTGCTTGTCGCGTGCCTAGCGACGGCGTGTAGCAGCGAATCTGGCGCCAGCGTCGATGCAGGCTCAGCGAAGCCGGATTCTGTCGAGATCGATGGTTTCGCGATCGATGTCACTTCGGAGAGATCTGCAGACGCTGCCGCGGACGCGTCGCCAGGAGCTCCCGACGCGATTCGTGCTCTCGACGTGCGTACGGCGAGCGACGACGTCCCTGCCCGCGACACGCAAACAGAAGTCGACGTTTCTAGCGACTCGTTCGTCGCACCCATCGATGCCTCTGGTCCACCGCTCGACTTCTACGAATCGCTCCGCAGTGTCGAATGGCACTACATGGAGTGCCCGGCCGGTTCGGACTTTGGTTGCAAGCACGGAGATCTCGACTCGACAACGGAGGCCGCAGAGCGGGCGCGATTCGAACGCGACCTTCCGGTCATCCAAGCGCACGGGTTCAACGCCGTGTACTTCCAAAATTGGTGGATCACGTTTCAGTCGCGCGTGCATGAACCACTCAATCCCGTGGCCGTAGCCGAGCTTCGTGGAAAGCTCACTCTACTTCGCGCGCGCGGCATGCGAGCGATCTTGCCGCTGAACTTCTTGCTGCCGGGTATCTGCCCTCAAGGCGTCGAGGCCGGGCGACATGTAACGCGCAACGCAGCTGGTGAGCTCACGTTCATCGCTGACGAACCTTGCGCGAGCTTCCTGACACGTGAGGCCAACGTGCGAGCATTCGATGCGTACGTTGAGCGCTACCTCACCGCGATCGATGAGTTTGCAGACATGGTCGTCGTGATGGTGTTCCCGGAGAACATGGAAGCGTACGAACCTGGGCCGACGGGCGCGCCTGTCTTCGATGAAGCGGCGTTCCCCCTGATGCTCAGGCGAACTCTGGGCACCATGCCGAATCGGCTCCCGGCAGCACTGCGTGCTCGCTTCCGCTTTGGCTTTCACGACAACTGGGTCGCGGTGCTCTCGGATCAGCGTGCGTCGCCCATCGACGCCAGCGCATTCGACTTCTACAGCATCGCGATCTATCCGTTCTACACCTGGCCGGACTACGCGACGGCCAAGAGCGCCGTGGGCAATGCGAACGGGCGCATCACTTTACCCGGCACGTACTTCTCGAACGGCGCGTCGAGTGCTCGCAGCTTGCACTTCCATCTCTCCAAAGCGATGGCCAACGTCCGGAACGTGGTGATGCGCGAGCGCGTTCTCCCGATTATCTTCGGCGAAAGCGGCGATGCCTACTGCCACGATTGGGATGCCGACGGTTGGCACGCATGGATCAACACGGCGCTCGCGGAGTTCTTTCACGCGCGACGCATCGGGTCGAGCTTCTGGACGTGGGGCTCCACCACAAGCAACGATTCATCAGGTCGCCCTTGGCATTGCCGAGGCGAGACAGCGACGGAGCATTCGTTCATCCGTCCGGACGGAACCCCACGCCTCACAGCGACTCGCGTTGCGAACGTGTTCGCCCGGCAAGCGCCCCCGGTTCCGACGTTCACGATCACTGGGGGTGCGGCGCCAACCACTGCGCCCGCCGGAGAAACGTTTCGTGTCTCGTGCCGTATGACAGAGACGACGGCTTGCGCGATGGCGAATCTCTCGAGTGGGGAGGAGTGCACTCGCGATGCGCGAGACCCGAGCGTGTTCGACTGCCGCGCCAACTCAACCGGTGTGTCGCAAGTCATGTGCGGAACCCGGACCGCGCTCGATCCTTTCTGCCCGAACACCGCCCGCCCACTCGGTGCGATCACGTTGACGGCCGATGCGTATACCGTCGTATCGGTGAACGCACCCGCGACGGCGCCTTTTCAGACGGCCGTACGCGTAACATGCACCTACGCTTCGCGTGACGTACCGTGTGCGTACGCGAAGCTTGGATCCGCGGATTGCGTCTCCGTCTCTAGCAGCGGGGAAACACTGACGTTCGACTGCCCCTCGGCAGAGCGTGGAGCTCAACCGCTGACGTGTGGCACCTCGCGCGCGATTCGCGCCGCGTGTCCGGATCGCGCGCAAGTACTTCGTACGGTGACAATCAACTAAGTGTCCGCATCACCGTCGTTGCTTTCACTAGCGGACGAAGCGATCGCAGCGACTCCGTGACGCTTCATGATCTTCTTGAAGTACATGCGTTCGACCGATGACGCAGCCGCCGCACGCGAAATGTTTCCGTCAAACCTGCTGAGCTGCGCTTCGACGTAGCTCTTCTCGAGGGCGTTTGCGTGCTCCGATTTGACATCCATGAGCGGTCGCAAGAGATCCCCTTCTCGAATGACGCGAGAACGCGGACCTTCGCTCGACTGCGAATTTGCGGCGGGCGGAATGGATCTCACTCGTTCGACTGCGTCGGTTTGCCCAAGCACCAGGGTTCGTTCGACCACGTTTCGCAACTCGCGCACGTTGCCAGGCCAACCGTGGCTCTCGAGCTTCGCCCAGGTAGCCTCGCGAATGCTCGCGACAGTCGCCTGTGCACGCGCGGTTTCATCCACGAGCTGCGAGATGAAGTGCGCGACCAACATGCGGATGTCTTCGACTCGTTCGCGCAGAGGGGGCGAGAAGAGCCTGAGCACAGCAAGTCGGTAGTAGAGGTCCTCGCGGAAGGTGCCGCGGTTCACTTCGATTGCGAGATCACGATGCGTGGCTGCGACCACGCGAATGTTTGCACGCTGCGATTCTGTCGAGCCAACGCGCCGGTACTCGCGCGCCTCGAGCACGCGGAGCAGCTTTGGTTGGAGCTCAAGTGGAAGCTCGCCGATTTCGTCCAGGAAGAGCGTTCCACCGTCCGCTTCGGAGATGTACCCATCGCGCCTTCGGTCCGCGCCCGTGAATGCACCGCGCTCGTGTCCGAAGAGCTCGCTCTCGAGGAGATTCGGTGCCACCGACGAGCAGTCGAACGTGACGAGTGCGCCGTTTGCGCGCGAGCTGCGTTCGTGGATTGCACGCGCGATGAGCTCTTTGCCCGTTCCGGTTTCGCCTTGAACCAGCACTGTCGTGTCGAGGGGCGCGACCCGTTCGATCAACGCAAACAGCTCCCGCATCACGCGGGCACTACCGACGAGCGAGCCGATTCGCTCGGAGGCGCTTTGTTCCACAGGGCTCGCTGAAGATTGAAGTCGAAACTTCAGGCTCACGCCGCCCACGCGGATCGTCGCCCCGTCTTTGAGATACGCGTCGATTACGCGGGTACCATCGACAAAGGTCCCATTGCGGCTGCCGAGGTCGCGAAGACGATGACCGTGCTCGTCGATCGTGATTTCGCAATGAACACGACTGACCGATGCATCGCTGAGCGAGAGATCCGGGCCGTGCGAGCGAGAGCCGATGACGAAGGCTGCGCGCGCGACCGAGATCGGGGCGACGTTCGGCTGTTCGATCGTGTACGCGGTCAGGCTCCGAGCTCTTTGCGCAGGCATCGCCGCAGTCTCCTGAGATGCCGTCATGCGCGAACCGTACACTCTACGGACTGGTCGCGGGAGGAAACGCGTGTCCAATCGTGCTCACCCCGCCGGGCCGAATATCGACTGTGCGAAGCTCGCGTTGACCATCCGGTCGCCGAAGCTCGACGCGATGGGACCCTGCCTCGACCTGAAGTCGCACGATCGGCGTAGCGCGCAAGAGATGACCATCGAGATACACCTCCG
Source organism: uncultured Sandaracinaceae bacterium (assembly GCA_964635815.1). GTDB lineage: Bacteria > Myxococcota_A > Polyangia > Polyangiales > JADJQN01 > CAZWQH01. The sequence goes on from CAZWQH010000004.1 coordinate 24,117, forward strand.
ACCAGGGCAATGAATTGACAGACAAGAAACCCGACGCGGCCGGAGCGGGCGCGGCAACCGTGGACGGCGAGCGCTTCGACTCTGGGATGGGAGGGGCGCCCTTGGTTGAGGTGACCTTACGACGAGGCACTGACGCGACCGGCTCGATCTGCGCGTCGACCTCCACTTGCAAGGGACGTCCTTGAGCTGTGTCGGGTTCACGGCTCGGAGCGACCTGCTTCGCCACCAGGTTCGCAGCGTTCGTGGGCGGAGGAACCGTCTCGTTCACACCACCGCCGAAAACACCCAACGAAAATGCCCCAACCGCGAGCGCACCAACCCCGACTGACATTGCGACCAACCCGACCGACGTTGACCTCCGGCGCGCCATCTCAGAACGGCCAGCGTTGCGTCGATGGTCAACGTCGGTCGCCTTGGCAACGTGGTTCGGTCGCGTCGCCGAAATGTCCTTGGTCGCGAAACGGGGGACATTCTCCGTGCCACCCATCCACTCGAGCTCGGCACCAAGCAGCGCATCGAAGCCCGGTATTGCCTGAGCTGCGTGAGACGGAACGTCCACTAGCGCAGCGATCTTCGCCGCCGACGCGTACAGCCCCAATTGTCGCGAACAGCCCTCCAGAGCCTCGAGCATCGCGGATGCCGTCTCGAAGCGTTGGTATGGCTCAGGATCGAGGGCTCGCATCACAATCTCCGACAGGACGTCGGGCACATCGGCGCGGACGGTACGCGGAGCGGAAATCGTGCGTGTGATCACGGACGCGAGAGCCTCCATCGCGGTCGCGGCGCGAACGGGGGAGGTGCCGACCAACATCTCGTACAGAGTGCCTCCCACCCCATAGACGTCGGTTCGCTCATCGAGTGCGAGGCCACGCAGCTGTTCGGGGGCCATGTACGCAATCTTTCCACGAACGATTTCGGACTGCGCTTCCCCGCTCACAGCGATTCCGAAGTCCGCCAGCTTCACTTGTCCTTCGCGTGACACGAGGACGTTGTGGGGCGAGATATCGCAGTGAATGAGCGCGTTCTTCCGATCGCCGCGTGGTCGGTGCGCGTGCTCGAGACCTTTGAGCATATCGATCGCGATCGCGAGAGCGCAGCCAACGTCAAGCTTTCGATTCTCGAGCGCCAAGCGTTCAAGAATGGTCGCCAGCGACGCCCCGTCTATGTATTCGAGAACGAGGAAGAGACGGTCGTCAACCTGCGCGACATCGAACGCTTGGACGATGTTCGCGTGAGACAGCTCGATCGTGGCTCGCATCTCCTTTGCAAAAAGCTGCGTGTTTTCTGCGGTTCCGGTTCGGTCTTCGCGCAGCACCTTGAGAGCCACGACCTTCTCGACTCCAGCGAGCCCGCGCATCCGAGCGCGATAGACGTCACCCATTCCGCCGCGCGCGATGCGCTCTTCGATGAAGTAACGAGTGCTCGAGATGGCAGCGTCGAGCATCGCGTTACTGATCCGTAAGGATCGGACGTTGGTACGGGCGCGCGTTGTCCACAGCAACACCGATGGCGATGCCCCCACCGACTAGCGCAGCGGTAGTCGCGATGGCGATGCCCCAGTGCAACGCGGTGTCATCGCCCGCTCGGACAGCGAAGCACGCGCGCATTGGAGCGCTGTCGATTCCTTCGAATGCTTCCGCCGCATCGTCGAGGGACACACCGGTGACGATGATATCCCTGTTCCTGCGCGTGACTTCGAATCCTTGACCGATGCCTGTGATCACGTAGTTCGATCCACGAGTGAGGCTGCTCAGGATCTGCAAAGTGGGATCCGGCCGTACCGACGGTGAGGGCGGGTAGAGTTCGACATCTCGCTCTACGAACTCTGCCAATGGGATGGTGTGACTCGTCGTTGGGCGACACTCCAGCGAATCCTGGCCAGGAACCTCCACTCGGGATTCCGCGGCTTCGATTCGGATCGAACGCAGCACCGGCTCACAACCAACGACCTCGATCTTCACGAAGTGCTCTCCGACCGCAACGGGTTGACCGCCACCTGCGTTTCTTGTGCCGTTGACATACACGAATGTGTCTTGGCGAGGCGGTCCGGTTCGCAAAGGTGCCCCGTGCGTGATGAAGCGGTCTCCGACGATCACGAGACCTTCCCCTGGAATGCGCGCGGCGAGCATCTCGTCGTAGCTCGTTCGCACGCTCGGCGAGAACTCGTCCGCATTTGGCTGCGACGCGGGATCCAAATTGTACGCGTGAGCGAGAAATCCGTTCGCGGCGTCTGCGTGGCCGCGGGCGAGCTCGATCTCCGCCGCCACCCACAACGCACGAATCCAGCTCGGCCGCTGGTCAACGTCGGTCACCCTCGCGTGAAACAAACGCAACGCTTCGGCAATCATTTCGGCGGCGGCAGTCAGATTGAGGTCGCGGTAGAACGCGAGCGCTCGCGCAACCCGCGTTTCGGCCTCCCGCAGGGAGTTCTGGCCGATGAGAAACACCCGAGTGCGCGGAGCACCTGCATATCGCTCCCGCAACGTCCTCGCGACCTCAACGTCGGACGCGAAAACGTCGATCGCAAGATTCGCCCGCGCGTCGAGTTCGCAACGACCGACAGTGGCCCGACCGACGTTGGCGCCTCCACACGAAGCTAGTGACGCGAACACAATCGCTCCAAAGCCGATGAAGCGTTTCCGGAGCGGGCGCATGGTCCGACCTCTTTATAGCGCGCCCGACGGACCGCGCTCCATTCATGTCACCGAGTGTCCGAGCACTCAGCGAGCGGTCGAAAGAGTGTCAGGGCTCTCAGACGGAGATTTGCTTGCGTGCATAAGTGCCAAGAAAATAGGATTCTCCTCTTGGATAGAGCGGTGGATCGAGATGTGCAGGTACAGGTGCATGACCGCTGACGCTTGCGGTTCTCATACGAGGTCCAAAATGAAAACGATTCTCCGACTAAGTCTTACAAGTTTGCTACTCACCGGTTGCGTTGCCTCCCCGACCGACGAAGCGGATTTCCGCGCGGCGATTCCGAGCCAGGCAGCCCTCAGCCTGGAGACCGGTTCCGCCGAGTCCGGACGTTCCACCTCGCCACTCATCGGACAGAGCTCCGACGCGCTCGCACGTGTTCGTTTGATCTCCGGCGGCGTGAACGAAATCAGCGCGAAGGTGTACGTAACAATCGCGCTGCTCTCGCTTTCGCCTGCGGCGTTTACCGGCCCGGAGGAGGTCACATTCGGTCCAGTCCAGAATCTCGGCTCCCCGAAATACTGGATGGTCGTGAAGCGCGAAGACCCCGCAACGAGTCGTTTCTCTGTAAAGGTGTTCGGGCAGGTCGGAAACGCAGCCGCGAAACCGCTCCTCTACGGGGAGAGCCTCGCGCCCTCGCGACGGCTGACGCGTGCGTCAGTGACGATCGACGGCAATGCACTCCGCGAAGTCGAGCCGATCGTCAACGCTGGATCGAACGGACTCTTGTCGATCAGCTACGAAGTTCAGCGCGCGCTCGGTGATCGAGGAGCGGCGCGGGCCGCCGAGTACACGGGCATCACGGCCCAAGACACGGTCGCGAGCACCTCTCGGGTAGGCGAGACGCTAAGCCGAGACGGGTACGAGTTCCGTGCCAGCTCGACGCGCGGCGCCGGTGACGCGAAGGATCTAGCCTGGAGCCTGCATGTGCGAACAAGGCTCGATCTCGCAGGTCGCGGTGACTATGCGATCGCAGCTGGCGGGTCGGCCACCGGTTTGACGGCGACCGAATGCTGGGGCGCGGCCGGCACGCGAACGTATTTTGCGGCGTCCACGGGTGAGTCCGAAGGTTCGGCAGACGCGTGCGCGTTTCCTGTCGGCGACCCGTCGTTCTAGGGAGGTCCGGCATTCCCTACACGATAAAGTCATGCACGCTGCTCGCGTTCGTACTCGCGGGCAGCTGTGCGCGTGAAGACGCGGTGCGATTCCGAATCGTTCAGCGTGAGCGTGTGGGGATGATGCCCTTGCGAGCAATCGAAGTGACACTCGAGTCGCAGGCAGGAAGCACAGCCCTTTCGTCGATTATCACGTCGCGCTCGTACGCGGACGCCTCTGTCCTCCCCCTCGCGCTAGGTGACGTTCTGGTCAATGTCGGTCAGAACACGAACGTCCGCGCCGTGGTGACTGGAACGCTCGATCGGTGCCGCGCGATAGCGAGATCTGGATCGTTCGTTCACCGCTCGGGTCCATACGATGTGTTCCTGTCCATCGGTTGCGCGGATCAGTTTGTGATGACGGGTGCTCTTGTGCACAGCGCGCACAACGCCGCGACGGCCGCGCGCCTACCCGATGGATCGGTCATCCTCGCTGGCGGCTCAAGGACCACAACCTTCGAAGGGATCCACGGTCACATTCAGCGGTTCTCTAGAGAAACGGGAACGTGGGCGGCAGCGGGCGAGCTCCTTGCGCCTCGTATTTACGCGGCACCGCTCGAAACGACCACGGGGGTGCTGCTGATAGGGGGAGCTTCTTCCACAGGCTGCACCGACATGGTCGAGCTCGTTACCGCAACCGGGACGACGACGGTCACCTCGCTCGCCTCGCAGCGATGTTCCCCGGGGGCGGCTCTCCTGCGAGCGGCGGAGGCGGTCGTCATCGCTGGCTCCGGACTTCCCGCCACCGGGGGCTCGCACTTCGAAGTACGGGACTCCTCGCTTCGTACTCTGCTCGCGACTGCAAACGGGAGCGGCACGCGCGTGAACCCCTCGGTCTTCGCCCTCAGTGACGGTCGCTCGGCGCTCGTGCTCGGCGGTGGCCCACGATCCACCGCAACGGCGCTGGCCGAAATCGTCCACGTTGGAAGCGACTGCAGCGGACAGCCGGTTGGATCGAGCACATCGACTTGCGTCGAGGCCGTCTCATGGCCGAACCCTCCGCCTAGTGAGGCACATCTTCCGGCGGCCTACCTCGACTGCGTCGGGATCGACGGCAAGAATGCCGGTGGCGCGGTGGTGACGGTCGGCGGCTTCGCCCGCGTCGATCCACCGACGTTGACCGATGAGATCTGGTGTATGCGCGACGCCCCGAACAACCCACCGGTTTTTCGCCAGATCGGGCGGCTGCAACTCGCGCGGGGCGGCGGAAAGTTGGTTCCGCTGCGCCCCCGGCGCGCTACGCAACGCGGACTCGCTTATGCGTTGCTGGTCGGCGGCTTCGACCGGGTACCTCGCCCCGACGCGCTCATCGTCCGGATCGATCCGTGTACGTGTGCGCCCGTCGTTCCGACCGACATTGAAACGTCCTCGCTTCCAGAGCCGGGCGTCTACGTCACGGGGTCGACGGCTTTGCAGCTAGAAGACGAAAGCATCCTTGTGCCAGGCACCTTCCAAGTATCCACGGGCCTCGATTTTGCAAGTGGCTCGCTGCTGTTTACGCCCGACGAGCCATAGCAACCTTTCAACGTTGCGCCGCACGCATGACCCCGCGTAACGTCTCGACCTTCGAGCCGTGAGCGATCCATTCCTACTGCGCCTGTCGGCGTGTCTGGCGCTGATGCTCTACGTGCTCCGCGGATTCACGTGGCAACTCTCCGAGCCGCGGACCCTGGTTGCAAACGCGGCAACGCTGGCGTTTGTCGTGGTGGGCATCGACAGCCTATGGGGCGCAACGAAGCGCGCGCGTGCGCAGACGCCACTTCGGACAGCGGACGCTGCGCGACTCGTCCTTGTGCCTATTCTGCCGCTCTCCGCGTTCTTTCTCCTCTTCGTCGATCCCGTTTGGTTCGGGACCGGCGCGACGCTCGCACTCAACTTGATCGCGTCCGTGACGGCTGCGTTCGTGGTTCTCGACAGAGCGCTGAGGCGAGACTTGGAAGAGAGCGCTCTCAAGACGCTCGCGGATGGCACCTCGCAAGCTAGTTCGCGCGCAGATTTGCCGTTGCGATTTGCCGCGGTCGCGGTCGGCGTGAGCGCGGTTTTGTGCGCGATTCATCCAATCTTGAACCCGTCCCGGGAAGCGCTTGCGCTTTCGGCGGTCAAGGCTTTGTCATCCTATTCTGGGCTGACGCGCGTCGGAACCTACAGCCGGGTCGCGGGCGACTTCTCGTTCATCGTCGCGATCATCGCGCTCGAGGGCGTCGTAGCCATGTGCATTCTGCGTTCCCGGCGTTACTGGGCGTTCGCGTTCGCCAGCTTGGCGTCAATCGCCACCCTGTTCACTCTCACACGGCTGCTGGTGCCGCTGGGAACGTATGCTCTGGCCGCGGTGCGTGTCACGACCGGAACGCTCGTCTTCACGAGGGTCAATCCCGCGGTGTACTGCGTGTTTGCCTCGATCGGCATCGGCACCGCGTTAGCCGGCATCGCCACTTCGCGACACGGCTCAGCGCGAATCGGTCTCGCGATGATCCTCCTGATCACGTTTGGCATCGGCACGACCGGTACGCTCTGCGCCCTCGCCCTCGTCACCGCGACGCTCCTCATGGACGACGCGATTCAAGAACAGGCGACCACGTCGCCCGCACGCACGGACGTTGACCCTGATCCGACCGAGGTTGACCGCTAGGTCAGCTTGGTGGCCGCTGAGCGCATCCGGGAAATGCCGAGATCGATCTGGTCGTCGCTGGTCGTGTACGAGAGGCGGACGTAGCCGGGAGCTCCGAACGGTTCTCCCGGAACGACTGCAACTCCACCTTCCTCCAAGAAGTAGAGGGCGACATCAACGTCGGACATGAGAGTCTTCGTGGCCGTCTTCTTGCCAATCAGCTGCGTCACGTTCGCGAACGCGTAGAACGCGCCAGACGGCATCGCACACGAGACCCCTGGGATCGAGTTTAGCCCGGCCACCATCCGCGATCGTCGTTTGGAGAAAACCTCGCGCATCTCGGCAGTGGCGGACGCCGGCAAACCGAGCGCGGCGATTGCGGCATGCTGAGCAACTGCCGTTGGGTTGGTCGTGCTTTGCGACTGGATCACGTCGCACGCCTTTGCGACACGTTCAGAGGCGAGAATCCATCCGATCCTCCAGCCGGTCATCGCGTATGTCTTGCTGCAACCGTCCACGATGATCATGCGGTCTCGAAGATCCGGCGCGACGGTCAAGAGAGAGGTCGCGACGAAATCGTCGTACGTGAGCTGCGAGTAGATCTCATCCACGACAATCCACACGTCCGACTCGCGCAATACCGCTGCCAACGCTCGCAGCTGATCCGCGGTGTACGCTGAGCCCGTCGGGTTCGAAGGAGTGCAAAGGATGACGGCGCAGGTCTTCGGTGTGATTGCCGCGCGCAGCTGCTCTGGCGACATCGAGAACCGCGCTGATTCTTGTGTCTCCACAGCCACGGGAACTGCACCCACAAGTCTCACCTGCTCGGGGTAGCTGACCCAGTACGGAGCGGGAATAATCACTTCGTCGCCGGGATCGAAAAGTGCCAGCGCAAGATTGAAGAGCGAGTGCTTCGCGCCAACGGAGACCACGACACTTGCGGGGGTGTGCTCGATTCCACGCCGCTTGAACGAGTCCGCCGCGATGGCTTCCCTCAAGGCGGGTAGACCGCTGACCGCGGTGTAGTGCGAAACACCTTTGTCGATCGCGCGCTTTGCTGCGGCGCGTACTTCCGCGGGGGTTTCGAAGTCGGGCTCTCCTAACGAGAACGACACCACATCAATGCCCTGGGCGCGGAGCGCGGCAGCACGCTGGGAGACAGCAAGGGTGGCTGAAGGTTTCACAACCGAGAGGCGATCAGCGAGCGTTGGCACGTGACAGGTTTTATCTCTTTCTTCCCCCTCTGTCGCGGGTCTGTTGACACCACAGGGGGGTGCGATATGACGCCTGCCACCAATGCTGTGCGATCTAAATCTACACGCCCGCGGACTTCTCACGGCCGGAGTCCTCGCGATACTGGCAACGTCGGTCGCTGCGTGCGGGGGCCCCACCTACCCCAACTGCGATAACGACTCGCACTGCCACACTGGCGAGTTCTGCGTAAACGGTCATTGCCAGCAATGTCGGACCGACTCCGATTGCCAAGCTGGATCACACTGCGCAGAGGGCGCGTGTGCTCCGATCCAGGGCTATTGCCAAGGCCGAGGTCAGTGCGGGCAGAACGAAGACTGTCAGAACAACCGTTGCGTTCAGGTCGCCACGAGCACGGTCGAACCTGAGCCGCCGACGCCCACAGCCGGGCCATGCAGCCTCGACACGCTGTTCTTCGACTACGAGTCCTCTGACTTGACGCCGGCGGCACGAAACGCGCTTGAGACGGCAGCACGCTGTATCCGAGACCGGAACATCCCTCACGTCACCGTGGTTGGGCACACCGATCCTCGGGGGACCGAAGAATACAATCTCGCGCTTGGCGATCGGCGCGCGCGCGCAGTGATGCAGTACCTCACGGCGCTTGGCGTACCCGCAGCAACATTCGATGCATCCTCGCGTGGCGAAGAAGACGCCGCGGGAGAAGACGAAGGCGGTTGGTCGCGCGATCGCCGAGCCGTCATGCTCGAGCGCTGAAATGTTCGATCCTCAACGTCGGTCGCTTTCCCGGAGCATGCGCGGCACAGCGGCTCGATTGACCTGCACCGGTTTTCTCGCGGCTGCGACGCTTAGCGGGTGTTTTCTCTGGACATCGCGAGGAGAAGGCGACGAGCTGAAGACAGCGCAGGATCGGGACCGCACCAGGGTCGCAAATCTCGAGGAGTCCATCCGCGGTGAACGCGACAAGCTCCAAACCGACAGCGCGCGCATGCAAGAGAAAATGGCTGAGCTCGAGGGTGTCCTTGAGCGCGCCACGCAGGTCGTAACTCGCAACAGTGCCGATCTCAGTGTCGAGGTAACGCAGCTCAGGACGCAGATCGGTGCGTTGCAGGGCGAGATCGCCGAGCTCCGAAATCAGAACGAACAGCTAACAAAGACTGCCGCCGCCCAACGAACAGAGATTGAAGAGCGTATCGATCGAGTTGCCCGTCGTGCCGGCGTAGACGTCGCTCTCAGCGCGAGCGACATACCAGCCGACAAGGCACAACACTTCGCAGCCGCTGAGCGCGCGTTCCAAAGCGCGGATCATTCGAAGGCTCGCGCTCTGTTCCGTGAATTCGTCGTGCGCTACGGCCAAGACGACCAAGCCGACAACGCCGCTTACATGGTCGGAAAGTGTTACCTCGCGGAGGGACGCCCGGCGACCGCGTTGACCGAGTTCCGAAAGGTCATCACAGAGTATGCGTCCGGCGACGCTGTCGACGACGCCCTGATGGACATGGCAGAAGCGTTCTACCGCTTGCGAGCCTGCACCGACGCACGCGGCTCGCTCGACGCGTTGATTCGGAGTCAGACCAACTCCCCGCTGCGCGACCAAGCCCGACAGAAGCTTCGCGAGTGGCAACGCCCACCTCGTGGATACTGCACTTCGTAGCCTCGGAGTGGTTGACCAGCGCCTCCCCCGACCGCGTACTCACCTGGCGGTGGCGGCGCGCTAGCGCATGGGCGCGGTGATTGGCCCTAGTCTCAGGTTCAGCCGGTCGCGATCGAAAACAATGCGGCGAAACCCCATTGCTACGCGACCGAGCAACCCGCTCAAGTCCGGATGGATGTCGCGCTGGTACGACTGAAAATACGGCCAGCTCGGAACGCGTTGCACGCCCGCAGTCCGGACCGGATCGTCGCCGAGTGCCAGGCGCGTCTCACCCACGAACGCGGGAAACGTATTTCCTTCGACGTCTTGAAACCGGGTTTCTTGGTCACCGGCTCGCGCCGGAGATGGAACAAGCAGGACCTCGGTCGCACCCGTATCGAACATGAGCAACGTCACCGCGTCGTCGATCCGAGGGCGCAGACCAATGTGCCCCGAGATGAGCTCGTACGGAGCGGATGCGTATCCGACCAAATCAGCGGGCGCGGTGCCCGCGTGGTAACGAACAAGTCGGCGGCCTGGGTAGTCGAGCTCCGATGTCGCAGATGCGAAGAAGTCGGCCCCGAGTACCCCGATGATTGGAGTCCCCTCGAACACCTCCTCGTCGAAGTCGCGAGTGATGACAGAGAATGTCTCACACCCAATGGAGAGCGGGCGCCGATCCGTGGAGGTAGGCCCATACATGAATGTGTGCTCGGAGCCTGTGTCCAACGCAAGAAAGCCCGCGCGTCCACCGCCCGTTGCCCGAACGAGCTGACTATCGACCTCGTCGTCAAGAAAGCTCAGGACAAGCTCGACAGAATTGACCGCGCAGCCACCATCGCGTTGCACCATCGTTCGATCGGTCGACGCATCGCCAACGTTTGGTGTCGCAGCATCCACAGGCGCGGGGGTCCCTACGCTCTGGCATGAGATCAAGGCCGCGAAGAGCGGAAGCGCGTACAAAGGACACGGTTGCATTCGGCCAACGATGACAGCACGTATAGGCGCTCGCAACGTCGCGGCGACCCGCGGTCACTCACCCGCGATCAGAGGGACTCAATGGCGGCGAGAAGCTCAGCGCGCGAATCGGGATCGGAGTCGTAGAGTCCGCGTACGTTCCCCGCTCGATCGACCAGAACAAACTTCCCCGAATGAAGGATGTTGACCGCACCGGCATCTGTCCGAAATCGTTCGCCGACCGGCTGTTTGAACCCCTCGTTGATTACGGCGCGCACGCGGGACGGTTCGCCCGATAACCAAACCCAGCGTTGGGGATCTGCAGCAACCGACGCCGCATGTTGCGCGAGCACTTCAGGTGTATCTGTCTCGGGATCGACGGTCACTGAAACGAAGCGAACATCGTCTCCCGTGACCTGCTCGGTCAACGCGCGCATGTCCGAAGTCAACCGAGGACAGACGTCAGGGCAAGACGTGAAGATGAAGTCGTACACGACGACCTTCCCTGCGAGGTCTTTCGAACCGTACGCATGTCCGCGCTGATCGACGAGTGAGAAATCCCGAACGGCAAAGTAAGTAGGCAGTTCGTCTCGGACGCGGTGGAGGTAGCTCCAGAGGCCGATGCCCGCCGCCACGAGAACCGCAAGGACGGCAGCTCCGGCGACGGCGCGCTCCGACTTTCGCGCGCTACCCGGACCTGTCGTGGCGCTCGGTGCACGTTGCATCCAATGCGTCCTAGCTCGCGTCTATGATCAACGCTGCGAACACAGCAGTGAGGTATCCGAGCGATGTAAAAAACACACGCCGCGGCCACGGAATTGTGAGTGGCATTGCTGTGGCAACGACAAACGCAGCGCCTCCAACGAGCGCCACCGCCGCATACGCCCATCCGACAACGCCGTAGTAAGCAGGGAGCAGCGACACCGGCACGAGCGCAGAGACCCAAACAAGAGCGTGCACTCGAGCGGCTTGGTCGCCGCGCTCAGCGGGCAACACTTTGATCCCGGCGCGGATGTACTCTGACTTCCGGAAAATCGCGATCGCGATGAAGTGAGGTATCTGCCAGAGGAACAAGATCCCAAAGAGCGCGAGCCCCACAGCGTCGATCGAGTTCGTCGCGGTCGTCCACCCCATCAACGGGGGAAGCGCTCCGGGTACGGCTCCCACAAACAGAGCGACGTCACTCTTCTGCTTCAGCGGCGTGTAAACTACGACGTACGAAGCCAGCGCGAGCACGCCGAGCCACATGGTTAGCGCGTTCACCCAAGTGGCGAGAATGCCGATTCCGGCCAGGCTCAAAACGACGCCCACGGCCACGGCGACGCGCGGATTCAGACGCCCCGCGGGTAGAGCTCGCGTCGCGGTGCGCGCCATGAACTTGTCGCTGTCGCGTTCCAGGTAACAGTTGAGCGCATTGGCCGCCGACACAAGGCTCGCGGTCCCAAAGAGCGACCAGAAAAGGGTGGTCCACGGCATGCGTCCCGGCGCGACCCAAGCCCCACCCGCAGCGGTGATCACGACCATCAGCGCGATGCGGGGCTTCATGAGCCCGAACACGTCGCTGATTCGCTGGGTCCACGACGGCGACACAGGCGCATTCGTAGCATCGATCGCAGGTGCGCTCGTCGCGCTCAGATCGGCAGACACATCCACAGCGAGGCTCTAATACCGGGGGTCCTCTTCGGGTCAAGCCAATCGCCCCGGTCCTGGTAAGCCGGCGCGGCGTTTTGCCACTTTGTACGAGGCGCTCATCTTATCGACCAACTCGCCGGACGCGTGTGTGAACTCACGCGACGGACGACTTCCGCGAGCGTCGTTCAGGAGATGGAACCTCGAACAAAACGCACTCAGCACGCTCGCGTCTGGGCTCTTCTGCTCACAAGTCTTTGGGCCACGGTATGCGGCACCGTCGGTTGCGCGCGGCGCGGCGTTCTTGCGACGCCCGCGACCGCCGAACAGATCGCCACTGCGTTTCCACCCAGCCGCGTCATGTACCTCGCGAACACCGCGCCGGAAGTAGCCCGAGCGGCGGTCGTCCGCGCACTGGTAGCGAGAAACTTTACCGCGGAAGAAGCCGTTGGCACGTACCTTACCGCGCGCTACTCGCGCGGTCGCACCATGATGCGGATCCGCATCGACGTTACCCAGGCAGACGCGCTGATTACGTACTTGGAAAGCGACGGGCTGGACATCCCGATTGAAGGAACCCAGCGCCAGTACCAGCGGTGGACGAGCGAGCTTGCGAACCAAATCCGCGAAGAGCTTGCACGCCCAGAGCGCGAAGCGCAGCAAGCTGCCGAGCGAGTGGCCAACCAGGCTCGCGAGGAGCGCGAGCGAGCTGCGCAACGCGAGGTCC
>CAZWQH010000005.1:0-32679 GCA_964635815.1 uncultured Sandaracinaceae bacterium
GCTCCAGTAGCGCTCGGAGTTCGGGTTGATCCGGGCTTACCTCCTAGTTCGGGTCAGTTACGTACCAAGCGTACGCGCCTTCCCCTCACTGCGGGGGCGCTCCGGCTGAACCTCGAACTGCGAGCGCTCCAACTAGTCGCGAACTGCACTGAGTGTCGCTAGGCGGGCGCTCAGAATACGTGACTCGTTGCTATCGAGCACCGATGCGAGTGTCTCGAGGCTGATGCTCTCAGGGATCTGCGGACGAGCTCGCGAGCACATGGCGTGCATTCGCTTGCTTGCTTCTTCTACCCGCGCAGCAAATGACGGTTCATCACGGGAGGCGCGTTCGAGCGCCGCGTAGGCGCGGTCGACGAGCTCCCACTGCGAGCAAATGAGAAGCGCATCGCAGCCAGCGCGAACCGCCCGCACCGCGGAATCTTCGATGGACAGGTGATCTGCGATCGCTTTCATCTCGAGATCGTCGCTGAAGACCACTCCGGTGAATCCAAGCTCTTCTCGCAATAGCCTTGTGACGATTCGTTCGGACAACGTCGCAGGAACAACTTCCTCGGGTTCGAGCGCCGGATAGACGATGTGTGCCGTCATGATCGAATCGAGCTCTTTGGCGAGGGCGCGAAAAGGTGCGAGCTCGACCTCGTCGAGGCGAGTCCTGGGATGGTCGACTCGCGGAAGCGCGAGATGACTGTCGAGGTGTGTGTCGCCATGTCCCGGAAAGTGTTTTCCGCAGTTGAGAATGCCGCCCGCGCGCAGGCCCCGGGCAAAGGCGCCCGCGCGTACAATCACCTCGTCCGCAGAGCGCCCGAATGAGCGATCTCCAATCACCGGATTGGCGGGGTTTGTGTCGACATCGAGCACTGGAGCGAAGTCGAGCGTGAACCCGAGCGTCCGCAGATGCGCGCCAAGCATTCGTGCCGAGGCCTCGAGTAAGTCGATGTCCGCCGTTTCAGCGAGACTCCGCATGGCGGGCAACTTGAGAACAGGCGACCCCAGTCGTGCGACTCGCCCGCCTTCCTGATCAACGGACACCAGGAAGCTTTTTCCGCGAGAAGGGCTCTGCTCCGCTGCCTGCCAAAGCTCCTGATTGAGCTCCGCGACTTGGACCATGCTCAGGATGTTGCGTTTGAAAAGAATGACTCCGCCGACCGTTCCTCCCCGAATTGCATCGAGAAGAGAGGCGGGCGCCCGGGTCCCGGTGAAACCCACCACGAGCAAAGCACCTGAAGGCATGCGCGAATCCTACGCCACGGCGATCGCATTGCCCACGTTTGGGATCGCTGTTAAGAGCAGTACGCGCCAGCCCTCGAGCGGTTTCGCTAGGCGCCTTCTTTGTGGTTTTCTTTTATGAATAGCGGCGAGAACGATCGCCCGACAGAGCTTACGGCTAGCGACCCGATCGAGTCCGATCGCGACGTGTCGGACGCAGCTGCCGGCAATACGCGCGTGGCGCACGAGATCCCCGAGGAGCTCATCGATGCAGACGCAGTCCGCGTTTTGCGACGCCTCGCACGTGGGGGTTACGAGGCCTACCTAGTTGGCGGTGGCGTGCGCGATCTCCTCTTGGGCCGTCCTCCGAAGGACTTCGACATCGCGACGGATGCTCGCCCCAATCAGCTGCGGAGCCTTTTTCGTAACTGCCGCATCATTGGGCGGCGATTCCGCCTGGCGCACCTCTTGTTCTCCGAGGGCAAAGTCATCGAGGTTGCAACCTTCCGGCGCGATCCAGACGTCGACGAAGACTTCTCCGAGGCAACGGACGAAGACACTGATCTGCTGATCAAGAGCGACAACGCCTTCGGTGAGCCGTTCGAAGACGCGCAGCGACGCGATTTCACGATCAACGGACTCTTCTACGATCTCGAGCGACGCGACGTGATCGACTATGTCGATGGTGTGCGCGATATCGATCAGCGGATCGTGCGAACCATCGGCGACCCGTTCGTGCGTTTTCGTCAGGACCCGATTCGCATTCTCCGCGCGATCAAGTTCTCTGCGCGTCTCGATCTGGGTCTCGACCCAGATCTTTACGATGCTGCCGTCCGCACTCGCGGCGATCTGGTACGGGCGGCTCCGCCGCGCGTCGTCGAGGAAATCCTTCGCTTGCTTCGCGGCGGCGGTGCTCAGCGATCCATCTTCCTCACGTGGGAAATGGGCGCGCTCTCTGTGATGCTTCCGGCGCTCGCCGCGCACTTGGATGACGATGCCCCGGGAGCGCACGAACTCTGGGCTCGTCTCACTCGCGTCGATCAGCGAGTAAAAGCGAAGGCCACCGCAACACCAGATCCGGTGTTGCTCATGGCGCTTCTGTACGGGCCCGTTCGAGAGCTTCTCGACGGCGCCAAGAACCCAAGCGATCAATTCGAAGAAGCCCTTCAGTCGGTTTCCGATCGACTCTTGATTCCGCGAAAGATGAAGGAGCGAATGCGCCTTCTCTATCTCGCTGAGCGCCGGATCAAGGCTGGTCGTGGCGCGACCATCGCCAAACGCGAGTTCTACACCGACGCGATTCTACTCAACGAGATCCTCAGAGGGGGAAAGGGGCCCGCAGAATGACACTCCGTATGATCCGACCGGTCGGTCTCATTGGCGCTCTCATCGCCGTCGCAGGCTGCTCGTCGAGTCCAACCCCATTCGATGGCGGAAACGCCGACGCCCGAACTGACGCTCGGCGTCTCGACATGTTCGATGCAGCACCGGACGTCGGCGTCGATGCCCGTCGTGAGTGCGAGCGCGATCAGGAAGGCTACTGCCGACTCATCACGTGGGAGTCGAGCGCCGCGTTCCCTTACGGCGTCGATCAGCACGTTACGGTCATTCGCGAGAGCGCCAGCGGGGACCGACTCTACGTTATCGGTGGCCTTACCAACGTCGAGCCGGATGAAGGTCACCCGACCACATACGAGCTTCATCGCGAAGTGAAGTTCGCCGCGATCGCAGCCGACGGTTCGCTTGGAGCGTGGCAGGCCGGCCCCGATCTCCCCGTGCCTCTTGGTTTTCAAGCGGTGGCGAGCACGAGCACGCACCTCTACTTGCTCGGCGGGTCCACTCAGAGCGCGGCAGGTGCCGCCGCTGTTCCCAATCTCACCACCTATTACTCGCAGTACGGAGCGGATGGTTCGCTCGGTGCTTGGCGCGAGACCGCCGCGATCGATGTGCTTCGCCAGAAGGGCACAGCAAACGTGCTCGCAGAGCGCGTGTACGTCATCGGCGGCAATAGCGTGGGTGGTGCAACAGACGGTGTCATCAGCGCGGCCATCAACGCAGACGGATCGCTCGGCGCGTTCCGGCAGGAGCTTCCGCTACTTGCGCCGCGCACCCATCACACAAGCATCGTCTACGACGGCGCTCTTTACGTTATTGGTGGTCTTGATCGCCGCAGCACGCTGCCGATGCCTGGAATCCTGCGCGCGCTTCCTCGCCGCGACGGAACCTTCATGACCTGGATCCAGGTCGGCGAAGTACGCGATCCGCCCTGGACGCACAGCACTCTCTTGATCGACAACCACGTGTGGACGCTCGGTGGTGGACACGGCGATGACATCGGCGTCGCGTTCAGCGGACGCGTTCGACGCGCGCCCATCAATCCAGACGGCACGATGGGTTTCTGGGAAGAGATCAGCGACGTGATCCCGCAGGCTCGCGCGCACGTGCATCAGACACCGATGCTCCGGGACAAGGTCTACTCCGTAGGCGGGCGTCGCTTGTCCGATCTCACGAGCCTCAATCTCGTGTTTGTCGGCAGCATCCGGCGCTGATTCGCGCGCATGCGCGGCGAGTGCCGTGACTCGGCGAGCGTGACCACGCCGCCTACGTTCGCCCCCGTTTGAGCTCGGCGATTCGCTGCCGTAGCGGACCGACGAACTCGAAGCTTAGCGTCGCGGTCGAGCTCGCTATCGCACGGCTGGCGTGCCATTTGGACAACGCGAGCCGCGCTGCGACTCGAACGAACTCATCGCCCTGAGGGCCGTAAATCTTGCGCGCGTTGTACCGACCAAAGGCGGATGCAACGAGGTCGACTTCGGCATGTGTGAGATTCCCCATCGCGATCTCGTCGATCAGATGGTCGCGTACGATGCGGCCGCGTCGTCGCACGAGCACGATCATGAGCACCATGAACGCACCCACGAACATCAGCCAGAGCGGGAACAGAACGAGCGTGAGGATGCCGTTGGTGAGCACTGCGCTCCCGTTCCAGACGGCATGAAGCATCACTGCGAGGACGTAGCCGATGATCGGGGCTCCCCACTTGAGAGTCGGGTTTGTAGTTTCGCGAGCGACGCCGACGCCCAGGCCCGTCATCGCGGTGAATAGCGGGTGAATCCACGGCGAGAGAACACCACGCATCAGCACCGTCAGCGCAAACACGTCGTTGCCTTTGCGCGTGGCTTCTGAGTAGTAGAGAACGTTCTCGACGGCAGCGAAGCCAATCCCGATGAACGTCGCGTAGATGACGCCGTCGACCACGCCATCGAACTCGCGACGCAAGAACCAGAAGAGAGCCAAGACGCCGAGGCCCTTCCACGCCTCCTCGAAGATCGGCGCGGAACGACGGCACCAAGAACGCTTGCTCCGCCTGCGCCCCCGATAAGACCACCGAGCGCGCCTAGGCACGTGTTGAACGGAAGAGAGAACCCAGTCGCGCACACGCCGCCCAAACCAGGCAGCCGAGCAATGCATACCAGGGCTCCGGATCGTACCGATCAAAGAGCCTCGGGACCGTGATGTAGACCGCGGCCGCGGGTAGTGCGAACAGAGCGCCGGTCAGCAAGCCTTTGTAGTGCGTTGCGGGATCCTTCTCGAACATAGGAAGGACAAGGAGCACGACGGCCAGGACCATCAGCCCAATGACGGTCGCGCTGATCAGCAGGACCAACCCGACCCGATTGCGCGTCTCTTCTGCTTGGCGGGTGGTCATCCGGTGGCTTGGCCGCCCAGTGTACGCTACCCAACTCGCGCAATGAAACCTGCACTTGAGATCGTCGCAAGCGAGTGGATGCAGGAAGCCGATGCGCTTGCTCAGTTCACCCTCGAGCGACTGGTCAATCGAATCGATATTTGGACGAGCTACATCCCGCCGCGCCGACGGCGAATAAACCCCGCCACGAACAAGCCCGGCATCATCGTCACCGCGCCTTTCGGTCGAGCGCGAGGAAAGAGCTTCCTGACGCGGGCAATGCTTGCGCGTCACTACGCAGGCGTCGATATCGGTCATCTCGTGGGTCTCCATGCGGCGAGCCCGGAGAACACGTCACGTTGGGTGGCGATCGACATCGACCTTCACGACAACGTCGAGACGGTTCACAACGATCAGCCGCGCGACAACAATTCCAAACCGAGCGAGGGTCTGGAACAGATTAACTTCGCCGCCGCGAAGGCGTGGTGGGAAAAGCTTCGCGCACGGGGGCTGGATCCACTCCTCTTCGATAGCAACGGTCGCGGTGGCTATCACATTGTGATCATCTTTGAGCAACCGGCGCCAACCCCGCTCGTTCACGCGTACGCGACGGCGCTCATCGAAGATTTCGCCAACTATGGGCTGCTTGCTGCGCCCGAAACGTACCCTCGGTCGCCGCGCACGGATGAAGGACACCGCGGAAGCGCGCTGCGTTTGCCGGGACGCCATCACACCCACGATCATTTCACGCGCGTTTGGTCTGGCGACGAAGAGCTCGACGAAGTTTGGCTCGAAGGTCGCGCTGCGATTCAGCGCATCCTCGAAGTGCGGCTAACTCCACTGTCGGTCCTCGCGTCTGCCGAAGAGCGCGCAATTGCCGTGGCTGTTGCGGCCCCTCCCAAGACGGACACGCCCAAGCGAGGACGCGGAAAACCTCCACCGAGGCCATCCAAAAAGCCCGTCGTCTGCGTCGATCTTGACGGTGTTCTTGCTACGTACGACGGATGGCGAGGGATCGATTTCATCGGCGATCCAATTTCGGGCGCGCAGGTGTTTACCAAGCATCTTCAGACGTTCGCCCAGGTCGTTGTGTATACGTCACGCGTAACGGTAGGTGAGCACCGCGATGAAGTGAAAACCGAATCCTCCCTTCCTTGGGAAACAAATCCCGGTGCAGCTCAAGCGATGCTCGTGCCTCTGCTCGAGCACAAGGTTCGCTACTGGCTGGAGAAGCACGGGTTCGCGTTCGATTCTGTTTTTGCGGGGCAGGGTAAACCCAAAGCATCGGCCTACATCGATGATCGCGCGGTAGTTTGTGTGCCGCAGCGAGATGCTCTTGCATTCAACGCTGCGCTTACGAACGCGCGCAAGCTCTGTGCACGTCGCCCTGAGGGACTCACGCGCGAGGAAACCGCGGACGAACACGATGCGGCGAGAACAAGCGATGGACTCGATGCAGTCGTACGCGCTTGGGACGGTCTTCGCGCGGAGCAACGAGAGCGCATTCTCGCGATAGCCGAAGACGATACGGGCTAGGAGAGCAATCGTATCCACTCGGTCCTCTATCCGGGGGTAGCATCTGTCGATGCGACTCGTACTCGGGGCAGGCTTCACCGGCGCTCACCTCGCCATGCTCGCGGCGCAGCGGGGCGAAGAAGTGATCGCGGTCGTCCGTTCCGAGGAGAGCGCCGCACGGCTACAAGGTCGACGCTTCAGAGTGACGCGCGAAAGCGTGCTCGACGTGGCAAAGCGTCACGCGCGCCCCGGCGCGCACGCGATCGTCTGTTTTCCT
The DNA here is from genome assembly GCA_964635815.1 of uncultured Sandaracinaceae bacterium. Taxonomy (GTDB): domain Bacteria; phylum Myxococcota_A; class Polyangia; order Polyangiales; family JADJQN01; genus CAZWQH01. The sequence goes on from CAZWQH010000005.1 coordinate 6,687, forward strand.
CCAGACGGGACGACCGACGCTGCCCTTGCGCCACTCCTGGCAGGCGCGGACGCGGTCACCTATCTTTCGACGACGAGCGTGTATGGGGAGCGCGAGGGAACGTTCGACGACTCGACTCCCGTCGACTCAACGCCGAGCGCCCGGCTCGCGGCGGAGGATTGCTATCGCGCAATCGGCGCGACCACGCTCCGGTCGCCAGGGATCTACGGCGCGGCTCGTGGGCTACACGTCCGCGTGATTCAAGGGCGCCACGCTATCCCTGGCGATGGGTCGAGCTACCTGTCTCGCATCCACGTCGAGGATCTCGCCGAGCTCCTCCTCGCGAGTCGCAACGTCCGTGGGGAGACGTTCGTCGTCGGCGATCTGGAGCCGGCGACCCAACGCGAGATCGTCGGGTGGATCTGCTCCGAGTACGGATGCCCGTTTCCGCCGTCAATCGCGGCGTCCGAAGCTCCCGAGACGCTCCGGCGCAATCGGCGGATCGATCCCCGGCGTGCGCTGGCTGTGCTCGGCGTAACGTTGAAATACCCGAGCTACCGCGACGGTATGAAGCGAAGCGAGACGGAGCGCCTCGTCCAAGGTGGTGGCTACGAGTCCGGACGCTAGACCGACGGAATCGTCGGCGGGATGTCCGGATTGACGGGTACCTGGACGGCTCTGGGAGCGCGCCGAAAACGCTTCCACAGGCCACCCGCCGCGTATTGTGTGAACGCCCACTTCGCCCACGACACGAGTCTCAGTGCGAGCCAGAGCGACCAGCCGAGCATGAGCAAGCGATAGATCCACATCGGCACGCTGAGCGCGGCGACGCTCGGGAGCGAAGCCGAGAAGCGATCGATGTACCAGCGCGCAAAACCCAAACCGTCTTCGTAGGCGAGCGGTGAGGTGATGACGTAGTCCGGCTCGAGCACCAGGCCCGTGCGAATCGCCCAAATGAGACAGCCCGCTGCAACGAACGTGAACCCGAACAAGAACAGCTGAAGCAGTCCGTGCGCGATCGGATTCAGGTCCGTGGTTCGACCTCGCCATGCCACCAGAAGCAGCCACAGCGGAACGACCCACACCGCGGCGGCAGGCAACACCGACAAGCCAAGTCCGAGAAGCGCCCAGTCGACGAACTTGAGGGGAGTCCCTGTCTTGGAGAGGGCATACGCCGCCGCGAGAATGATCACGACGTACGACCAGAAGTGAATGCGCGGTCCACCAAGGGGGCCAGCTAGCCACAAGAACCAGCGACTCGGATCCAAGTGCACGAGTGTCTCGCCGTTCACTCCGGTTCGGTTTACGAGACGCGGCGCGGTGGGCGAGAAGAACGTCCTCCACGATGCCTCGGTGTCGAAGCGGACCGTCACGTTGTGTGCACCCGGTTGAACGTTCACTTCGAGGATACGTTTGGCGGCATCGGCGTATTGCACCGGTCGCGGCGAGCCATCGACGAGCAGCGCGCGCACGATCGACTTCGCGGGAAGCTCGATGCGCTCGGTGGTGCCGTTGCTGGCGCGATAGAGAACGACGAGCTCGTTCGCGGAAAGGCGGCTGCCCGGACGAACTTTCCATTTCATGCCGTCGACGGTGGTCGATTGGCCTTTGACGCCTTGTGGTCGTGAGAACTTGAGCGAGAGGCGATCCCCCGGGAACGGTCGGAACGCGGGTTCCCAATGCTCTCCGTTGCGATCACTCGTTGGCGCGAGTCCGTCGAACTCGCAACGCCAGATCGCGCCGCAGGTGACGGTGTAGGTTTCGGTAAGCCCCGCGCGTGGGCTCAGTGCGAGCGACTCGCTGGGAACCAGAACGCTCGTCCATTCCACTTCGGTCTCACCGCGACCGATCGTAGCCACGACGTGTGAGCCTTCGATCGTTACGTTCGCGCTCGTCACGGACTCACCGGGGAGCAAGGGAATGCGCTCGACTGCGGCCACGTTGCCATCGGTAAGGCGACGAAGCCTGGAAGTCATCTCCCATCGAATGCCGATGTCGAATCGCCGCTCGAGGGTGAGCCACGACGTTTCGATTCCGGTGACGCGTGCTGCGCTAGGGTCCGTGTTCACCGGGCTCTCCGGGGCTACGGTTCGCGCGCGACGAAGCTCGATCGAGTCGGTCGGAATTCCGTTTTCGTCGACGCCATCTACTTCGAACTGCGGGGCTGACACCGAAACGTGACGCGGCTTGAGCGCGAACGACAGATTGATGACACCGCTTTCAGGGGCTCGTCCGCGAACCGTGATCGTGTGCTCGCCAGGTTCGAGCCTGACGTACGCGTATCCATCGCTCAGGCGCGCAACCGAGCCGCTACTCACCGACTGTGGTGCCCACGTGGCAATCGGTCCCGGAAGCGGAACCGCCGTTCGAGCAGCGACGTGCACACGCATCGTAAGAGCGACATTCGTTCCGTCGGAAACCGCGATTGCGAGATCCGATATCGTCGCGCACGACGGCGCGCACGCGGGAGGCCGTGTAAGGCGAGCAGTGAGCTCTGCTAGCACTTCCGGCGATGGAGCCAGGCCCGTGGGCTGTTGAGCGTTCACCGCGCTTGGAACCAAGAGCATCAGTGCGAGCGCGGCAGCAACGGCGACGGCGCCACCGGTTGCGGTCGCGTTCTCAGGCCCCGTTGGGTCGCCTTTTGACGGCGGAGAAATCTTACTGGGGGCAACTTCGCAGAATTTTCGCCACATCGCCCAGAGCAACGCCCCAAGAAGAACGACGCGCGCGAGCGAGAGAAGCGCGTTCAGCCATGGCGGCATCAGGATCGCGGTGACCGCAGTGCTTGCAGTGACGGGACCGGACCATCTCAGTTGCACGCGCCGCCAGTTCCAATCGGACGAGCTCCACTTCGGGATGCCGGGCCCCGTTTGGAGAACCACGTTCGCATCATTGGCGTAGAGGTTCTGGTTGCGCTTCTGGGAGCTTCCCCAGGTTTGCGCCATCTGCTGGTGTCGGCTGCCGCCGGCGCCTTCTTGAAGTTGCGCGGCGCTGCTGCGCGTCGAGGTGCCTCCGCGGTCGAGGCTTCCACCGAGAGAATCGATGGCATTGCCCACGAGATTGTTGTCTCGCCCTGGTTCCGGTGCCGCTGCGATCGTCGTCGCCACGCCGCTCGAGTCTTCAAAGCCGCTGTAGTCGGGCGTAGCGATTTGTTGAGGGAAGAAGCCATCGCGCAGCGTGTACGTTGCGAACGGAGTCGCGATCACTACGAGGACCAGCAGGCTCACGAGGAACCCGAAGCGGAGCAGCTGGGCGAAACGTCCCTGCGGGTCGGCTCTCACCGTCGTTACCAGCGCGAGCAAGAGCAACACGGGCACCCAGCTCCACCGCGGCGCGCTGATATCGGTCTCGTGGTACGTGAGCACCATCAGAGGAAGCGCAACCAAGATCCACTTCGCTCCGAGCAAGCGGGCGAAAGCGACGCTCACTACGAGCACGAAGAAGAGCGCCCAAAGATTCTTCCACTTGTCGAGGAACGTTCCCTCTACGGTATCCACGTTGCGGACCGTGAACGCGCGGTAGCCAGGCGGCAGGTTAAGCGTTGCGGAGAGAGAGCTCACGTCCGTCTTCCATCCTGACGCGAGGAACTGATTGCGCGCGGTAGCGTTGCGCCATTCACCTGTCACATCGAGAACGCCGCGACGAATCTCGACGCCGGGTCCGTTGCCTGTGTCGATCACCAACTGGTCGCGCGTTCCGACCTCCACGTCGGCGGTGAGTGCAACACGACCAAGCTCGCCGTTCGAGAACGCGAGTCGCCAATCTTGGTGCATCTGCCCGGTGATCCGATCGCGGCCGGTAAGTCCGACGCCATCGAAATCGAGCCACAGCTCACGCTGTACGTTGATTTCGTTTACTCCGGGGTTCGCGTTTCCTCGACGCTTGGTGGCAAGCGCAATCGTCGCGCCGTTTGCGTCGACCGTGTACGCCGGGAACGCGCGCCACTCCATCGGGAGGTTGGTCATGTTCACGTCGATGGGCGTTCCGCCCGAGATCTCGACCTGACGAAGGGTCTCGTCGGCCTGCCAGACCCACGTTTCCCGCTCAGGCATCATCGGATGCGGCGTGCCTCGGTTCAGGACGATGTTCCCTTCAGGCGATGGACGATTCGCGTCGAAGGTCACGGAGTGCACGCCCGGTGCAACGTGGAGCACGAGACGGTCGATGGAGTCTCGCTGCGACCGAAGCTCGAACGGCAAGTCCGACGAGAGCGCTGCGGGACGAAAGCCTTGCGGAAGGATGTTGCCGAGATCGAGCTCGCGAGGTTTGCCCGATACTTCGAGCACCAACCGAGTGGACAGCTCCAGCGGCACGCTATCGCGAAGCTTTCGGAAGACCTCGATCGTGACGCGGTCCTCTTGCTGCGCTGTTCGTTCGCCAGCGTTCAACCAAACCTTGCCCGTGTCGTCTCGACGTGGGTACTGCAGGCTGTCCCCGCGGCGCAGCTCCACCACTGCGACGTTCGTGGGGATCGAGAAGGTCTCGGGTGCCGAGCGCCATGTGAATCGCCCGGAGACAACGTGCGAACCTGCTGACAGTCGTATCAAGGGGATCTCGCTCACGGCGAGCGTGCCGCTCGCTTGGCCGTCCACCGTCACGTCGAGAGGCCAGAACACGCCACCACCCGGCAGCTCCGCATGCGTGTCGCGATCCGCCGAGACGCGCATCTCGAACGAGAGGCCTCCGGGCGTGAGCGTCAACCGAACGCTCGACGGGAACGAGCATTGCTGTTCTTGCGCGCCTCCCACCCAGGTCCACGTGCAGCCGTAGGTCGGGTTCTGGTCCAGTACCCAAGGTACCCACGGCGCCAATGGTGCAGGAATGTTCGCCGTTGCCGGCTGTGCGCTCGCTTCGGATGACGCTCCGAGACAAAGGCAAAGTGAGAGAGCCAGAGCCAGAGCTACTTTGTGCCATGCGCTTGGTGTGCGGTTCATTCTCGGTTCGCCTTCAGACGCGCAGGGTACCTCTTTCGTTCCTCAGCTAGGAGAAACGCGCTTCGATTTGTGAATCCGTCTCTCCTCTGGAATCTCAGGCCTTCTCGGGTGTAGTACTCAGGCCTCATGCGCTTTCTGTTCGTGATGGACCCGCCGTCGACGGTTAACGTCGAGCTCGACACGTCATTCGCATTGATGCTGGCCGCGCAGACTCTGCGCCACACCGTGGACCACTGCCTGATCACGGACCTGGGCCTCGAGGGAGGCCGCGCGTTTGCGACTTCGCGGCCGGCCACCATGGCGCGAGACGCAGCCAACGCCATCACGCTCGGCGATCGATTCGTCACCCAGCTTGCTCGGTACGACGCGGTCTTCGTTCGCACGGATCCACCGTTCGACTCGAACTACCTCTGGGGCACACAAGTGCTCGAGCGTGCCAAGAGTGAGACGCTCGTTATCAACGACCCGCGCGGTTTGCGGGATGCGAACGAGAAGCTCTACGCGTGTCATTTTCCCGAGCTCATGCCCGAAACCCTCGTCAGCAACGACGCTCGGACGATTACCGAGTTCGTAACGCGTGTCGGGGGACGCGCTGTGATCAAGCCGCTCGGTGGGGCGGGGGGGGACGGCGTGATGATGCTGTCCATCGGTGATCTCAACTTTCGCGCGATCATGGAAGCGACCACGTACTCCGGGCGTCGCCTAGCGATGATTCAAGCGTTCGTTCCCGAGGTCCGCACGGGCGACAAGCGCATCCTTCTTATCGATGGTGAGCCACTCGGCGCGATCTTGCGTGTGCCCAGAGCGGATGACATGCGAAGCAACATCCACGTCGGTGGAACCGTCGAACCCGCGACACTGGACGCAGCCGACAAGAAGATCGTGGAAACGTTGGCCCCGAGGCTCCGAGCGGACGGGCTCTACTTTGTCGGATTGGACGTCATCGGTGGCAAGCTGACAGAAGTAAACGTGACCAGCCCTACAGGCATTCAGCAGATGTCGCGGCACGCGGGCAAAGATCTCGCTGTAAACGTCATAGAGTGGTGCTGCGCGCGCGCTGGCAGTCGTTCTACCAGTTGACACTGGAGGCTGCGCCTAGCTAGACCGTCAACCATGAAGCGTGATCTGGTCGGACTTCTTCTCTGTTTGTCGGTGATCGGATGGATGGCCTCGTGCGGCGGCGGCGCATCGTCCGGCGGCAGCAGCACCACGCTGGCCGTGGGTGGGACCGAACGACGCGCGGTTCTCTTGACCGACATCGATGACGTTCGAGATGCCGTCGTGCACGCGGACTCCGTGTACGTCGCGACGGACCGCGGCGTCCTCAGGTATCAAGGCGAACGAGCGCCGACGCGTATCACCGAAGGACTCCCAAGCGGCGATGTGACATCGCTCGCGCTTGGCTCTGGCGGTCGCATCTACGTGGGTACGTCAGCCGGGATGGCGACGATCCAAGGAACGAGCGTTGCTGAGTTCGAGAATGCTCCGCTTCACCGCATCTATGATCTCGCGGTGACGTCCGAAGGAAATCTTTGGGCGTGCGGTCCAGGCGGCCTTGCGCGCTACGCTGGCGGTCAGTGGTCGAAGTTCGGGGAGAACGCGACGTGCACGAAGCTGGCGCCCGCCGAGGACGGTGTTTTCGCGGCGACGACATCGGGCCTGTGGAAGATCGAAGGCGACGTGGTGCGTGAGCACATCGCCAACCGCGGACTTCCGGAAGGCTACGTCCGCGATGTCGTTCCACTCGCCGGTGGCAAGATCTTCGTCATCGGATCCGGACCGTCGAAGTCGCAGTTCGGCTACTACGACGGCTCCAAATGGTTCGCATACACGATTCGTGATTTTCCTTCGAACGTGATTGCTGTAACCGCGCACGGCGAAGGCGTGGCGTTCTACACACCGACGAACGTCTATACGATCGCGCTCCAGAACGCACAGACCGGAACACGACTTCACCCGCTCGCAGCCGGGCGGAACATTGGCTCGATGAACTATCGAGCGCGCATCACGCCGGCAGCGAGCGTGACGCTCCCTGCCGAGAACGAAAACGAGCGACTTCGCGGTTCACAACCGCTCGCAGAGATCCCACCGAATCAAGCGACGGTGAGCGCGCCCACACTCGCTGCCCGACCGCTTACGATTGCTGGCTATCCCGAGGAAGCCTACCGAGTCGTCTCGACGGCGGACGGACTCTTCGTCGCGGATCGCAACCGTGGTGTGTCGTGGCTTCCCACGGAGGGTGAGCCCAAGGTCCTGCGCACTCGTGAGATGCGTGTTGCGGCAGATCTCAAAGTTTGCTCCGACCCGGCCGGTCGCTCGTGGTTGGTCTCGTCGCTGAACGATCTCGTCATGTATAACGACGGCGCAATGCGCCGCGCACCGGTTCCCGGTGAGCTCACGGTCCAAGCGGTAGCCCCTGGTCCTGGTGGGGCGTACATGCTCGCGCGCGTCGGCAACACGCGGAGCATTCGGGTGTTTCGAAGCGAAGGTGGTCCGTGGAGCGCCTACCTCGAACGCGATCTCGCGCTCGACTTCGTCTCCATCCCCTTCATCGGCATCGCCAACGACGGAACCGTCTGGGCGGCGATCGAGATTGCATATGAAGCCAGCGAAACTGGAAAGCGTTTGCGCGGTGTCGTAGCGCTCTCACGCAGTGGCAATACCTCCGTTTACCATCACCGTGGCGCAACGGCGGCGCGTGATGGGCAGGGCGCGACCGAAGTCCCTGACGAAGTTGCCGCCATCGACTTCGCTTCGTCCGACACGTGGTTCGCGACTCTATTTGGCGCGACCCGCCTGGCCGAAGGACAGGCGGTCGTCTACGGAGAAGCTCGCGGCGTCCAGGGTGAGGTCGTCAACGACGTAGCCACCGGGAGTGGCGGACGCCTTTGGGTCGCTGCCGCAGACGGTGTGGGCTATTTCGAAGAGGGCGAGTTCAAGTTCAACCTTCCTCCCGTCGTTGCCGAGGCGCGCCCGACCGCGCTCGCGATCGATAGCGCAGGCCACCTCTGGGGCGCATCGAATCGGGGAGCGATCTTCTACGACGGGACCGATTGGCGTCGCCTCACAATGGAATCCGGCGACATCCCGACCAATGATATTCGCGACATCGACATCGATGGTCGCGATCGCGTTTTCTTCCTGACCGATGAAGGCGTGCTCGTGTACACGCCAACCCATCGCGGTACATCCGCTAACTAGAACGCGCCGCAGTGCTTGTGGTAGCTAGTTTGCGATCGAGAGCTCGAGGACGATCTCGAGTTTGAGAACTTTCGAGATGGGGCAGCCCGCTTTCGCCGCGGCAGCCGCTTCGTCGATCTTCGCTTTGTCCGCCCCGCGCGCTGTGACGCGAGTCGTTAGTGTGCTCTTGCTGAGTGTCAGATTCTCGAACTTGATCGAAGCCTTGGTCTCGATGGACTCTGGCGTGATTCCTCGCTCGCCGAGCTGCGCGCCCAGCGCCATGCTGAAGCAGCTCGCGTGAGCAGCGGCGATGAGCTCCTCGGGATTGGTTCCGGGTTCGTTTTCGAAGCGCGTCCTGAAGCTGTACTTCTGGTCTTTGATGGCGCCGCTCGAGACACTGAAAGAGCCCGTGCCTTCTTTGAGACTTCCACTCCATACGGCGTTTGCGCTTCGTTCCATGATGATGTCCTCGACTTTCGCACTGCTCACTTAGCAGTAAGCTGACAGCTCAGAAACCGGAGCGAACGCGATGCGTGTTGAAATATGGACGGACATCATTTGTCCCTGGTGCGGGCTTGGGATCGCGCGGTTGGAGAAAGCCCTAGCGCAGTTCGCGCATCGCGCGGAAGTCGAGCTTGTGCGGCGTAGCTTCCAACTCGACGAGAGCTTCCCAGTCGATCGGACGGAGTCCGTTCGCGAGATGCTCAGTACGAAGAAGGGCATGTCCGACGCGCAGGTGGATCAGATCACCTCGCACGTCGCAACGCTCGCGGAGGCGGAAGGACTGGTGCCGTATGTCGTCGCGGCCAATCGGGTCGGGAACACTTCACTCGCGCATGAGCTTGCCGCGTGGGCGACGGATCAGGGGAAGGGTGCAGAAATCTGGGGCGCACTGTACAAGGCGTACTTTGGGGAAGCGCGCTCGGTGTTCGACATGAACTCGCTCACTGCGATTGCAGGCGAACACGGATTGGATCCACAAGCAGCGCGCGAGGCGCTCGCCTCGGGGAAGTACAAATCGCGCGTACGAGCGGACGGGCGAGCTGCGCGTGACATTGGGGTTGGTGGCGTTCCGTTCGTCTTGCTCGACGGCCGATACGGGGTGTCGGGTGCGCAATCGGTGGAGGCGTTTGCGGAAGCTCTCGAGCTGGCGTGGAGCAAGCGAGTCGAACGCTAGGTGCCGCGCTTGGCCCCGTGCTCCTTCATCTTTCGATAGAGAGTGGTGCGGGGAATACCAAGCTCACGCGAGACCTTCGCCACGTTCCATCGCGCGTCTGCAAGGGCGTTGAGGATCTGATCCCCCTCTCGCTCGCGAAACTGGTGGCGATGCGTTGCCGCGACGCGAGTGCGCGGTGACTCGAGATGCTGTGGCTCTATGGTATCCGCGTTGGTGAGCACCATCGCGCGCACCAGGGTGTTCTCGAGCTCTCGAACATTGCCGGGCCACGGACTCCTCGCCAAAGCCGCAACCGTCGCGCGCGCAAGCTTCGGTGCGGGTCGTCTTCCCTGCTCGGCGGCGCGTTCGAGAATGGTTTGCGCGAGCTCGGGGATATCTTCCTTGCGATCTCGCAGCGGGGGGACTCGAAGCTCGACCACCGCAAGCCTGTAAAAAAGATCTGCGCGGAAACGATTTGCCGCGATGGCGGCGTCGAGATCCTGATGCGTCGCGGCAAGAATACGCACATCGAAAGGAATGTCGGTCGTGGAGCCGACTGGTCGAACGCGTCGCTCTTGAAGCGCTCGCAGCAACTTCGCCTGCATCCCAAGGGGCATGTCGCCAAGCTCGTCGAGGAAGAGCGTGCCGCCGTTGGCACTGCTGAAGAGGCCCTCGGCATCGCGCTCCGCTCCGGTGAAGGCACCACGCACGTGTCCAAACAGCTGGGATTCGAGGAGCGTTTCTGGGATCGCCGCGCAGTTAATCGAGACGAACGGCTTCTTGCTGCGCGAACCGTTGAAGTGGATTGCGCGGGCGATGACCTCCTTACCGGCACCGCTTTCACCACGGATCAACGCGGTGACATCCGAGTCGATCACGCGATCGACCAGCGAGAGCAACTGTCTCATCGCGGGACTTCGAGCGACGATCGAACCGTAGTCGTAACGGAGCGCGAGCGAGCGCTGGGAAACCTCGACCTGACGTTCAAGGTCCGCGATCACGTCTTCCTGCTTGCGCGCCTTTTGTTCGACCCGCGCCTTCTCGCGCTCAAGCTCACGTGTTCGTGCAGCAAGCTCAGCCACGAGGCGAGCGTTCTGCAGCGCGAGCGCCACTTGCTCCGCGAATAGCGACAGCAGCTCGAGCGTCGTCTTAGAGAATCGGGCGCGCTCGAAGCGGTGATCCAAGTACAAAGCCCCAAGCACGCCACGGGTTCCTCGTATCGGCACGGAGGCGACAGAGCGAAGGCGCATCGCGTGTACGGATGTTCCCTGAAATCGTGCGTCCGCTAGAGCGTCCACGGTCACGAGCGGCTCTCCTGTAGAGACGACACGATCGGCGATGGAGCGCGAGAACTTCAGGTGGCTGGCGCCGACCGTCTCGCGATCCATGTTCCGCGCGGCAACAACGCGCACTTCGGAGGCAGCGTCGCCCGCGGCGGGCACCTCGAGCACGAATCCACGCTCAGCGCCGGAAAGCTCGATGGCCAGATCGAGCGCGGCATCCAGAATCTTGTCCGTGGACAGTGCGGAGTTGAGCTTGCTGTTGAGGGCGAGGATGCGGCGCAGCGCCAGCTCATTGTCCGTGGGCGCGAGATGCTGTGGCGAACCGACGGCTCGCGACTCGCCGTCTGGCGCCGGCGCAGCGGGCTCGGAATCGGAGGGTGGAATCGCGCGGGCAGGATGCAAAGCGTACGCGGCCCGGTACTCCGCAGGCACGTGCTGCAGAAGCGTTTGCCAGCGAGCGGTCGCGCTTGCGCGCGCCTGCGATGCCTTCTCGGCGCGGCCGCCATGCAGATGCCATCGTGCAAGCGCTGCGTGAGCAGTCGCCGTCCGGTCGTCGAAACCAGCTGCGTCTGCGAGGCCGATGCTGTGCTCAAGCAGTACGGCCCAATCGGCCTTTATCGGGTCGGACGCGGACGACGAGAGAAGTGTTGAGAGCACAAACAGTCGACGGTCGAGTGGCAAGCGCTCCAGGTCGCTCCGCGCGGGGAACTCGCCTTTGGCCGCGTCTGCAGGACCAGTTGGCTCGAGCCACGCACGAACAGCGAGCGCTTCGCTCCGCTCGAGATTCGCCTTGAGCCTACCGAACTCCTCTATTGCGGCGTCCACGAGCGTGATCGCCTCTTGCCGTCGACTCGGTCCGAGAAATGCGAGGGCTTCGCCGTCCACCAGTGTCGCGCTCGCTGACAAATGCCGAAGCTGCTCACGCGCGAGATCCTCGCGCAGCGGGACGAGCATGCCGTGAGCTCTCTCGAACAATCCCAAGTCGAGGCAGAGCAGCGCCTCGTTGTAGCGGACGGAGAGAACGGAGCTCTTCTTCCCAAGACTCTCAGCCACGACGCGGGCCTGCTCGTAGGCCCGCATCGCACGCTCGAACTGAGCGCACTGATGGGCGGCGGTCCCCACATTGATGAGGCAGCTCGCGAGCTGATCGGTGGAACCCGCGGCGTCTGCGTGCTCGGCGGCCTCGCTATACAGAGACAACGCTCGCGCCGCATTCCCGGCGCGCACCGCAGAGATTCCGCGGCAACTCAATCGTCGCACCCGGTCGCGGGAGCTCGGCGCAACGTCGGTTGCCTCGCAGAGGTCGAAGCAGTGGGCGGCTTCGTCGAACTTATCTTGGTAGACACGAGCGAGGCCCGCGGACTCGAAGAGCATCGCCCGAAGGTTCGAGTCACTCGGTTGCGCGTCGCCAGTTGCGAGAACTTCATCGACGACGGACACAGCCTGGGCGTATGCGCCCAGCTGGATCAGCGCGCGCGCGTGGAGATCCGCGATGTTGCATCGCGCCGCGGATCGCAGGTCTCTGCGAGCAGCACCTTCGAGGGAGCGGATCGCCCGTTTTGGAAAGCCCCCGCGAAGTAGAGCCTCCGCGAGCAGGATCAGATTGGCTGTTGTCGGCGCGGCATACACCGCACGCGTCGCGACTCTGATGGCGTCGCGCGTAAGACCCAACTCTGCGTAGATCGTCGCCGCGGAATCGAGGTGCACGTCACGCTGGCGCAGCAGGTCAGCAACGTCTTTCCAGCGTCCGAGTTCGGTTCGAACGTGAGAACGAGGTTCTTCTCTGCTGGGGAGTCCGAGCGCATCGCTCTCGTCTGCAACGAGGGCGAGAAAGACCCTGTCTGCGTGCGAAGGAAGCGGCCGCGTCAGCAATCGAGAAGCACGCGCGGCAACCAAACTCCTCGAGCACTCGGAGAGGAACGAGCGGGCATCCTCAGTGCTGGCGAATCGCACGGACGGCGACACCGATCGTTCGTGTGTCAGAACGTTGCGTACGAAAGCTCGCGAGAGCGACGCACGGTCCTCTTTACTCAAGGTGATCGAGGGAAAAAGCGCGAGGTCGATTAGAAGATCTCGCTCGCGATCGCTCCAACCCGACGCGACGTCAGGAACATGCACGGAGTCTTGCTCGCCCATGCCCAGCATCGAGCGCACGCGTTCAGGAACGCCTCCGCTTGCGAGGAAGATCCGCTCGATGGTGCCTTCGGAGGCGCGCCCTTCCGACCATTCGCGAATGTCCGCCCTCCGCAATGGATGAAGTTCGATCGTGGTGGACGGAGCGTCTGGCGAAGTCGGTGCGTCGCTTGCGCATGACGTGACAAAGCGGATCTGTGTTGCGCTACTGAGGGAGGCACGAAAAGTCCACCAAGCTGCGCGATCATGGAGAGGAAGAAGATCCTCATCATCGAGGAGCACCGTCAGGGGTTTGGGCGTTGCACGAAGCGCGCGCGCGCACTCAATCGCGCGTGCGAGCGATGACGACGACGTCCTGGACCCAGCCGCGGGTGCCCCGACCATGGCCGACAATCTCTCGAGCCAACCGCCGTCGCGACCCGATGGAAGTTCGATCACCTCCTCACGCTTCTCGAGAATCCACCGCGCTTCTCGAAGGAAGCGGGTCTTCCCAATCCGTGCGGCGCCGCGGATCAGGACCGAACGCGAGGCCTGCTCAAGCGCTCGCAAGAACTCGGCGCAAGCTTCGCGGCGCCGGACGATTCCTTTTCGGAATGGTGCGACGCGAAACGTGCTCGGATGCTCACCCAGGCCCTCCAGCAGTTCGCGGGCATCGTGCATTCGTCGCGCGGGGTCCGCCGCTCCCATTCGCTCGAGAAGGCCCGCGTACCGGGTGTCTGCACCGACTGATCGCATCGTCTGCGCAAGCGAGAACAGGTCACAGCTCGCGCTGGCTGGTGCGCCGTCGAGCAGTTCCGGCGCGATAAAGCCGGGTGTTCCAGATGGCGCATCGGTGTTGCCAATCGCGCGTGCCGCACTGAAGTCAACCAAGACTGCGGACCCGTCTTCACGCACGAGAATGTTTCGCGGTGTGACATCGCCATGGATGAGTCCCGCGTCGTGGACCGCCATGAGCGCACTCGCGATGCCTCGAAACGCGCTGTCTTGTTGCTGCGCCGACAGTGCTCGCGAAAAGTGCGCCCCCTCGATCAGTTCTTCAGCGAGATAAACTCTCGCGTCGAGAACGCCGGTGTCCAACACGTCTGCGATGCCGTGGTGCTCGAGCGCGGTGAGGACGTCGAACTCTGCGCGCGGACTCGCTGCGTCCGCAGAGAGAAGCTTTAGTGCGACCTCGCGCCCAAGGAGTCGGTCGTACGCGCGCCAAATTTCCCCCGCGTCTCCGCTCCCAAGGAGCTGGCGCTTCTCATATCGTCGGGATGACCAAACGGACGATTCGAAGGTCATTGCGGAACAATATGAAACACATGGTGTCCAGAAACAACACGAGAATATTGCGGCATGCGACGTGCGTAGAACGGCTCGGAGCTAGCGAGTGCTGGGAGTCAAGAAGATGAAACATACAATATTGATTGGTCTTGTGGGGCTGGGTCTTGTCGGATGCACGAGCGAGGTGGCCTCGCTAGGCACCCGAGCCGGGGTAGGTGGGGAAGCTTCGGGGCGTGCCGACCGGGCGGACGGAGTGATTCCCGTCGTGGCATGTGCGGATCTACTCGAAGAAGACGCTTGTCGGCTTCGTAGCGACTGCGACTGGGCGGACGCCGTCATCGCGATCTTCCCGGCGCCACCGCAATGCTTCCCGCGCGAAGACACCGATGCTGGTGCACCGGACGGTGGAGTCGTTGAGGACGGAGGGAGCGCTCCCGACGGCGGCGCTACAGATGCCGGACCTCAAGCGTGCGAGACGATCACGGATGCCGACTTCTGTTCGCGACGCGATGACTGCGAGTGGTTCGATGCTGTGATCCTCCCTGTTGATGGGCCGACCAACTGTCAAACCCGTCGGCGTCCTGTTGTATGCGAAGAGATCGCAACCGCAGTGTCGTGTATTGCAGTCGGATGCTTCTGGAACGAACCGGGCCTCGAGTACTACTACTTGCCATACACTCCCCCGTGCACCGCAACTCCGCGATGGACGACTTGCGAATCCATTTCAGATCAGGCGACCTGCTCTGTTCGAAGTGATTGCGAGTGGTTTGATGCCGTGATCCTCCCTGTTGATGGACCGTCCAACTGTCAAACCCGACGCGTTGTCGACGTCTGCGCTGAGATCCTCGACGAAACAAACTGCCGACTCCGTGACCACTGCGATTGGGCGGATGCCGTCCCTGCGATCTATCCGTCCCCGCCCCATTGCTACGTCCGCAGTAGCGAGCCTTCCCCCGTTTGCACAGAGCTTCTCGATCAAGAACAGTGTGACGCGGCGGGGTGTTCGTGGTCGGAGTTTGTGATCGAAATCTACCCGCCCGTTCCCCATTGCAATGCGCCGACGCCTGCGACCACGCCCGGAGGAGATCCGAGCGCCCCGGTCGAGAGCCCGTAGCGAAGTCGGTCCGCAGGCCAAAGCTCGAGAATAGCGAGAAGAGGAAAACGTGAACGGAGGCCCCCCAGTACTGCGTGTGTGCGGCTCGATGATGGTCGTGGCGCTTACCGCGACTTGCGTGGGGACTCCGCTTCCTGATCCTCCGAACGGAGACATCGAAGTTCGTGCGATCCAACTCGGCGACATCGAGGAAGCAGTTGTCGCCCAACCCTTTGGTCCACGAGTACAAGGCATCGCTGGCAAGCCAGGTTCCTCTGAACCTGGCGTCGTCGTCGCGGTGAATCTTTCGCGGTCCGACGTGCCTGTGAGGACCTCCCCCGTTGAATCGGATGGCTCCTTCATCATCGACGTGTTTGCCGAGGTCCACGAGCTCGTGAGGATCTACACCCGTCGCGGACCCTCGCTTTCCACGCCGCTCGACCTTGTGGCCGGCTCTCTTTCGCCTCCGCTTCAGACCCCGGTTTGTCCACGCATCAGCCCCGGTCGCGCGACCACGTTCGCCGCGCGCGTGGGGCAGCGAGTGGTCAACACAGTTCTAGTTGTCGATGCGTGCGCTCCGACTACAGCCGTGCCGATCCTGGCAACTTCGTTTCGTGCTCCGTCCGTAAATGGGACGTTTCGCGTGCTCGGGATGGGTACGTCGACCACGGGTGCAAGTTTACTGACGGTGGAGTTCCTCGGCGAGCAGGTCGGGTTCGTGGACGACGTGCTTAGCGTCCAGGTTTCAGACAGCCAAACCGTGAAGTTCAGCTTGATTGCGCAGGTGTACTAAGGCTGGCTCTTGGTTCGATAGTTCGCGCGAACGTAATCGAGGATGTCGAGGATGAGCGACTCGTTTTGGGCGGCGTTCATTCGGGTCTGCGGTGCGTCCGCGTAGAACGTTCCGCGCACACATTCGCCGGGTTCGCATTGCCCATTTGGGAACACGATGATCATCTTCTGAAGGCGCGCGCTCGGAATGATTGTTTCGTCAGCCATTTGAGTGAACAGCGGCGCCGCGAGGCCCGCGATGTCGTCAGCTGATTGTCCGTATCCGTGTAAGAAGAAGAGAACCGGGTATCTCGCGTTGGCGTTCTCTGCGTCGTTGTAGCCGGGCGGGACCATCACGGAGAACTTGTTCTGGTTCCGCGTCCGCGGTCCCTGAATCGTCAGGGGCACCGGATTGCGGTTCGCACACGCAGCTTCACCGCAAAGGATCGCAAACGATGTCCCGCGGTGATCTCCGTTTGGCCATCGTGAGCTCGCAAAGTAGGTCGCAGCGTTGATGCGATCGAAGAGCTGAAGCACGGAGCCGACGTGTCCGCCGTCTCCGTCTCGAATCTCGTTGTCCGTCGCATCGGTGTTTCCGTAGCGGAGCATTACGCGAGAACCAAGCTCCTCCCAGGGGACCGTGTGCGGTTCGAGCGTCACGCGTGACGATCCGATCAGGTACAGCGCTTGGTGGCTGTTCATCAGCGTGAGATCGACACCACGTGCTTGAAATGCACCCATCAGATTGGCCGCGGATACCGCTGAGTTGAACAAGTCGCGTATGCCGCCGTCTGCAAAGACGCTTACGTTGTTGAGCGCTGTCGGAGTCGCGTTCATGAGCTGTCGCCACGCACCTTGCTCCGTGGCGCGGAGCCAACCCGAAGCTCCATCGAAGCAATCATTGCCTTCGCCCGAGTCGAAGCCACCTACTCCCAACTGCCGTGTGGAGGCCACTCCATCCAGGCCAAAATCGTCGAATGGCTCAGCCACACCGGCTGCTCCGCGGGTGCAACGTTCGCCGTCACGTACCCAGTTGCCCTCGGTGCCGCCTGGGTTGTACTGGAAGTCGTAGTCGTCGCCGGCGGGATCGGGATTCGTCACGCTGTCGAAGCCCGCTTCGTCTCTGCTCGCGAGCCCATCGAGACCAACGTCCAAGTAACGCTCATGCATTGCGCGCGGCACCGGCTCACCGAGGTCGCGCTTTCCGTTGCCGTTCACGTCAATCGCAAGAGCGACATCGACCGGATTCGGGTTGGTTCCATTCGGGTCCCACCTGCCCACATCGCCCGCGGCTTCAGAGCCGTCGCAGAACGTGATCGCGCCGTACTCACCACGTGGGTTGTACTCGTCGTCGAAGAATCCTGTGTTCGCAACGGCGGAATCGTACGCGGGAATTCGGATCGGGTTGTTACAGCGGCTCGCATCCGTCCGTGTCGCAAAATTCCCCGGGACTCCAGGCGGGAAGAAGTTCGTGGTCTGTGCGTCGAGCGACGAGTTGGTGTTCACGTTTCCGAATGCGTGAATGAGGTCGCGGAATAGATCGAGATAGTCGTCGCGATTGAACGTTCCGCCTTGGCCGATACGTCCGTCGGCGTACCACCAATTTTCGAAGTTCTGCTCCCGCTCGTGGAGTTGCGTCGGTTTTCCGGCTCGCGCGTTCGTCGCTCCCATCGCGCACTCAGTCGGGTTGACTGCTCGCTCGGCCTCCGTGCAAAATCCTCCGAGCTGCACGCGCCTCATGTACTGAAGCAGGTAGCGATAGTCCGCGCCTGGACCGCCTAGAGGGGCGATCACATCGAAGACATCGAGGTGCTTCATACCGACTAGAGCGGCGCCCATGCCACCCATCGAGAATCCCGCGATGCCCGTATACGTGCGGCGAGTAGGCTGCGGGGGTTGCGCTGTCGGCACCACGACTCGGTACGTGCCCAATCGAGGGACG
This sequence comes from uncultured Sandaracinaceae bacterium, assembly GCA_964635815.1. Lineage (GTDB taxonomy): Bacteria > Myxococcota_A > Polyangia > Polyangiales > JADJQN01 > CAZWQH01. The sequence continues at coordinate 24,424 of CAZWQH010000005.1, forward strand.
AAGAAGCGGACGCTGCCGTTCGTCGAGCTCCCGTGGAACTCGATGCTCGCCACCGGGACGATCCTCGGTGAAATTCCTGGAGCAGAATACGCAACGCGCACGTCTCCGCGCGATCCCCACGCGGGAACCCGCGCAACGGAAGCCGGAAGCTCGAGCTCGATGTCGCGACCCAAGCGCTTGGTCACCGGACCGAATCGCACGCCCGGTCCGATCGGTGAGTAACCCGGCACGGATAGATCGGCATCGCTGCAGTCGAGCGAAACTTCGAACGGCTCGACGTGGTACTCGTCTGCTCGCGCGGCTCCCGAATGCAACGCGATATGCGCGGAGGCAACGTTCGCAAACGGTAAGGTGACTTCGCTGCTCGGGGAGAGAGTTCTGCTCACAGGCGAGCAGGCGCCGGGTTCCGTGAGGCGATCTTCAGCGACGTTGAACAGGATCGAGGCGACGCGTTCCGCTGATCCGGCTGGACCGACTGTGCGTAGCGTGGCCTGCAGGCGCGTCTCGCCTGGAGTCTTTCCGACGATGCGCACCTTCGCGGATCCTTGATCCACTTCGATGCGCACGCTCGCAGGCATCTCGACCCGATTCGACTCGTCGCTCAGCTGCACAGTGACGCCTGAACAGAACGGTGAGGAGAACCGAAGCGAGAGCTCTCGAGTCTGCCCAACGATCACCCCACTTGTTGGGGCGCTCCACGAAAGGGTCGGAGGAAGAAAGCTACACGCGCGGTCACCGTCGCTCGAAGGCGCATCGGTGCCCGCGTCCCGTGGGAGGTCCGCACCACTACAAGCTGCGAACCCGACGAAAAGAAGTGAGGAAGAGGAGAAACCGGGGCGAAAGCGCATGCAGCGCGCAGCTTACACTCCGAATCTGGGTCACGCCTCTCGAGAACCGGGGCCCGCGGCGCGATCGCGAAGTGTCTTGGCCAAGTCGACGCCGGTCGCGGCGCGGAACTGTTCCGAGACGTTCACGAGCGTGTTGGCGAGCGAGTTGGACTCCGTGCTGCCTTTGCCGAGCACCGTGAGCTTGTCTACTTTGAGGATCGCGAGCGGCTCACAAAGACGCTCGAGCATGGGAACGAGCTTTTGCATGAGAAGAACGTCGCGAGCAGAATCACCCTTCGCTCGGTAGGTCCGCGAGAGGTCGGTGAGCACCGTCGCGGTGGCACGTCCCTGTTCGATGATTGTGGCCGCGTTACCCTTGGCGCGCTGCTCGGCCGCTCGTCGGCGTGCTTCCGCGGGTTGGATCACGTCAGCTTGAAGCTGAAGCTTCACTTGCTCGATGCGCGCGGTTTGCATTTGCACCTGGGCAGTTGCTTGCGCGATCGCCGCCTGCACCGTGGCACGTTCTTCCGCGATCATGGCCTCTCGCTGGGTGCGAGCGTCTGCGATGCGGCGTTCGTTCTCTTTGATCGAGACGGCCACGTTGGCATCGAGCTTGGAGAGCTCGCCTTCCATCATGTTGCGCCACTTGTTTTCGGCGGCTTCGGCTTGTGCGCCCGCTTCCGCGACGACCGCGTTGCGCCGTACAACTGCGCTTCGCATGCGGCCGATCGCGTTCAGGTAACCAACCTCGTCGGAGACGTTCTGGATCTTGAGTGTGTCGAGAACGAGGCCGAGCTTGCTCAGGTCGTGCTCCGCTTCCTCGAGGAGCTTCTCTGCAAAAGCTTCCTTGTCCTGGTTCACTTGCTCGGGCGTGAGCTTTGCGAGCACGCCGCGAAGGTTGCCCTCGAGCGTCTGACGACCAACTTCCATGATGTCTGCACGCGAGCGTCCCAGAAATCGTTGCAACGTATTGCGAATGAGAGGTTCTTCGCCCGGGACTTTGATATTCGCGACTCCCTGAACGGTCAGTGGAATTCCGCCTTTTGAGTACGCGTTCTTCACGCTCAGCTCGATCGTCATGTTGGTGAGGTCCATGCGGTCGACAACTTCCAGGAACGGAATTCGGTACGCGCGACCGCCTCGGAGAATTCGATAGCCGAGCTCCACGTTCTGATCGGCCTGACGAGTGCGACCGGAAAAGATCAGCACTTCGTTCGGCTGACACACGTAGAGGATCGTCTTGAAGAGACGAATGATGACGATGAGGGCGAAGACGCCAAGGATGACTGGCGGGAGAAGGAGCGAGAGAACGTTGGCGAGAATCATCGGACACCTCCGAATTGCGGGTTAGCTGGAGCGGGCGGGGGCGGGGGCGGCGGGACCGATCGCCTCGGGTTGGACGTGGATTCGCGATTGAGGATCGAGGGAACATCCACGCCGGTCGTGTCTTTCAGCGCGCGCATGACAGAGGCGATCATGAGCGGATAGCTCGCGGCGTAGCTTCCGAGCGCTTCGCCGTCCCCCTGGTCGAGGATCGTCACGTTGTCGACCTGGATGTCCTTCATCTTCGTTGCGACTGCGCCAACGATCGTGTCCAAGTGCTGGATCACGTAGAGCTCTTTGGCGGCGGGACCCATTGCATCCCACGAATCGGCCATGAGCCGGAGCACTTCGACGGCAGCTATGCCGTTCTCGATTACGGGAGCCGCGTCGCCCTTCGCTATGATCGCTTGCGCGTGCTGTTGGATTTCAGCGGGAATCACAACCTCCGCCTCGAGGCGGCGTTGCTCGAGCTCGTTACGGACTCCCTGAAGCTGGCGTTCGGCTTCCGCGCGCGCGGTCTGCGCTGCAACCGCGGCTTCGAGCTCTACCGAGTGCGCGTTTCCGTCAAGCTCGGCTTTGATGCGGCGCAAGTCATTGCGCTTCGAGAGAATCGCGGTCTCTGCAGTCGCCTTGGCAACCTCTGCGCGCTGAGTCGCGAAGGCTTGCGCTTGTGTGGTCTCTTGCATGGCTTGGTTCTCGCCATTCTCTGCATCGCGAAGGGCGGCGGCGATGCGAGGACGACCCAGCGAATCCAAGTAGCCGGTGTCATCTGCGACGTGCTGAATCTTTAGTGTGTCGAGCTGGATGCCGAGCTTGTAGAGATCGTTACCCGCAGCGTTGATCAGCGTTTGAGCGAACTTCAAACGATCTTCGTTCACTTCCTCGGGCGTCAACTGAGCGAGCACTTCGCGGAGTGCGCCTTCGAGGGTTTGCTGCGCGACCAGTCGGATTTCGTCGGTGTTTCGTCCGAGAAAGCGCTCGACTGCGTTGCCGATGAAGCGTGGGTCGCAGTTGATCTTCACGTTCGCAATCGCGTGGATGTGGAGTGGGATGTTGCCTGCGGAGTAGGCGTTCTGCACGACGACGTCGATCGGGATGAGTCGCGTATCCATGTACGCGATCTGTTCGAACACAGGAACGCGCCACACGGCACGACCTTCGGTGACGATCTTGTATCCACCACTCGTGCCGCTGACGATGATCGCTGTGTTGGGGCGCGCGATGTAGCGGAACTGCCGTGCAATCGCGACGAACACGAGAAACCCGACTGCGACCCCGAGTGAGCCGAGAACTGCTGCAACGACCGAAAGACCTTCCATGTCTCTGACCCCGTTTCATTCACGTCGCGAGCGACGTGGGTGCTGCTGTGAACTTCTTAGGCCGATTTTGTAGTGGCGATCGCGCGCACCACTTTCGCGGTGGTTCCATCGAGCGAGACGACCAGGACTTGCTCGCCGATGCGGAGGCCTTCTGACTCTTCGCTCTCCGCAATCAGGTCGATGGAGCTTCCTTTGACTTGAAGTCGAAGCTTGCCGCGACCGCCCGCTGGAATGGCGACGAGCACTTCGGCGGTCTTGCCAATGTAGTCGTTTGCGGTTGCGGAGGTCGATGTGGACGTCATGCGCGCCCATCGGAAAATCAACGCGGCAAAGGTCGCGATGCCAAGCCCTGTCATGAGCGAAAGCACGGCCGAGACGACCGTGCCGAATCCGAGAAGGCCTTGGTAGAGCAATCCCGCTAGGCCGAAGAACGTAAGGAAAAACGTCCAGAAACGAAGCGAGAAGACCGTCGAGATGAACGTTGCCGCGAAATCCGAAGCGTCCTTCGAAACGTGGGAGATCGCATTCTCGCCGTCGTGGTGTGCGTCATGAGCGAGGTCGTGATCCGTACCGCCGGCGTCATGATCGTGACCGCCGAACATCGACGCACCGAGGACGACTCCACCGAGAATCAGCGCAGAGATATAGATGACCAGCACTTGGGTTGGGGCGTACGGTGCCGAACTTTGCCGTTACTGTCCACCGGGCTTGTGGTCTCGACCGCAAGCGTTCGAAACAGAGCCGCTCATTTGGAGCTGATCCGTGCTTTCGGCGTGCTTCCGCCCGAGCTACTTCGCGGCTTGAGCGCGCAGATCGGTCAGAATCCGCAGCGCAGCGTCAAGTGATACATCGCTGCGGGCGTGAATCGCAGTTGCTACATGCGCGACTTCGTCACCTTCGGCGCCGGCGGCGGACGCCACGCTACGGGCGTGCAAAAGCATGTGGCCGCGTTGGATACCTTCCGTCGCAAGCGCCCTCAGCGCGGCAAAGTTCGCGGCAAGTCCGACCGTGGCAGCGAGCATCGCAAGCTCCGCGGAGGACTGCGCACGAGCGACCTTCAACGCGAGCTGCGCGCCCCGATGATGACGTACCGGTCCACCGACAATCCCGAGCGCGAGCGGAAGCTCGAGAGCTCCGAGCAAGTCACCGTTGGAAGTTTGGGTCCAACGCGCGATCGGGGAGTACCGCCCGGTTCGCGCGGCCCATGCGTGAGCACCCGCGTTCACCGCCCGCCAATCATTTCCGGTCGCAACGACAACGGCGTCGATGCCATTCATGACACCTTTGTTATGGGTAGCGGCGCGATAGACATCGAGTTCTGCGATGCGGCTTGCACGTACGATTCCGTCGCGAACTTCTTCGCCGGTAAACTCATCGAACGCGAGCGCCCGCGGTGACACGAGTGCAGTGCAACGCACGCGGCGTTGATCCGCGAGATTGGTCAGAATCCGCATTCCCACTCGCCCGGTGAGCAGCTCGCTAAGGGGGTCACCCAGGCTTTCTGCGACACTGTTCACTAGGTTGGCGCCCATCGCGTCGAGACAATCGACGGCAACTTCCACCACGAAGTTCCCCTCGCCGAGATCGCGGGTGCTGATCGAGCGTGCACCGCCACCCCGCGTGACGAGACCCGGAACTGCGGCATTGGCACGACGCAGAAGCATCTCGGCGCTTGCGGATACCCGCTGTGCCGCGAGCCGCGTGTCTCTGACATCGTCCAAGAACACCTGGGCGACCATGATCGATGCATCGGCCTCAGCTCGGAAACCACCGCATTCCCGGACGATGCGTGCCGCATTTGATACGGCGGCGACCACGGAGGGTTCCTCGATGACCATGGGGGCGACGTAGTCGCGATCGTTAATACGGAGATTCACCGCTAGCGCGAAAGGGAGCGCGTATGTGCCGACCACGTTCTCGATCGTCTTGTCGGCATGAGCGGTATCGAGACCACCGTTCTCGAGCTCGTGCCAGCAAAATGCATCAAGCTTGAGCGCTCTCGAGGCGTTCGACCGTCGGGAGTCGATGTCCATCCGGTAGAACCCTGATAATCGGGTGCTCGGACCGGGCTCGGGACTCGAGCTCGGCGAAGTTTCGTTGGGGCCGTCAAACACGTGCTTCATCAACTTGCAGTCCGGGTTGATCTGTCTGCAACAAAACTGGCGTCAACCCGTCGCCAGCGCAAGACCTCTCGAAGCGCTGACACGCTTCCGAGCTCGAAAAGAATGCCACTGCGATGTCTCCTCCGCCTGCTCCGGATGGTTTGGCAGCCCCCCCGTGCTCGGCGGCGAGCTCGTGTATCCGGTCCAGTGCGGGGGTGACAATCGGAATACCCGCTGCGTTTCCGAGCGCTCGCATGTGGCCGTGATGGTCGCCGATCGCCGCAAGGATGCGCGGAACGTTCGCGGCTATCCACGCGTCACGCACCTCGAGCACGGTGGTCTCGAGCTCTCGCATCCGTGATCCGTACTGCGCGGAACTCTCGTCTCGCCACCGATCCAGCGACTCGATCATGTCGCTTGTCCGCGCGGGCGATCCGCTCCAGATCACCGAGAGCACCAAGCCAGCCGGAACGCGAGCTTCCACGCGTTCCTTGGAGGCGGCCGAGTAGAAGAACGTTTCACCAAAAGTGGATGCTGCAACGTCGACACCGCTTCCTTGAGGCGAGACTCGTCGATGAGCCGCGTGTGCGAGCGAGAACGCTTCCTTTCGCAACTCCAACGCGCTCAGGCTTGGGTCGGTTGCGTGGAGCAACGCGCCGGCAAGAGCGACGGCTCCCGCCGCCGAGGATCCGAGTCCTAGCTTGATCCCGTTCTCACGCAGAGCGGTGACATCCACCCCGAGCCGTTTCATTGGAGACGTGTCGATGCCGCGTTCATCACAAAGCTCATGGAGCGCGACGAGCTCGGGTCCAGGGTGCAAAACGACCGGTGCAGCCGAACGTACGACAACGCGACGACTCGTAGCGGTGACCAGCGCGGGTGCTCCATCTCGCACTGCGTACTCGCCGGCGAGTAACAGCTTGCCTGGGGCAGAGATCGTCTCAGACACGCTCGCACACGAGGCCTTCGCCTGGCTTTGCGCGTATGACGCGCACCACGCCTGGGATCGCCGCGATCTCCTGAGCGAGCGGCTCCGCGTCCTGGCTGTGTACGAGTAGCTTCACATGCGGTCCTGCATCCATGGTTGCGTAGGTTTGCAGCCCGTTGCTGCGAAGCTCCTTTGCTTTCTGAAACACGGTAAGCGTCGTTCCATTCCAGTAGATCACTCCTGGACGCGCTGCCATTGCGCACGCATGCATCGCAAGCGTGCTGGACTCCATCGCCTCGCCCGTGCGCTTGAAATCGCGCCCCAGAACGCCAGCACGCACCTCTTTGAATTCTTCGTACGCGTGTGTGAGCCAAGCCTGGTAGTAGGGAGACGTCTCCCGCGTGTGAGTCATGCCGTCCCGAGACGAGGTTTCTTTTGCGAGCTCGGTCGTGACTGCAATCACCAGCTCCACGTTCCAGTGCGAAACAGGCGCTACTTCCGTGGCACAGAGAGAGTCGTGGCCTGGCTCGCCGCGAAGCAGCTCCACGAATCCGCCAAATACGCTTCGCGCGGCGGACGCGCTCCCTCGACGTGCGATCGCGCTCATTGCATCGAGTGAGAGTCCTAGGCCCAACGCAGCGTTCGTCGCACCCACCAGCGCGGCGTAACCGGACGCGCTCGAGGCTAGACCGGACGCCGTAGGAAAGTTGTTCGTCGACTCGATGTGCGCACGGAGCGTCGTGCCCGCACGCGCCCGTAGCAGGTCCACGAACGCAGTGGTCACTTGCGGCGGTGCGGCGCGACCGTTCAGAACGAACAGGTCCGCAGTCATGGCCGAATCGAAGCGCACCGTTGTCGTGGTTTCGAGCCCATCGAGCGTGAGCGATAGAGAAGGAACCGCCGGAAGATTGAGGCCGACGTCAGACTTCCCCCAGTACTTCGCGAGCGCGATATTGGCTCGCGCGATAGCGCGGCCGGTAGCGAGGCCCGCCTGCGGGGCCGAGCTCATGGACGCTGCGAGGCCCGCTCGCGGGGCCGAGCTCACTGACACTGCGAGGTCCGTCATTCGGAGGCTCCGATCGTTTCGGTCGAACCGTGTGGAGAGATATACGAAAGAGCTTCAGCGATCGCCGCCGCGTGATCGGCGGTGGTTGCGAGCGCGATAATCGAGCCGCCCCCGCCGCTGCCTGTCAGCTTTGCACCCAAGGCTCCGTTCTCACGCGCGACCCGACACAACTCCTCGAGCTTCTCGGTCGATACCATCAAGCTGGAGAGTAGCCCTTGATTCAGATCCATGAGCTGTCCAAGTGCTCGGATGTCTCCGGCTTCCATCGCCAGACGCGCATTGCGAACCAGCGCGGCGATCGCATCGAAGGTTTGCTCAATGCGCGCTTTCGCGCGCGCATACTGGCGAGCGACCTCCTCGACCATGGTCTTCGTCGAGGATTTCACACCGGAGTCGGCGACCACGAAGTGAAGAGGCTTGGCGCATTGGATGCGTCGCAGAGATCCGCCTCGCACGAACTCGACGACACCTCCCGAAGTCGCAAGAGCGACGTCGATGCCTGAGGGGTTTCCGTGAAAGGTCTTTTCCCAAGCGTCCGCGACTGTGCGCGTTTCCTCGTCCGAACGGGTTACGCCTTCCTGCGCGTCCAATGCGCGGAGAATCGCGACGCCCAAAGCGGCCGAGCAGCCGTGGCCACTTCCAGCGGTCAGCGCAACCGTGACATCGACGCGACAGTCGGGGCCGAAATCCG
>CAZWQH010000006.1:0-27578 GCA_964635815.1 uncultured Sandaracinaceae bacterium
CACGATGGCGCAGTGATCATTCGTAAAGGAAAAATCTTGTCGGCGGGTGGGGTAGGGGACTGGCTCGGCAGCTCGCTCGCTCCGTTTGCCGTTGCACCTATCTATGACGTCGGACCTCAAGTCTCAGCCGTCACTGCCCGCTGGGCCGGGGTCGCGCTGTCGGATGCCTCAGGCAAGCTTGCGTATTTTCCGGTGTCGCACGCAGACGCGAGCAATGACATCGGCGCGCTGAAGCCGTTCTTCGAGAACGTCAAAGTGCCTAAGCTGGCGCATGACGCAAAGGCTCTCTTCGTTGCGCTGTCACGCGTCGGCATCGAGCTTCGTGGCGTGGCGTTCGATACTCAGTTGGCTTCGTTCTTGATCGAGCCAGAGAAAGTGATTCCGCACCGGATCGAGCACGTCGTTCGCGAGTACCTGCACGAGACGCTCCCAGCTGAAAAGACCATCCGCGGAGCCGGCCAAGGGGAGCAACCGTTTCACGCATTGCCCGTCGCAAACGTATCCAGCTACGCGGTGCATCTAGCCTCCGTGATAACGCGTCTGGAGCCCGATCTCGACAGGCGAATCGACACGCTTGCTCAGCGCGAACAGCTCGGGCGAGATTTGGAGCTCTCCTGGGTCCTGGCTCGGATGGAGATCTCGGGAATGCTCGTGGACGCTGCCAATCTTGCAGCACTCGGTTCGGACTTCGAGCGAGAGAAGGGTGAAGTCGAGGAGCGTGTCTATGCGCACGCCGGAAAGCGTTTCAACATCGGTTCGACGAAGCAGCTCGCAGAGGTGCTGTTCACCGATTTGAAGTTGCCGGTGGTGAAGAAGACCAAGACCGGGTTCTCTACGGACTCCGACGTCCTCGAGACACTCGCGCCAAAGCACGACATTGCCAAAGAGCTGCTTCGGCACCGCACGCTCGCGAAGCTTCTCAACACGTACGTCGATGTTCTCCAAGCGTCGGTGATTCCAGCGACAGGGCGGGTCCACACGACGATTCAGCAAACCACCGGTGTGTCGGGTCGCTTGATCTGCACCGATCCCGATCTGCAGCGCACTCCTGTCAAAACCGCCGAAGGCAAACGCATCCGTGAGGCGTTCATTGCTCCGCCGGGACGGCGAATCATCAGCGCCGACTGGAGTCAGATCGAGCTTCGCGTGCTGGCGCATTTCTCGAACGACGAGAAGCTCATCGCCGCGTTCTCGGAGAATGCAGACGTGCATCGTCGAACTGCCGCCGAGCTGTTCAGTGTTGCCCCCGACGCAGTGACGAAGGAGCAGCGCAACGTCGGCAAGACCGTGAACTTCGCGACCATCTACGGACAGGGGGCGACCGCCCTAGGTCAGATCTTGGGCATCCCGCGCAACGACGCGAAACGCTACATCGACCGATACTTCGAGCTTTATGCCGGCGTCCGTGAGTGGTTGGATCAGACGTGCGGTGAAGCGGAGAAGACCGGTTTCGTGACGACGCTGCTTGGTCGATACCGCTTCATTCCGGAGCTGCTCAGTCACAATGATACGGATCGACAGGCCGGCCGACGCATCGCTGCGAACACGCCGATTCAAGGATCCGCCGCAGACCTCTGCAAGCTCGCGATGCTGGACATCGCTCGACGGCTCACGGAGCAGCAGCTCGATGCACACATGATCCTGCAAGTGCACGACGAACTCGTGTTCGAAGTTGCCGAGAATGATGGCGACGCGGTCCAAGCGCTCGTAAAAGAGCGGATGGAGAATGTGCATCCGCTGCGAGTTCCCCTGGTGGCGGACGTGGGTATCGGTCTCACGTGGGCTGCTGCGCACTAGCGGACGGCTTGAACTCACGCCGCGGGACAACTGTTACTCGGCGCAGCGAATTTCTCCGACGAGTTCTGCGAATACACTGAGGGCGGGAGTAAAGTCGCGCTCGCAGATCGATTGGTACACGCCACGCGTTCCGAACATCTGCACGAACGAGTAGACGGCGTCCGCTGCGATGGCTGACCCATTGGGGGAGGTGCAGCCTCCGGTCAGCGGCTCGCGTGGAGCGACTCCACCGAACCCAATCGGAGCGCCCGCGATTCCGGCGACGACAGTCATGTTCGGCGGGCTGCGGAGAACAACCTCGCTCGCAACCTCGACAACTTGCGGCGGTCCACTCTGGCCGCCGGCGAGATCGTCGAACCAACTTCGACCGTCTCGGCCTCGACCATTTCCGCTCAGCGTTCCGTCGGGAAGCAATGCAGCCTCGTCTTCGTCGGTAAGAATCACGATTGCCAGCACCGCGCCTGCTCGATGCCAGCCTCGCAGGGCAGGCACTTCGGAGCGAACGACTCGGCTCACGGCGCTCAAGGGTTTCTCATCCGATGAGCCAGAAGTTCCGACGCGCATTCGGCAGGCGAACTGGTTGACCATCGCCTCGATCGATCCCGCTTGCGCGAGGGTAATGGTGGGCGGGCCGCAAGTCGTCGCGATGGCGGGTCCGGCTTCGAGGTCCGTCGTTACGACTGCGACGTTGAGGTCAGTTATGGGCGCAAAGTCGGGAGCCCCATCGCCATTGGTGTCTCCGGTTAGAAGCGCGCGCATGAAGGTTGGGCTCGCTCGCATCAGCAGCGATTGTTCCTCTGCCATGGAGCCGCTGTTGTCGACGACCATGAGCAGATCGACCGGAAGGCGGCCATTTGCGCGCGCGAGACATCTCGTAGGGTCTTCGGCGGACGGACGCCGGGCGGCACGAATGTCGGTGATCTGCGCCTCGGTGAGCTCCGGTCTCATGTGGATCCGGTAACAGGAGCCCGTTGCGAGCGCGGCGGAGGCGAGTGCGATTTCAAGGAGCGTGTTGCGGTGCATTGTCATGGGCTCCTCAGATCGAGAACGAAAAGTGTGCAATCGTCGCGAAGATGCTCGCAGCACCCAGCATCAACAGGGGATACCCCGCACGGGCTTCGTTGGTACGACCGTATGCGAGTGGAAGGCCCGTGGCGAACCCGACGAGCAGGCCTGTCCAGTACGCCGCTTGGATCCAGCCTGGATCGCCGCCCGCTTTCGCGAGCTCACGAAATAGGAAGTAGCCAACCACTGCACCTATGGCGGCGCCTCCAGTGTAGATGAGTGCGTTCGCGGCACCATCGCGCCTCTCGGACAGACCAGTTGCGAGAGATGCCGCAACAAGGAAACCCGCCGTCGCTCCGGGCATCGTTCCCGCGGCAGCGGCGCCGTCGAGCCCGGATAGGTTGTTGTTCCTGGCGAACGTGGACATGAGGTTTGCGCCAAGAGCGCTGAGTGCAAAAGGTGCGGTCAGCGCGATCGCCACCGCGAGCTCATCCTGATCCGCGGCCAGGAGCAGTCCCATGCCTGCGAATGCGACGAATCCGCCAAGCTCAGCGCCGAGCCAGCCCCACCCAGTCACTCCCAGCGGATCGCGTCGCAACCTTGGCGCGGTCAAGAACGAGGCGCTTTCGGTTGCTGGCGTCAGCGTGTAGCGCCTAGCGGGCGCTAGTGAAGAATGGGTAGGCGGTGAGGCGAGGCGGACGGCTTCGCTCCGAAACGCGGCGTACGGATCGTCCGTGTTGCTCTGCGCGCGCGCCCGGCCCGAGAAAGTCGCGATCACCAGGGTGACGCCCAAGAGGAGCGCAAAGTGCGGTGGGAGCATTGGCGGTCGCAGCATCGGGTCGCCCCATATAGGCAAACATCGTACCGGCGGCAGAGACAATGATTTGCCCAGAATCCTCACTGATCGCGAAGGTTCCGCCGCGTCATTGGCGTCGCGGTGTGCCATGCGTCGTCATTACACGTCCGCGGCGTGTTGCCATCCGGCACGATCGTACTTCTTGTGGAGCAAGGACTTTGTAGTCGCCTTGGCAGGGTGTGGTGTGTAGACTCCCGCGCACTGCTGTTCCCTCGTACGAGCGCGACTGAAAGTGCCGCGCCTCCGGAGACTCCATGGCCAAGGAAACGCTGACGATTACCGATAACCGGACCGGAAAAGCCTACGAAGTGCCCATCGCGAATGGGACCGTCAAGGCGATGGACCTGCGCGCGATCAAGCACGGCGCGGAAGACTTCGGTCTCATGGTCTATGACCCTGCCTTCACGAACACCGCCGCGTGCACTAGTCGCGTCACGTTCATCGACGGTGACCAGGGCATCCTCCGGTACCGCGGCTACCCGATCGAAGAGATCGCGGAGAAATCTACCTATTTGGAGACGGCGTATCTGCTCCTTCACGGCGAGCTGCCCAAGAAGGTCGAGCTCGAGAAGTTCACGAATGAGATCACGCATCACACGATGCTTCACGAGAACATGCGTACGTTCATCGACGGCTTCCGTTATGACGCGCACCCCATGGGTATCGTGACGAGTGGTGTTGCGGCGCTTTCCACGTTCTACCCCGAGGCCAAGGAAGTTGGCGATCCGGCGAATCGGATTCGTCAGATTCACCGCCTCATGGCCAAAATTCCGACGCTTGCAGCGTTTGCGTACCGGCACCGTCGCGGGCTTCCGTATATCTACCCCGACAACGAGCTCAGCTTCGCGGGCAACTTCCTGTCCATGATGTTCAAGATGACGGAGACCCGTTACCGGCCGAACTCTGCGGTCGAGCGCGCGCTCGATGTTCTCTTCATCTTGCACGCCGATCACGAGCAGAACTGCTCCGCAGCCGCGATGCGCGGGATCGGAAGCTCGCTCGTCGATCCGTACTCGGCGATGGCCGGTGCGTGCGCAGCTCTGTACGGACCGCTTCACGGCGGCGCGAACGAGCAGGCGATTCGCATGCTCGAGGAAATCGGCTCGGTCGCGAAGATTCCGGAGTTCATAAAGGGCGTGAAGGCTGGCGAAGGCCGCTTGATGGGCTTCGGTCATCGTGTCTACAAGAACTACGATCCGCGCGCGAAGGTCATCAAGAAGCTCGCGTACGAAGTGTTCGACGCCGTTGGCAAGAACCCGCTTATCGACATCGCGATCGAGCTCGAAAAGATCGCGCTCGAAGACGAGTACTTCGTAAAGCGCAAGCTTTACCCGAACGTGGATTTCTACTCGGGCATCTTCTTCCAAGCGTTGGGCTTGCCGATGGACATGTTCCCGGTGCTTTTCGCAATCGGTCGCTCCGCGGGTTGGCTCGCGCAGTGGAAAGAGATGCTCGAAGACGAAGAGACGAAGATCGCTCGTCCGCGCCAGGTGTACTTGGGGTACGACAAGCGGGCGTACAAAGAGACGTCGGCTCGTTGAGCCGATTCATTTGGCCTGATCCTGGTTTACTTCCTCACTCGCGTCGGTCATTTACCAAAGCGTAAACTCCCTTCGCTCTTTGCGGGGGCACTCAGGTTCAGGCCAAAGCAATTCGGCTCAGCGTCTTCGTCCGGCGATTTTCTCAGCGGCCGGGCGGGTAGGACTTCCGCGCGACGATCACCGAGCTTGGACGCTCTACTTCGCCGTGGAGCTCCGCGGTGAGTGTGATCTCAAATCGATGGAACGTGGTTGTGCCGCGGACGAACGCTGCGCGCTGGTACGGGTCGTAGTCGACGACGCCGAGCTTCTGAGCGGTCCGCCCGGGTGGTACGACCCAGGACACATAGACACTCGCTCCGTCTACCACTCGGCCAGGCTGGGGGAGGTTGCGCATGTCGAGCTGCACACGCAAATCATCGTTCTGGCCCGACGGCGAGACGCTGATGTACCCGTAGGACCCGGCGGCCGCGCCGCGACCGACGATGGGAAATTCCGCGCCTCCGCACGCCGTCAAAATCAGGGCGAAAGTCGTTGCGAGGGTCATGTTGCGCGGGCGTCGCACGAGATGGTTCGGGGCACAGACTATGCACCCTCAGTGCTTGATTCAGCCATTCATTTCGCGGTTCGGCAAGGTGCAGTCCGAAGCGGTCTCGCGGAGAGCTGCTACGGTTCGTTCGTGACCACGCCAGCGACCGAGCTACTCATTGCCGCCCGTCCACGTGATCTCGGGGGCTTCTCCGTGCGCCGGGCCTTGCCATCCCCCCATCGGCGGTTGGTCGGACCGTTCATCTTTTTCGACCACATGGGGCCAGCCGATCTGCCGCCGGGAGAGGGCATTAACGTCCGTCCGCATCCGCACATCGCGATTGCTACAGTCACCTATCTCTTCGACGGCGAGATCTTTCATCGCGACAGCCTGGGTTCCGCGCAGGCGATCACTCCAGGCGACGTGAACTGGATGATCGCCGGGAGTGGCATCGTGCACTCCGAGCGTACGCGCGAGGAAGTACGTAAGACGGGCCAAAAGATTCACGGCATCCAGGCGTGGATCGCGCTTCCGATCGAAGCCGAAGAAATGGCGCCCGCCTTCTTCCATCATCCCGGGAGCACTCTGCCTACGTTGACTCGCGAGGGGATCAAGGGTCGTGTGATTGCGGGAGACGCATTTGGATTGCGCTCACCTGTACAGGTTGCATCGCCCACTCTTTACGTGGACCTCGCGATGAGCGCGGGCGCGACGATCGATGTTCCGAAGGAGCATGAAGAGCGCGCCATCTACGTGGCCATAGGATCTGTCCGTGTTGGCGAGAAACTACTGAACGACGGTGACATGCTCGTTCTGGTGCCCGGTGTCGACGTTGCTCTGAACGCAGTGTCCGAATCTCGCGTTCTCCTGCTGGGCGGTGCGAAGCTCGAAGGGGAGCGTCACATTTGGTGGAACTTCGTTTCGAGCTCCGAAGAACGAATTGAGCAAGCCAAGCGAGACTGGAAAGAACGCCGGTTCCCCATCGTCGCGGGCGACGAAGTCGAGTTCATCCCGCTGCCATAGTGTTTATTCGCTCGGGTCCGCGAGCTACCCTTCTGGGGTGCTTGAACGAGAGTTGCCAGTCACGGTTCACTCTCGCGGTGTTTCGCTACAGATTCGATTCTTTGCGAGCGCCTTGAATGAGACCGCGAAGGTCTTCGTGAACCTTGCTGTTGCTGGCGATGACCTGGCCCACGCGAAGGTCTGCCGTCGCGCCTTCGTAGTTCGTGATCTTTCCGCCCGCTTCCATCACGACGGCGGCGCCCGCACACATGTCCCACGGTCGGAGCTTCTGTTCCCAGTACGCGTCGTACGTTCCATCGGCGACGAACGCGAGATCGATGGCCGCGGATCCGCACCGTCTCACTCCGCGAGCCTGTCTTTTCACCGCGACGAACTCCGCAAAATTGTTCTCAGGGCTCGTACGTCGGTCGTACGGGAAGCCCGTACCGATTAGCGACTCGGCGACATGCTCGGAGCTCGAAACACGACACGTACGACCATCACGTGTCGCGCCAAGTCCTCGTGCGGCGCACCATTCGATGCGCAACGCCGGCGCGAGAACTACTCCAAGCACCGGTGTGCCTCGCTCCGCCAGGCCCATACTGATGCAAAAGAACGGATGCCCGTGTGCAAAGTTGGTCGTGCCATCGAGCGGATCCACGTACCACGTGAGATCCCCCGCGCCCGCGAGGAGCTTTCCCTCTTCTGCGACGATTGCGTGACCGGGAAAGGCGCGGGCGAGGCGCGAGCTGATGATCGCTTCGCTTCTAAGATCGAACTGCGTGAGCAGATCGATTTCGCCCTTCTTCATCACGTCTGGGTCGGCGCGCCAACCTTCGATGAGAACTCGGCTCGCTTCGCGAGCTATCTCACGCGTCTCCTCGAGAATCGATCGTAGGTCGGCCAGGTCCAGCAGGTGACCGTGTACGGGGGGAGGCGGCGGAGGAGCTGAGCGCATGATTTTCTTTTTCCAATCGAACGGCGTCTAACTTATCGAGAAGGAGTTGATGGATACCACCAAACGCTCCGTTGGACATGACGAGGACGATGTCGCCGCTCTTCGCCTCGTTCGCGACGCGATCCACGATGCTGTCGACACCTTCGTGGGCTTCGGCGTGTCTGCCGCGCGCGACAAGATCTTCCGCGATGCGTACCGGATTCAAGCGTTCGTTCTCGGCAATCTCGCTGCGACCTACGGGAGCGAGAATGGTCCAATCGGCTGGCATGAAAGCGTCGACGTACTCGGCCTGATGAATCGCTCGTGACGCGGTCGCGCTACGCGGCTCGAAGATCGCGACCACCCGCTGTCCTGGGTAGTGGGCTTTCATCGCGGAGATGGTTTCGCGGACCGCGGTCGGATGGTGCGCGAAATCGTCGAACACGCGGACCCCGTTTACTGAGCCGCGCAGCTCCTGGCGCCGCTTGATCCCTTTGAAGCTCGAGAGGGCTCGGCCGAGAGCCGCCGTGCTCAGTGGCCCACACGTCTCGGCGCAGAGCGCGATTGCGGCCAGCGCGTTTCGCACGTTGTGATGTCCGGCGAGCGGTGAGTGGACTCTTCCTCCGTGGGTTCCCCCAACGAAGATGTCGAAGGCTTGAACACCCGACTCGGCAGCAAAAGGAGCGGCCGTCCAAACGCACGAAGCGTCTCCGACATCGTCTGTGGAGAGCGCGTAGAACGCGACACGACACTTCGCATCTTTCGCGATCGCTCGCACTTCAGGATCGCCTGCCCACGCGACCAGGACTCCGTCGTCTGGAATGCGACGAACAAACTCTCTGAACGCGTCCCGATAACTGTCCATCGACTTGTAGATGTCGATGTGGTCGTGCTCGATGCTCGTGACAATCGCGCCGTAGGGACGGTAGCGCCAGAACTTCGGCGTCTTCTCGAAGAACGCGCTGTCGTACTCATCGCCCTCGATCACGAACGGCGCACCGGTCTCTCCTCTGCGATGACCTGTCGTGAATCCGAGTGGAATTCCACCAATCAGAAATCCGGGCTTTGCACCGCAACGGTCGAGCAGATGCGCAACGAGTGCGGTCGTCGTCGTCTTGCCATGCGTTCCGGCGACAACGAGCGACTTGCGCGCGTCGAGAAACAATCGCTCGATCGTCCCAGCCATCGAGTCGTAGGTCATTCCGCCATCGATCGCCGCGCGCGCTTCAGGGTTTTCTTTGCGGCACACGTTCCCGATCACAACGAGATCCGGACGAGGCGACAGGTGTGCAGCATCGAATCCGGTGAAAGTTTCAACGCCCCACGTCTTCAAGGCGTCCCCCATCGGAGGGTAGAACGCGGTGTCGCTCCCGGTGACGTGGTGACCCGCTTCGCGCAGCAACCCTGCAAGAGCGCCCATTCCCGTTCCTGCGACGCCGATGAGATGAACGTGCATACGTGAGGCGTATCAGGTCGATCGCATCCGCGCGAGAAACCGAGGTCTTCCTGAAATGGCGTGCCGATCACGGCAAATGACCGATACCGTGATAGGTCGAGCATCCAGAACACAACGTTCTGTGCGCGATTCGCTTGCGGTTGGCGTCGTAGTCCTCACCCGAGCCTGTCCCTGGCGAGGTTCGGTGACAGCGTAACGGCGGGGGGCTAGCGAGTGCGAATCACGTTGGGCCACGCCGAGAAGTACGTGGAGGCGGACTCGACGAGTGCTCTTCCGGAAAGCAGACCGTTGGGGCCGAGATTCACGAACGCGTTTCGCATGCCCGCCTGACACATGTTGTTCGGGCCGAGCTCGATAAATGAGGCGAGGCCCAGCACGGTGTTCGCATTTCCTACGAGGCTCTGACTGAGCACCAAAGGTCCTCCGCTATCACCCGGGCACACGGAAGCGTTGTGAGTGATGCCCACGAAGATCTCTTTCGTTGCCTGACGCAAGCAAATGGGAGCTTTGCGGAATACACCAACGTTCGGAACCCCGGAGCCCGTAACGAACGCGTTGGCTGCGCCTGTGCACGGCGCGTCCGTGACGCGAATCACCCCGGTCGCAAAAGTCGCGATGGGCGCGTTCTGCAGAGTTTGCTCGAGCTCGATGACGGCAACGTCGTACGCGGCGGCAGCACGAAGCTCGTCCCAGGTGGCTCCTGGGCCCGGCGCGAGGTCTCGATACTCAGGTCGATAGAGCACTCGGGATCCGGTCAGCTCGAGGGCAGGGTTCGCGGCGAGTTTGAGCTTGATGGCGGTGTCGAATGTTCGCTGGACAAAGCGATGCTGAGTGGAGCTTCCGTTACCATTTGAGATCGCAAGAGTGATGGTCTCTTCGGTCGAGAAGGAGTTTGCGAAGCAGTGCGCGGCCGTGACGACGATGTTTGGCGCGGCGAGCACTCCCGTGCAGTGCGATCCTCCAATATCGATGGAGACTGCGCCCTGGCTGTATGCGCCGGCTTGTACTGCGCCGCCGACCAGCTGGTTCACCAGCGGAAAGCTCGACCCGAATAGCGACTGAAAGCGGCCCAGGAAGCTCTGCAACAAGCCGCCGAGGAACTGCGAGCCCTGCGGCTGAACTTGAAGGGTGTTTCCCGTCGCATTCACCGCGAACTTTGCGCCCCCAAACAGCCTCGACCAGAACGAGGTCTTGTACTCGCAGTTGAGCGAGGTCGACGACGCGCGATTGCAGGTCGCCAAGTTGTCTTGTCGGAGCTGGTTGCTCACTTGGTCGAGTGCTGCACTCGGTGAAAGGCTCTCGTTGGAAAAGACAAACGAGTTGGTAGTATTTCCGGTGTCGGCAATGTTTCCCAGGCCATCGCAGCCTTCTTCAGAGAACGTGCAATCCGAGTTGGGGTCGTACTCCAGGACCTCTTCCTCGTCATCGAAGTAGAAATCCTCTTCTTCCTCGGAGATTTCTCCCTCACCCAAATCTTCACCTTCGTACTCGAGCTCTACACTCTCTTCGTACCCGCACGCGTTGTCCGCGCACGCGTCGCAAATGCCGAGCTCGTAGTCTTCCGCCGTGCAAACGTACTCTTCGTATTCTTCCTCGGTGTACTCCCAGTCGGCTTCCTCGCCCCAGTCGAGTTCTTCCTCGCCTGCGGGGACCTCTTCCTCGTCCGCGGGAATCTCGTCGTCCAACGCCCCTCGCGAAACTCCGGTCGCGCTCGAGAACTGTGCAACCACGCGTACCAGCGACTCAGGGGTGGCGATCGAGTACTGAGGCGCAACGACCGATGATGCGTCGTCCGTGTTCGCCAGAACGATGACGTGATCGACTTCGAGGGCACTTGCGACAGCGAACATCACGCGACCGCCCGCACGCGGACTCAAGAAGCCAAGCTCGCCTGCACGATCCGTATCGCCATTCCCGCCGTGCTTGCCGACGCCGAACGCAGTCGCACGAATTTCGTTTCGACGAATGTTGCTCAGACCAACTTCAGCTGACGTGAGGTCTATGCGCTTTACCGCGTACCCTTTGCGCCGGAGTCCGGCCGCAAGCTGCGCGGCGTGGGCGTGGAAGAGCTCCATCTGCTCGCTCGAGTACCCTTCCGCAACGATCGCGATTCGACCTTTCGTCGAGGTCGTCGCAGTGAGCCACTCTTGAGAGGCATCTGCGAGGAGCGTGTCGCCGGACCGCGGCGCAGAGCTAGTTGCGGGAGCAAGACGAATCGACCCGATGCGCAAGCCGTCGGCGTCCGTGATCTCCAATCGTCCAGCTTTCTGTGGGACGGCGAAGCCAATCACTCCTCGGCTGGCGTGGGTGTCGAACTTCGCTGTACCCGCAGACGCTCGCGCAATGCGCGGGTCGGGCACACGGGTGCTTCGTGTGGTTTTCCCGTCCGTCGAAACGAACGTTCCGGTGAGCCAGGTGGAATCATCCTCGTTCGTGAGGATCACGCGGGAGGTCTTGGAGCTGCGAACGCCCACAAGCTCGACGGCTCCGGAGCCAATCTCGACGAACGCAGTTGCCTCGCGCGTGGGCGGGGTGGAGGAGCACGCGCTCAGCAGCACGCCGCTCAAACCGACCAAAGAAGAATAGGTGCGAAACGACATGATGCAGTGTACTTAGCAAGTAGCGAGCCAGGGGCTTTTTCCCCGCAAACCCTCTGCGCTGACCGAACTGACAGGATTAAATCTGCTTGCAGCCGAGCGGCTCCGCGGAACGACTTCCGCTGAGGCGTGCGAACGGGGCTTTTTGACCCCTTTGGCTTGAGTCTTAACCCCTCGCTACGAGGGATTCCCGACTGCTTGCAGGTCGGGAACAGTAAACACGTCCTACCCGATGATCTTCTCAATTGTGTCGCGCGCGCGACCTTCCACGACCACCTGAAGCATGGTCATCACTCGCGGGTATTCTCCGAGAAGACGCAGCAAGCGCTCGCGCTCGAACCCGACCAAGTCGACAGGCGTAAGTGCGGTGACCGTCGCGGTTCGTTCGGATCCGCTTAGAACTGCTACTTCACCAAAGCACGCGCCGCGGTGAAGGTCAGCGAGGTGAACGAGCGCTCCGGATGGGGTGCTCATCTCGACGCGGACCGAACCGGAGAGGATCAAGTACATCGCGTTGCCTGGATCGCCCTGCCTAACAATTGTTGCTAGCGGCACGTACGACTGAACATAGCCGGACTCAATCACGCGCTGACGCCCCTCATCGTCCAGGCTTTTGAAGAGGTGACTGGAGAGGACGATGGCCTCCATATTTTCATGGAGCGCTTTTTTTTCGCTCTCCTCGAGATGTCGCGCCAGATCAGGAATGAGCGATGGACGTGTCAAGAAAACCTCGGCAACGCTGGATGGTAGGGGAGATTCACCTGTGCGAGCAACTAGCTGCAGGGTGTTGCATTCGAGCGAGTTGGACTACGCTGCGCCCGGAAGTTCGGAGGACTCATGGACACTGGAAACACATTCCCGACTGCTCGCAGGTCGGGAACAGAGAAATTTCACGCCTCAACGTTGTGCGCGATCGTCGTAACGCTGCTCGGCATCACCGGCTGCGGCGGCGGTTCGTCGGGCTCGACCGGTGAGACTGCGACGACCACGACGACGACCACCACGACCGGAAACGAGTCGGGTTCGACCGCTTCCACGGAAGGCACCACCGAAGGAAGCACCGAGACGACGGCCGCGATCGAGCAGCCTCAGCAACCGGAGCGCGAGCTTTCGCCTGCGCCAGAGGTGAAGGAAGAGATCGTCGGGGCGCGAGCTGATCGCGTGCGCGTAGCCGTGAACCCACCGGATGGCGTGACATACGAGACGGCGCCGTGCACGCGCGGCACTGCGGAAACATGCAACGCGAAGGATGACGATTGCGACGGTCGCATCGACAACGGATGCGGCTACGAGTCGGGCAACGTACAGGTCACGATCGCGTGGGGCACGGGTGCGGATCTCGATCTCGTAGTCGAAAATCCACTTGGCGAAGTGATCTCGTGGCGCGCCGAGCAAAGTTGGACCGGCACGATGGATCACCGGACGGAGCGCTGCGACGGCACTCGACCGGACGGCGTTGCGACCATTCCGCGCGCGCGCATGGCGACCGCTCAGCGAATCGAGAACGTGTTCTTCAACATCCCAAGCTGGACGCGCGATGCCCGTCTCGCACGTGGTCGGTACGGTCTCAACATCCGAATGTCGGATGCGTGCAACGTTCCGTCGACGCCGGCCGTCGTGTCGATCGCTGTGCGCGGCAAAGTCATCGCGACGATGAACTACACGTTCGTCGCGTACGACGAGAACGTCACCATTCCGTTCACGCTTTCGGATGTCGAGCAGTAGGGAGCGCGAGTAGCGTCAGGTGGTCGCGGGCGTCATCGCTTCGGCGCCCGCGAACACCAACGCGCACCACACCACATCCGCGAGGAACAGGTGTGAGAGCTGCGTAAAGACAGGTGCGTGAAGCGCGAGATTGAGCATCCCCAAGATCACGTTGGCGGACACCGCGACAATCGCGAGAAACGCCGCCCGTGACCCTGGCGGCTGCGTTGTCGAAGACCGTGGCGCCGTATCCGAAATACTCCGCCCCAGGCGGGTTGCGCACACCAGCGCGATGCCGCTGCCGAGCAGCGCAACGATCGGGTGGAAGAAACGAAGGCGCACGATGGCTGGGGCGTCCGTCGCAAAGTCGTGAGCGATGCCCGCACGTAGTGAGTCCGCGGGGAACAGCGTCGCGCCCAGTGCTGCCACCGAACCCGTGATCGCAACGGCGATGAGCGCGATCAGCGCGACGGCGACTGTCGAGCGATCGGATGACTGAAGCGAAATCGGTCGTCGCCCATACGCAGCGCGAACCAGGAGCATCAAGACGGCCAGAAGCAAGAAGGTGTTCAGGAGGTGGCTACCCATCCACCACGCGCGAGCTGTCGATGTGTCGTGAGCGACCTTCTTGAAGACGACCAACCCGGCTCCGACCAGCGCCTCGGTCGTGTAAAGCACGAGCGTCCACGTCGCATACTTCACGAGACCGGCGTCGGGCTGCGTGCTTCGCTTTTGAAGCCGCCGAGCAACCAGGAGAAACGTTGCGGCGGCAAACCACCCCAAACCGCTCGTAACTCGGTGTGTGTACTCGATCATCTTCTTCAGGCTCGGGGCGGTCGGGACGACTTCGCCGTCGCACCAGGGCCAGTGATCCGCACACCCGTCGCCGCTAAACGTCGCTCGCACGTACGCGCCGCCAATGATCACGAAGACCGTATAGGCCAGCAGCGCGAGGGAGCTCTTTCGCAACACGCGACCGAACCTGGGCGCAAAGAACGTTCGGTTCAAGCGACCATTTGACTCTCCCAGCGCCACCTCTAGAATCCCGCCCGTATGTCGCACCCCGAATGGATGCTCGATAAGCGCGTAGTTGCCCGTTACCTCAAAAAGGGACTGGTTCAGCCTTCTGATGTCGAGAAGGTGCTCAAGGCGCTTCCGGACACCGCCGACAACGCAGAGTACATCTCGATCCCGATGGGGGAAGAGATGGACGACGACGACGACGCAGAGACCGCGTCGACGACGGCGAACGACGAGAGCGAGTAGCGTCAACCTTCCGTGGCGACATCGACCAGAACGATGCCGCTACCTTCGTTCTGAAGGGTGATCGACGTTCGAGGCAGGAACGTACGGATCATTGCCGCTTGCGTTTCGAAATGGAGTGTCGGAGCGCACGTGCGAAACGACCCGCCCTCGCCGAGTGCGAGTGGCAGGAGGAGTTGATCCGCGAGATGCGGTCCAACAGGGACGTTCGCGCTCATGTAGCTCTTCACTTGCTGCGCGAGTGACGCGCCCACGTCTTCCGCGCGAGTACCGCGTTCTCCAAACGACGTGAAGCCCTCTGTGATGTGCTCGCTCGCGACTGTAGCGAACACCACGTTCCCCGGACCCGCAGAGTCCCGCACTTGTTTCGTGCTGCAGACCGTGGACGGCCATGCTGCGTGCGCCGCGAACGTGTCAATCTCGCGCTGCGCGATCGACTGCGGGAGCTGCGCGAAGTACGCGATGCATTCTTGCCAACGCGTTGCTCCGCGCTCTGGCAAATCGAGACGGGCGAGTTTAGATCCCGGCGAGATAAACGCGGTCCACGCTCCACCGCCAGCCGGATAGAATCCGTGGCGTTTGAGGGCAATGTTCATGCGCGCGCCCATCCGGCAGACGAGCGGCATAAACACGCGCTCCAAGTAGTCCACCGAAGGAGCCATCGGATTGTGCGTGCCGCCGGATAGCTCAATCAGCGTGGGTTCAGTGGTACCCAACAGCAGCGGGTAGAGAATGGTCTGCAACACCAGCGTCGTACTTCCCGCGCTGCCGATATCGAACGCGAAGTGGCCCCCAGCGATGGTGCGCGGGGTGAACTTCAGATCGCACGAGCCGATCTCCGCGCCGACCACGTCGGCCTTACCGATCTGCGCAGCGGCCTGCACCGCGACCAGATGCTGCCGCATCAAGCCGGCCTTCTTTCGTCCCGCGCGAATGTTTCGCATCGTGAACGGCACACCCCGAAGGAGAGAGAGGGCGAGCGAAGTTCGGAGAACCTGCCCCCCTCCCTCTCCTTGTGATCCATCAATGGCAAGCATGACTATCCCTTTACGCAGACGACCTGCTTGAGCGTATGGACCACATCCACAAGGTCTCGTTGTGCATGCATAACGTCTTCGATTTGTTTGTACGCCGCCGGGGTCTCATCAAGCACGTCGTTGTCTTTGCGACACTCGACTCCTGCGGTTGCTTCCGCGTGATCTTCGAGCGTGAAAGCGCGACGCGCTGCGGTGCGTGACATCTTTCGACCTGCACCGTGACTGCACGACGAAAAGCTTTCCGGGTTTCCTTTTCCCCGGACGATGAATGAGCGAGCTCCCATGCTGCCCGGGATGATTCCGAGCTGCCCGTCATGCGCTCGAACTGCTCCTTTGCGTGTGACCAGGACGTTCTGCCCGTAGTGATGCTCCCGCGCGACATAGTTGTGGTGGCAATTCACGGCGACGTCACCAAGGTCGAACGCATGCAGCTTCTTGCGAGCCGCTGCAATCACGGCACTCATCATCAGCTCGCGATTCATCGCCGCGAAGCTCTGCGCCCAGCTCACTGCGTTCCAGTATGCGGTGAAGTGCTCCGTTCCCTCAGGGAGGTACGCGAGATCATCGTCGGGAAGATTGATCATCCACTTGCGCATGTCCTTCTTCGCGAGCTCGATGAAGAACGAGCCGATTCGGTTGCCAACGCCGCGTGATCCCGAATGCAGCATGAACCAGACTTGCTCGGCCTCGTCGATGCAGACTTCGATGAAGTGGTTACCCGTCCCAAGGGTCCCGAGATGATTCGCAGTGTTCCCCTTTCGAAGCGCAGGAAACTCGTCGGTTAGCTCCGTGTACTTCGGCTCGAGCTCTTTCCACGCGGCGACGACAGGATCGGGAAGGTGCTGCCATGCACCACGATCATTGCGACCGCCATTGTCCGTTCGCCCGTGGGGCACGGCCGCTTCCATCGCCAGGCGCAGGTCTCGCAAATTGTCTGGTAGCTGCGATGCGTTCAACGTCGTGCGCACCGCCATCATTCCGCATCCGATGTCGACACCGACTGCGGCAGGAATGATCGCGCCCTTGGTTGCGACAACGCTTCCGACCGTCGCGCCTAGACCTACGTGCACATCTGGCATCACGGCCACCCAACGATGGATAAACGGCAGCGCCGCAACTCGTCGCAGCTGCGCGAGCGCTTCTGCCTCGAAGGGCACACCTCGGGTCCAGGCTTTGATGGGTGCGCCCTCGGACTCGTACGTATCGTGCGTTGTCTCTTCAGGTGCTTTGGATTGAGGATTCATGATGTTTCTGTCGCGCTGCTTTCGGATTCTCTATTGCACTCCGCATGCCGCCTGCCTGAGAAGACGGACATAGCAGAATACCGAATAAATCTGCGTCCGCGGATCACTGGAGTCGTCGCAGGGGTAGCTACTGAGCTATATGGCTAGCGGATAAGATATGCCGCGAAAGAAGCTCGTAGTCATCGGTCTGCTCGGTACCACACTCGACAATGGTCGCGGACCGGCGCGCTGGGAGCGCTGGCGTCCAACCGTCGCGCTCGCGCAGCACGAAGACCTCCTCATCGATCGCATCGATCTGATTCATGGGGCTGGAAGCACGGCGCTGGCCGCGACCGTCATTGGGGACATCGCGAACGCCTCGCCTTCGACGAAGGTCGTCTCCCATGTGATCACCTTCGATGACGCGTGGGACTTCGAGCTCGTGTACGCAAAGCTGTACGAGTTCGCGAAGACATACCCATTCGACACGGACACCGAGGAATACCTGGTTCACATCACGACCGGGACGCACGTGGCCCAGATCTGTTTGTTCGCGCTGGTCGAAGCACGCTACTTGCCGGCGCGTCTCCTGCAGACCTCTCCGCGCAAGGAGCCCAGAGATCGCCGTGGTGCCGGGACGTACTCGATCATCGATTTGGATCTCTCCAAGTACGATGCGATCGCGGCGCGATTTCAGCGCGAGAAAGTTGAAGCCCAATCGTTCTTGAAAGCCGGGATCGAGACGAAGAACGCGGCCTTCAACGAGCTCGTCGCTCGGATCGAACGCGTGGCGATGACGTCGGCGGCGCCAATGTTGCTCACCGGTCCGACCGGCGCTGGAAAGAGCAAGCTTGCTAGCCGCATCTTCGAGCTCAAGAAGACCCGCCGACAGGTGACCGGTGAGTTTGCCGAAGTAAACTGCGCGACGCTGCGCGGTGATGCGGCGATGAGCGCGCTGTTCGGTCACAAACGAGGTGCGTTTACGGGCGCGACCGCGGATCGACCCGGCCTCCTGCGAAAGGCCGACAAAGGCGTCCTTTTCCTCGACGAGATCGGCGAGCTCGGACTCGACGAACAGGCAATGCTCCTGCGCGCGATCGAAGAAAAGCGCTTCTATCCATTGGGTTCTGACCGTGAGGTCTCGAGCGACTTCCACTTGATCGCGGGCACCAATCGAGACCTTCGCCAGCGCATCGCGAAAGGGGAGTTTCGCGAGGATCTCCTGGCGCGAATCAACCTCTGGACCTTCAAACTTCCGTCACTGTCCGAGCGGAGCGAAGACATCGAACCGAACCTCGAGTACGAGCTCGCCGAGGCGTCCTCGCGTCTTGGGTTCCACGTCACGATGAACAAGGACGCGAGAGCGAGATTTCTTTCATTCGCTCGCGAATGGTCGTGGCCGGGAAACTTTCGAGATTTCGATGCATCCATCATGCGCATGGCTACGCTCTGCGACGGCGGCCGGATTACCGAACGCGACGTTCACGATGAGATTGCCCACACGCGCGCGGACAACGTTCTCGCCGGCTCGGCGGGCCGACGATCGCTGTCCGAAGCGTCGGATCATGTTGCCAAGTTGCTGGGTCCCGAGCGTGCGGCAATTCTTGATCGCTTTGATCGCACACAGCTCGAAGACGTTCTATCCGTCTGCGCTCGGTCGCGTTCGCTCGCGGAAGCCGGTCGAGAGCTTTTCGCGAGCTCACGCGGTGCGCGTACGACGACCAATGACTCGGACCGCTTGCGGAAGTACCTCGCTCGGTTCGATCTCGATGCTGCGGCAATTCGCGAACGTCTAGGCCACTAAGCTCGGACGCTGATAGGATGCACGCCCGATGGCGCAACTTACACTTTCGCTCGACGCGTACACCAAAGCTGCGCGTCAGGAAATTTCGGCCGCGCAGGCTCTGGCTGACGAGCGAAAGCATGCAGAAGTCGACCCGCTCCATCTTGTGACCCACATCATCGAAACGTCCGAGTCGGCGCAGCGCGCGTTTGCCACGGCGGACATCGATGCGAGTGACCTTTTGCTCGAGTGTGAAGTGGAGTTGCGGCGGATCCCTCGGTACAGCAGCCGAGAAGCGTTCTTGTCGCCGCGCTTTCACGACATGCTGAATCGTGCGGAAGCCGAGGCGGCGCGCGAGCGCGGAATACTGGTCGACGTCCAGCATCTCGTCGTTGCCGCGGCTCAGGATACGAGCGGGCCTGTCGCGCGCGTCTTCCGCGCCATGAACCTCTCTGCGCCCGTCGTTCGCACTCTGTTTCGTGGAGTTACCAATGGCAGCGTTGGAAACGGGACGACCGCGAACGCTGGACCTGATCTCAAGACCGATCGAGCCTCCCGCGAGCGCTCTGCGCTCGCCCCTGCCGAACGAGGCCCGGCGAATGACTCGGCGCCAGCGCTCGATCAGTACGGGCAGGACCTGGTACGTGCGGCGCTTGCAGGTCAGCTGGATCCCGTGATCGGCAGAGATGCAGAGCTGCGGCGCGTCATCCAAGTGCTCGGTCGACGACGGGACAACCACCCGATGCTGGTGGGTGAACGCGGTGTGGGCAAGTCTGCCATCGTCCACGCACTCGCCATGCGCATCGCAGCGAACGACGTGCCCGAGTTCTTGCGCGGCAAGCGATTGATTGCGCTCGAGAGCGGACTGCTCATGGCGGGCACTCGCCTTCGCAGCGAGCTCGAAGAGCGCGTACGCAATCTGCTCACCGCACTTCGCGATTCAGGGGGGAATGCGATTCTCCACTTGCCGGATCTCTCACTCGTGAGCTCTGAGCGAGGTCAATCTGGAGTTGCAGAGCTCTTGGCGAGCGCACTCTCGCGTGGCGAGATCCGTGCAATCGTGACTGCTACGCACGACGAAGTGAAGAAAGCCCAAGACGGGGCTGCGGCCACGTTGGTGCGTCGCTTCGTGACGATTCCGGTCGAACCACCGAGCGAGGATGAGGCAATAGCAGCCCTTCGCGCTCTGTCGCAGCGTCTGGAAGATGCGCATGGAGTGCGAATCTCCGACCCGGCTCTCGGATCGGCCGTTCGTTTTGCGAAGCGGTACGTCCCGCTGGTGCAACTGCCGCGGTCCGCGGTCGATCTCGTCGACGAAGCGGCTTCACGCGTGCGTGTTCAGAACGATAGCGTTCCATCCGAGCTCGATCGGATCGAACGACGCGTCCACTCGCTCGAGACTCAGCTCGCAGTGCTCTCGGAGGATCTGGATCCCTCGAGCTCGGCCACGCGCGACAAGTTCACGGCGGAACGCGAGCGGTTGGTCGCGGATGCAGCCCGGATGCGCGAAACGTGGAGCGCGGAGTTGAAGATACGCGACGCGCATCGCACGGCGCGTCTCGCTCTAGAGACCGCGAAACGGGACGCTGACGCCGCCGAGCAGCGAGGAGATGCTTCGGGTGCTGCCTCGATACGCGCGGGGCTACCTAAGCTGCAAGCGGATTGCGAAGCCGCGCACGCTGCGCGGAAATCCGGGACGAGATCTGTCCTTCACGAGACGGTGACGCCGGAAGACGTCGCCGAGGTTGTTGCAGCGTGGACGGGAATCCCCGTCGCCAAGATGCTCGAGGGCGAGACCGACAAGTTACTTCGCATGGAAGAGATGTTGCGGCACCGCGTCGTCGGGCAGGAGCCTGCATTGCTCGCCGTTGCGAAGGCTATTCGCCGCGGACGAATCGGGCTGCGCGATGCGAAGCGGCCGATCGGGTCGTTCTTCTTTCTAGGTCCAACAGGTGTCGGGAAGACGGAACTCGCGAAGGCGTTGGCCGAGTTCTTGTTCGATGACGAGGCGGCGCTCACACGTCTCGACATGAGCGAGTTCATGGAGAAGCACAGCGTCGCGCGATTGCTCGGCTCGCCTCCGGGATACGTAGACAGCGAAGAAGGAGGCTTCCTTACCGAGGCCGTTCGTCGTCGTCCGTACAGCGTCGTTCTGTTCGACGAGGTCGAGAAAGCTCATCCCGACGTCTTCAATATTCTCCTTCAGGTCCTCGATGACGGTCGTCTGACGGATTCTCGTGGGCAACTTGCGTACTTCGCGGACACGGTGATCATCCTGACGTCGAACGTCGGCAGCCGAGCGATCCTCGAGAACGCGGACCGCGAAGAGGAGGGCGGTGATCCCGTCGCAGCGCAAGCCTCGCTTCGCGACGTCGTTCAACGAGAGCTCACCGGCCATTTCAGACCCGAGTTCCTGAATCGCATCGATGAGACCGTGATCTTCAATCGGCTCACGAAGGAAACGCTAGGTGGCGTCGTCGACATCCAGCTCAAGCATTTATCTCGCCTTGTCGCGGACCGAAAGATCGAGCTCGCTTTGACGCCGGCGGCTCGACTTCGGCTCATCGAGCTCGGATACGATCCGGCGATGGGCGCGCGACCGGTGAGGCGGGTAATCGTGAAGCAACTTCAAGATCCGCTCGCGGAAGTTCTCCTTCGCGGCGGTTACCCGCCAGGCACCCGGCTCTCGATCGACATGCTCGAGGGCGCGTTCACCTTTACGCCAACGAGCTGAGCACGCTCGAGAGCCCGCGCGGTTCGTCTCCGCGTGGCGTGTGCTCTAGCGCGAGCGACTCGATGCGCGTGATGGCGTCTCGGATGCTCCGACGGTCCGGTGCTCCATAGTCGTGTGTGGCGCGTTCGCAATAGAACGTACGGCATCCGAGCGGTCGAGCTTCGTACTGCGTACATCGACCGGCCGAATCGAGAAGCGCGCACGTCTTGATCTCTGGGGCAACGCCGGCCAACGGAAGCTTCTTGCGAATGGCGGCGCTCTGACGAGTGTCGTTCGCCAGTACTGCCCGGCTCAAGAACGCAGCCTCGATCGATGTCACGAAAGGCTCGCGACCAATCTTGCCTGGCTGACAACAATCCGAGGACCCCTCGCAGCTGGATCCGGAGTGCAACGTGGTGACTTCTTCGTAGATGGCCGCGAGCTTTTCGAACAAAACCGTTTCTGGAACGCGACCCACAGCGTTCGCGCGGATGGATTGACGCCCCCACGGTTCGCTCGTAAATCGATCGCTTCGGTTCTGTTTTCGCGGCACGAGGTCAGGAAATTGACCCGTTTAGGGAGAGTCCGCTACTCCCATCGCGGAGCGCTTGTTCAGTAAGCCGCTCCGACAGGACCGCCGATGAGTGTAATGACGACACACGCCGACGACAGCATTGCCAACGACGATGCGAACGCGACCGCTGCGACGGCGCACTCCATTGCACCCGCGCCGAAGCCCAAGACCAAGGGCACTTACATCAAGATAGGAATCTCGGTCGCGATTGCCGCGCTGATCATTGTGAAGGTCGCAACTCGCGATGGGCTCTCGGATGTCGTTCAGAGCATCCGAAACGCGAACCCCGCGTGGATTGCGCTCGGGTTCGCGACCCAGTTGGCCGCGATCTTCTGCAGCGTCTTTCGCTGGAAGCTTCTCCTCAAGGGGCAAGGCATCCACGCCCCGTTCCGTCACGTGCTTGGCGCATTTTGGATCGGTCGTTACTTTGGGACGGTCGCCCCTGGCGGATGGACGGGTCTGGACGCCTACCGCATTTACGACATCTCTAGTCACACTGGAAAGACTGCGCGCGCGACCGCGACCGTCGTCGTGGATAAGCTGATCGGGCAAATCGCTTTCGGGACGGTGGTCGTTCTCTGCTCGCCGTTTGGCGTTCCGTTCTTCGACGCCCCGGGTCGTCCCGGTAGCGGATGGAAGGTCGTGGGACTGATCGATGCCGCCTTCATCTCGCTGATTGCTGCCGTGATCACGTTTCTGGTGAAGCCCGGCCTTCTGCGCAAAGTGTCCGCGCGATTGCCCGCACCTATTCGTGCGCGCATGAGCTCGTTCGTCGAGGCGCTCTCGGCGTACCGGGGGCGCGGGGGATTGGTGCTTGCCGCATACGGGTTGAGTATCGGAACGCACGCGCTCACCAGCGCGATCACCGTCGCGGTTGCGCACGCACTTGGTGCGCCGGTCGGTGTCGGCGCGGTCTTCTTCGTTGCCACGATGGCTGTTCTTGCCACGCTCGCGCCCATCTCGGTCAACGGGATCGGAATCCGTGAGGGAGTTTCTGTCGCGCTCTTCAGCCGCGTTGGTGTTGCAGCGAGCACGAGCCTATTGTTCCCGATTGGATTCTTCCTGATCGACGTCATCGCGTCTGCGTTCGGAGTCGTATTCCTGCAATCCCGGCGCACACGTTACACCCCGAACATCGTCGTCGATGATCCGGATCGAGAGCGAGCGCTCGAAGCGAGCATCGAGAATGTTCCCGACTCGGAGCTCCCGAATGTGTGGCGCGCGACGATTCTAGGCGCATGCGGCGGCATGCTTGGTGGCGCGATGATTGGTCTCGCAGAAGGCGCGCTCACATTGGTTTCTGCCGGCGGGAGCATTTCGACGCGCGACATGTCGTTCGCGTTGACATACGGGGTCGCGGTCTACGCCATTCTCGGGAAGCTCGGCGGAGCAGGTGCCGCGCTGTCCCTCGCGTTTCTCAAGCGCAGCGTGCGTCTGAGTGCCGCGACCGAGTCGCGGACGTTTGCGCGGAGCTTTGCAATGATGTTCGCCGCCCTTGCATTCGCACTCGGTGCGTTTCGTGTTCAACGCGACGTGTTCCACGAGCTCCTCAAGTGGAAGAGCATGCGCGGCGTCGGCGTGATGCTTGGCTGCATGCTTGCTGCCGCCGTGGTCTACCTCGCGCTGAGCGCTGGCGTTCGCTGGGCTGCCGATCGATCGCGTGGGTTCGTTCTCCGTGCGTGGTTCGCGCCTGCGTTGTTGTCCGTGATCGCGCTTGCAGCCGCTTCGCCCATGATCGCACTTGGTCGTGCGAATCCTGCTGCGAGCCTTCCTGTCGCAAAGCCCACCGCCCCCAGCGCAGGCCCTGTGATTGTCATCGTCGTCGATACGCTTCGTGCGGATCACCTACCCGGTTACGGATACGAGAAGGGCAACACGCCGAATCTTGCCGCGTTCGGTCGCGACGCGATTCGTTTTCAGAGCGCATTTGCGAACGCGTCTTGGACGCGGCCGAGCTTCGCGACGATCATGACGGGGCGCTACCCGTCGAATCATCGCACCATGGACAAGTCGGCCTCGCTACCTGCCGAAGTGACTACGCTGGCGGAGGCATTCGGTTCTGCTGGCTATCGCACAGTTGGGTTCGTGACGAACTACAACGTCGCGCCATTCTTCCGGTTCGATCAAGGCTTCGATCTGTATCGCTACCTCGAACCCAACTTCGTTCTCGGCGCGAATGACACGGCTGCGAAGTTTCTCGCCGTCCAGTTTGCGCGACAGCGGATCGAGTCCATGCGCGCTGCAACGGGTCGGGTAGAAGCGGGCAGCGCATACCAGGACGCCGCGCACGTGAATCGGGAGATTTTCGGGTGGCTAGACCGCACAAAACAGGACGCAGCGGGCTGCAGCTCGCGACCGTGTGCGGCGGATGCGTGGCTCATGTTCGTCGGCTACATGGACCCGCACGACCCGTATTTCCCACATCCGTACGATGGCACCGGTTACTCCCGCGCGGCTCATCAAAAGCCAGCGCTCGATGAAGCCGCGCACCTGGAACGGCTCTACGACGGCGAGATCACGTACTGGGATCAAAACTTCGGTGAGCTCGTCGCGCGTCTGAAGGCGGACGGCATCTACGACGACGCGACGATTCTCGTTACTAGCGATCACGGCGAAGAGTTCGGCGAGCACGGCGGGTTCTGGCACGGCACGACGCTCTACGACGAGCAGGTGCACATCCCGCTATTCCTCAAGCTTCCCCAGAATGACCGGGGGGGCAGCGTCGTCGCGCATTGGGTTGAGCACGTGGACCTCCTGCCGACGTTGGCACGCTTGGCGGGCATCGAAATGCCGGGTGGTATTCAGGGCCGTGATTTATTCGAAGGACGCACTGAGGTTTATGCAGAGGAGAGTCATGAAGGGAATGTTCTCAATGCCCTTCGTCTCCAACGTGGCGGCCAAGAGCTCAAGCTCATCACCGCCAACCCCGAGAATCCGCGTGGACTCGAGGCCGTGGAACTCTACCGCCTGGATCAGGATCCGGGCGAGCGCGTGTCGCTGACCACCGAGCTGCCGCGGGAGCGAGACCTCGTTGCCAAGCATCTGGTCGATGCGGAGTCGCGATCTGAAGAGGGCCGTGCACGAGCGACGAGTGTGGACGTGACGACGGAACCAGGTGCCGCCGAGCGTCTGCGCGCTCTAGGTTACGCGGGTCACTAGTCGGATCAACTTGCGCGGTTAGTCCAGGCGCCGAACGGCGAGGGAGCGAATCGTGGCACCCGACGCTGCGCGTAACGCGAGGCGCGCTTCGCCAAAAGGTGCTTCGCACACCCGCTCCCCGGCGCCCGCAGATAGCGTGAGGGCAGAGCCCTCTCGGCGTATCAGAATGGGCTCGCTGCCCACACGTTGAGCCGCACATGCGCCGACCGAAACGGAGTCGGCGTTGATCAGCACGGTAATATTCGTGATCGGTCGCACGAAGGCGAGCTCAACGCCTGCAGTCGAAGACAAGACGAGCTCCACGTTCTCGACGAGTGTGGGCGCTACATCGAAACGAGATACCCGGCCTCCAACAGCCGATAGAGCGTCGCTGGTGATTCTCCAGGAGCCCGGATCGTCCAATGCGATTCTCGCGAGCTGTCCGTCAATCAAGTTGGGCAGCGGATCGTACGCCGTAACGAGGAAGTCACGACGAACGCTCACTGCTCCGGTGTCTGCAATCTCGAAGTTCGAGCCATCTGCAAGGGTCATCGCGTGAACGGTCATCCCCGTTGCGCTGCGGCGATCGGCGCGTGCGGCGTTCAAGTCCACGATGAAAGCAGCTGCAGCGCCGGCGCCGTCGATTCCTGCCAAGAAGACGCGCCCGTTCGGCAGAGCGGCTGCTCGCATGGAAGACAAGGGTGGCAGGTTCAATATCTCGAGAGTCGTGGCTCTCGCCGGAGGCTCCGTCAGAACGAGCGTGACGCGTGTGGCGCTGCCATTGCTCGCGCGTGCGAATGCTGCGGCGCGTCCACCCGGAAGCGCAACGACCGCGGCATCGACCGGGAGCTGCACGTCGACGTCGGTTCGCTCGAAGCGATTGTCGCGAAACAGCCAAACCTCCGAGGCGACGACGCCAGTCTCGGTAACTCCACCGAGCACCGCGATGCTCCCGTTGTCGAGCGCGATCGCATACGCATCCGCGCGCCCGCTGGGCATCATGACCGTCGCGACGGCGTTGGTTCGTAAGTCGATCGTTTCTGCAGACGTCAACGCGCGTCCCTCGAATACGGTCCGTCCGCCGACGACGAGCACTCGCGATTCGTCGATCGGCGCCGCTGAATGGTCTCGTCGTGCAAAATCGAGCCTGTCGATGCGCGAGCGATCGAAGGTCCTCTGCGAGATGTCGAAAACTTCGAACGTCTCGACTCCGTCCCCGCGCAGTGATGTCGCGCCTCCGGTCACGACCGCGTACCGACCGTCGTTCGTCACCGTTACACTCGCCCGACTTCGCGCATTGATGAAGCCGTCGACGTTCTTCCAGAGGTTGGTCACAGGATCGAAAAGTTGCGCATCAGCTTCCGCGCGTTCGACACCAAGCCCGCCCACAACGAGCGCTCCCCCAGTTGGAAGCGCCACCGCGGCCGAGCCGACGCGTGGCGCGACCGGGGGGAGTCCGCAGGGCCGATTGAAAGGCAACAGCCGCGCAAAGACCGTGGTCGTCGCACGTGGAAGCTCGCGAGGGAGCAACGCCAGTCCGGCGGCGGGGCGTAGTGTTCCCGTTCCTGTGAAGGACAGTGCGAGTGTTTCGGGATTGGCACCCATCCTGAGCGAGTTTGCCGCGACGACGTTGACCAAAGGGACAACACGTTCCTCGACTCCTGTGCTTCGAAAGTCGCCGAGGAATCGAGCTCGGATCTCGGTGATGGTTCCCACCTCGCACGCGGCCGGCACGCCGAGCGCGACGGTGTACCTTGGGGCTGCTTCCCGGGAGCAGGCGACCAGGCTTGCGCCGAGATTCACGAGCGTAAGAGCGCAGATGACGGGTCGGACGAAGGCGCTCACCGCGAGACAATACCGACTCGGGCGTTGCTGAACAATCTCGTGACGAGAGGCGGCCCCTCCACGTAGAATCACCGCTCTCGATGGCGAGTCCCGCTCCCGTCGCCCAATTTGGGAAGTACCTGCTGGATCGCGAGATCGCCGTCGGGGGGATGGCGCGCGTCTATTTGGCACGCCTTCGTGGGCTCGGTGGCTTCGAGAAGAAGCTCGTCGTCAAACAGATCCGGCCCGAGCTCGGAAACGATCCCCGCTTCATCTCCATGTTCGTCGAAGAGGCGAAGACGGTCGTTCAGATGAGTCACCCGAACATCGTGTCGGTGTTCGAGCTCGGAGTCGTCGACGGCGTCTACTTCATCGCTATGGAGCACGTCGAAGGCGCGGCTCTTTCTCAGATCCTCAGAGAGGGACCGTTGAACCCCGCGCTGGTCGCGCACGTTGGGGTGCAGGTCGCCGACGCTCTCGAGTACGCGCATTCGCGGTTTGGCCTGCTCCATCGCGACGTCACACCGCGGAACGTGTTGGTGGACACCGGTGGACACGTCCATCTCGTGGATTTCGGCATCGCTGCACCGGTGCAAGGATCC
>CAZWQH010000006.1:27588-32459 GCA_964635815.1 uncultured Sandaracinaceae bacterium
GCGAGACCGAGGTCTTCGGCAGCCACGGCTACATGTCGCCCGAGCAAGCCAAGGGAAAGTCGCTCACTCCAGCGAGCGATGTTTTCTCACTCGGCGTGGTCCTCTACGAATGTGCGACCGGCGAGCCTGCTTTCCTGCGAGGTACCCCGGAGGCAACCCTTGCGGCGCTGATCCACGGAACGGTCGATCCGCTGGAAGGAATGCCGGCGGTTCCGAAGCAACTGGCGCGTGCGATCGACAAGGCGATCGATCGCGAAGCCGAGGCACGACCTCAAAGCGCGACTGCTCTTGGCCGTGCGCTTCGCGCATATCTGGCAGCCGAGCATCCCGAGGGAGTGGGCGGAGAGCTCGGCGCTCGCGCGGAGTCCGCGCGGCGGGCAGCCGAGAGGAGCTCGATGCCTGCTCCGTCGCCGTCGCAGCGCCCGCCGTCCGATCAAACGGCCGCTGTTCGTCGCGACGTTCGCAGTATTGCAACGAGCGCGGTGCTGGTCGAAATGTTTCCCGGAGCGATCGAGCCTGCGCCGAGTCTTACGCCGCGCGCGAGCTCCAACCTCGCAGCCACCACGCGCACGCGTCCCGACGATTCTGAATCTACGAAGCTGGAGTCGACAGAGAGCGTGACAACGCGTCGCGATGCGACGCTGAAGAAGTTCCGCACGCAGGCGGACCAAAGCCTCGTGGGCGCCCCGGACAGTCGATTGCAAGTCGCTTCCAGTTCGCCGACGAAGCTCCGTCTCAACGTGGCGCTCGGTTTGGCAGCGCTCGTTTTGGTGTTTTTCGTGGCCTGGCGGGTCGGGTCTACTTCGTTCGGAGGGCCAGTGGTTGGCAACGACGGCGGCCTCGCCGCGACGTCTTCGGACCGCGTCGATGCAAGTCGCATCTCTGCGCAGAGCGTTTCGCAGGTTGACGCAAGCACGCTCGCGGATGTGATCCAGGTCGACGATCGGATCGCGCGCCCGACTCAGGATGCGGTTCGGCCGGAAGTGCTGACAGGTGTCGTCGCGCTCAACGCTGCACCGTGGGCACAAGTGAAGCTTGGCAGACGTTTGCTTGGAAACACGCCTCTACGGCGAGTGTCCCTCCCCATCGGGAAGGCACGCTTGACCTTCTCGTGCCCCCCGCTTGGACGCGAGGCGATCGTGACTGTGGACGTGACGGACGAGGCACGAAGCGTTTTTGTCGACCTGACGGTGGATCCCCCGGTCATCACCGTTCGGTAACGGATCTCGCGATGGGCCTTCCGCCGCGCGCAACGAAGAGCCTGTAGGCGACCGCGTTCGTGCGCGCCATGGCGATCCTCGTAAGCAGCGTTCCCGCAATGAGCACGGGCGTCACGATGAGCATCGAAATCCAGGTCAGCGGATTCGAGACACCGAAAAGAAGAACGGGCAGAACGAACAGCGCGATGGGAATTGTCATGAGCGCAAACGCTTGCGCATACGTTTCCAGCAACATTCGCGTTCCCGTGCGGCGGACCATTTGCACGATCTCGCCAAGCTCGAACGCATTGCGCATCGTTCCGACGGCCGCGCGAATCAGGGCGTAGCGCGTGACGATGTACGTGATGTAGCCAAGGAGAAGCGAGAGCACGGTCAGCGCCGTTATTGCGCGAATCGAGGACCCGAGGCGGACCTCAGGCGGCATGTAGAAATCCGGGCTCGGAGACACGGCGATGTTGGGGAACGCCTGCGCAAGCTCAGAGCTCGCCAGCACGATCACCCAAGTCAGCGTTCCACACGCGAGAAGTAAGAACGGAGCAGCGTACACCAGGATGATCGCGGCAGAGCGAGCGCCGTCGATGGCGTAGCGGAGCCAACAGTCGAGTGAGCGACCGAAGCTCAAACCCTCCGATGCGATGTCCGTGTTGTAGGGAGCGGCGACCTGCGCACGAGCTCGAGCGGTGAGCCAGCCGATCAAGATGAGGTCACCGACGATCGGTGCAACCGTCAGTGCTGCGATCTGAACCACGGTCGCGACTGCGAGGGACCACGCGGCGTCGTCTTCGTCGAAAAAGAAATCCCTTACGCCCTGCAGAGGAGCGAACGGAATCTCCGGCTCACGAGATGCTGCGTTCGACGGTGATGCGATCAACGACGCGGCGAAAAGCTAAACGGCTGACTGACGACCGCGCATCCACCGCGCGGCTGTGGAAAGCGCCACGTCGCAGCAACCTGTCGAACGCACGCGTACGTCTCGTTGTCGCGTAGGGTTCCACCGATCTTCGTTCCCACCACGCGTCCGGACACGTCGATTTTCATGCTGAGGCTCATCGTCCCTTGAAGGAGTTGGTTCTGCTTTAGACGTCGCTCGTAGCACGCGCGAACTTGGCTTTGCGTAATCACGCGTGCCGCGTCTCCGGGCGGTATCGTGCCCGCACAGTTCCAGCTCACATCGCCGTCAGAGTTGACGTAGACGATGCGGACGCGGCGGCCTGCGTCGACTTTGGGACCGCCCGCATCTTCCTCATCGAGGATCAAGCCGGCCGTGTCGTCTGAAATCAGTCCCGACTGCTCCACGCCCGAATCTTCCTGCTCGATCACTGGCGGTGTGATCACAGGTCTCGCGACGTCGGAAGGTTTGAGCACCCAGAAGAGAATTGCGGCGGCCCCAACAAGCAGGAGCACCGCGAGAACCACGAACTTCGTGTTGTTGGACGGCGCTGGCGGCGGAGACGACGGTGGGGCGGAAGGAGAAGCCACGGTGGCGGGAGTCTACCGGGCGCGCCCGGGCGCGCAAGAACTCCGGCGTCGTCTCCGCAGAATGGTTAGAGACTCGTGCGAGCGGTGACTTCCATTCGTATCGCCAGAGACGCTTCGCCGCTGGGTACGGGGTCGTTCGGATCGACGTCTACGGCGGTTCGGAGGAAGAATCGCACCGTTTTGGAGGTGTTCACGACGTAGCTCGAGAACGCAGCCAGGCCGGGTTGGTCAACTGTTACTCCCACCGCGCCGTTCTGACCTGGGCCGATCGGAGCAATGGTCCCCAGGCGCGACACTCCCGGAGAGCCTGCTGAAGCTGAGCCGGCCGGTCCGAAAAGTAGATCCGTGGTCGGTATTTCAGTGTTTAGCGTGTTGCGTGACACGTTGACGGTCAGAGCGCTGACTTCGAGGGATTTTGCCACGCGAAGCGTCCCGGCGAACTCCCCAGCGGACGCAGCGAGATCGACGTCTCCCGAAGACGTCGTCGTCGGAATCGGATCCGGGTCGCACGCAGAGTTTCGGCACGCAAATGTCACGGAGGCAATAGGAGAACAGTCAGCGGGCGGGCATGGAATCGTCGGGACTGTCGATCCGCTCGAAAGCTGAGCGGGAAAATTGAGCGACGAGGTCGAGAATGTCACCTCGTGACCGACGGCGAAACGAACACTCGCGCCGGCTAGCGCGCACCCAGTCGCGGTCGACAACGTTCCGATCGAAAACAGTGCAAGCCCGAAGACTCTCGAAGAAGACATGTGCGGAGTCTCCACGAGAAACCGAAACTGTGGAAGGCCCGTGTTTAGGCGCTCGGTCCGAAACACCCTCGCGGTACACGGACGCTAAGGCAGGCCGGACGGATCGATGAAGATCACCGGGGCGGGCGGAGGGCGTTGCTCAGAAGCGGTGATGCCGATGCCAACGAACAACACGGTCGCTACGAGCGTGACGACGGGGGGGAACCAACCTTCGTCGAAGACGGTGTGTGGTCGCGGAGGAGGAGGCAACGCTTCTGCGAGCCATTCACGAGCCGCGAGCGCGTTCGTGAACATGCGGGGCGACTCTCCCTCTGCGCGCTCCACGCCGAAGTGCCTTATGTCGTCGACCGAAACTTCTGAAAAGACGTTTCGACCACGGGGCGAGTGCGCGCGATGTCGAAGCCAAACGATCGGCGAAGCACCGAGCCGAGCCGCAAGGAGCGAAATCTTTTCCCCGAGAAGCTCCTCGTTGCCTGCGCGCGCGGCCGCGTCCGCCTCTTGTGCAAGAACACGATTCTCGTCGGGACGCAGAGCAACGTGAACGCGCGTCGGCTCACCAGAAAACGCATCGAGCAAGACGCCGTACGGAACGTGTGCGATGTCCGAAACGCGTAGGAAATGACGACCGACAATTGTCGCGAGCGAAACGGAAACGGGGCTCGCACACGCGCCGCGGTCCACATCATCGAGAAAGACTCGGGCGCCGATCGGGAGACACGTCACTTCGATTCGAGTCCGCGGTAGCTCTGAGGTGCTTGCGGAGGTCGCGCGAGCACGCGCAACGAACCCTGGTGCGGCTTCGGCGTCCCCCACTACCCGGGACGGGTCGATCACAACGGACCGAAGCAGACTCTGCGACGCGATCTGGTTCAGGTTGACGCGCGCGAGGGCGATTCCGAGCTGAAGCTCGAGCTCCGCGTACAAGGACGCGATTCCGGGGATAGTTGATTGGTCGGCGGCGCGACGCAGCGCGCCTGAAAGCACGGCGATCGCCTCGGCGTCGGCGAAGTTGTTCGCGAGACCGCGCGCCTGGGAAAGGGCCATCGCGACCCGCTCCATCTCCACGACATCTCCCTCCAAGATCGTGTCGAGGGTGCTCCTTTGGGCAACCCAGCTCTCGACGCTTGGAACTAGGTGCTCCTGATTTGGGCGAAGTACCGGGGGAAGCGCTGCCGACTCCATATCTACGAGGATCTCTGCCTGAACGCGCGCATCGGCCGCATCTGCCAGCAAATCTTGAGCTCGCGCGGTCCGCGCAGCCGGAGCGACGAGCGCAAAGGCGCAGCAAATGGCGAAGGCCCTCGATCTGCTCATCCGAGGCCGAGTTTCGGTTTCCACACGCCCATGTCAACCGTCCTTTTTACGCTCCTTGCTCGCGGTGCCTCCTTGAAATACGGTTCGCCCCCCATGGCTTCAGCCA
>CAZWQH010000007.1:0-1387 GCA_964635815.1 uncultured Sandaracinaceae bacterium
AGCGTGCATTTTGAATCGTGCGCGACTGGCGTTTCTATGCGTATATCCTTGCGCTCGGGCCGAAACACCCTCGAGTTTATGCGGTTTATGCGCTCGGGCCGAAACACCCTTCTGGGGTGATTGCACGAAACAGGCCCAGTGACGCTCTTGCCTCACGTTCATGCCCGTCACTCCGACAAAGCAGAATCCATGCCGCGCGGAGCGGTTGGTCAGGCTGTCGCGAGTGTTGGCGCGTTGGAGTTACGGCTCGGCGCAGGCTGCCGTTGAAACACCACGACGAAGGCCGCGAGTGCGAGGAACAAAACATCGCGGGCGACTTCTAGCCAGTTGGCGGGAGCCCCGCCTCCTGTTCCGAAACATCCGCACGAAAGCTCGATCCCGCGGACCAGCGCCTGGCCGATCAGCACGCCAAACGCGGCAAACAGGAGCGCGGATACAAGCGCAGCGCCCCGCGCGACAGCTGGAATCAGGAGTGCGACGCCGAGCACGATCTCAAATACGGGCACGCCCACTGCGACGACCTGACTCAGAGAGTCGGAGAGCAAACGGTAGTTGCGCACGTTGATCGCGAACGACGCGGGGTTGATCAACTTCGGGTAGGCCGCCAAGAACCAGATCCCTGTGAGCGCGAGTCGCGCGGCAAGAGTCGCCTTCGGCAGGATCGCGTCCAGAGAGCGCGGAGTTCCCGTGACGTCGCCATGCGCGCTCATGGAGAGAGTCCTTGTCCGGCTTCAGCGGGATACCCCAGCTCCAGCCACTGCGGCATCCCACCCGCGAGAATGCGGATGCGCTCTATGTTGGGAACCGAAAGCTGCGCGATTCGCGTCGCGAGCTTTGTCGACGCAGCGCATTGGCCGTCTGTATCACAGTAAGTCACGACCACCTTCACGCCTCGGAGCTTCTGCATAACCCGCGACCGAAGAGTTTCTTCCGCGCTCGTGTCGATCGCGAGCTCCCCTTCGGGCAAGCACATCGCGTTCGCGATGTGGCCCTGGACGCACTTGTCTCGATCTCGAGCGTCTAGAAACAGCGTGTTGCCGTCTCCCACCAGATCCTTCGCTTCGTCGCACGTGATGTAACCGAGCGAGGGCCCGATCATCGACGTCCCACCCACTTGCGGAACGGCGCACGCGGTAGTCTCGGGTGGAAGCGTCGGCTGACCCCTTACCACCAGTACCGCTCCGCCTAGCAAGACTCCGACTCCACCCACGAGCGCGGCTTGTGTCAGAAGGTGCACGTGTGCAGTCTACTCATTGCGAGCAGGTTCGGCACCTTCTTCCGCGTGCGCGACTGGCGGCGGAGCGGCCGGAGCGATTGCCTCTTTGATCTGGGTTCCAATCGAACAGTCTTGTGCGACGGCGAGGACATCGGTCTGAGAGCGCGCAAG
>CAZWQH010000007.1:1487-10196 GCA_964635815.1 uncultured Sandaracinaceae bacterium
GCGCAAGAGAAGC
Organism: uncultured Sandaracinaceae bacterium; assembly: GCA_964635815.1. Lineage (GTDB taxonomy): Bacteria > Myxococcota_A > Polyangia > Polyangiales > JADJQN01 > CAZWQH01. The sequence goes on from CAZWQH010000007.1 coordinate 1,501, forward strand.
CTCTTGGTGCGAATGTCCCACAAGGCGACGTCGACTGGCCCTTGATGACGCGTCGTGCCTCGCTCGATCAAGATCATGATCCAGGAGGACTGAAGCAACGTTCCTATGCGCGGGATATCGCGCTTCATCCACTCGCCCAGCTCGTGCTGCTTTACCTCCAGCCGACCGGGATCCGACGTTCCGCGGATCTCCGCCGCCCACGTGGGTTCCGCGAAGCGCCCTAGATCGTAGAAGCTCGCGAGCGCTACTGGACTCAGCGCCATGCAGCTGGTTATTCCATCGCGAGTCATCACTCGCGCAGCTCGCGCCACGGAGGCTCGATCGCGAGCTTCGCCAGCTTTTAGGCGCACGTAGACGCCTTGAGTTCGCGAAAGCCGCTCGAACCCGAGCCGCTCATCGCGCAAAGGCGTCGCGCCCTCTCGCGCGGCTTCGTCGACGATCCAAGTCTCGAGCATTGCTCGCTCGAGGGAAAACCGTTCGAGCAGCGGGGCGACACTCGCGGTCGTTCGTCGTATCTCGCCTTCCAGGCGACCGCGCTCGACCGCGCGCGAGCGTATGAAGAACGCCGTAATCAGTAGGATCGAAACGACGACGCCCGCGATCCACTTCCATGGATTTGCGCGGGCGTATGCTTCCTTCAGATCGTCCGCGTCTGGCCGCGCTGGCTCGAGAGCGCGTTCTGCCGGCTCGGACAAGACTGCGCTATTCGGCCGCAGCGCCGTTGTTCACGGCAAAGTTGATGTTGGCGTAGCCCGCTTGCGCGGCGCTGAACATCACCTTCTTGATCACGCGGTAATCCACGTTCTCGTCCGCTTGGAGGATGACCTCACCCTGGAAAACCTTTCCCGGGTGAATGAGCGAATACTTGCGCTTCTCTTGCTCGAGGTATTGGACGATTCCGTCGATGGGACGAATCTGAGCGTCTTGCGCGACGGTGCGAGTGTTCTCGACCCGCGTTCCACCGACGGTGATGACGTCCGCGTTGATCGCAATGACCGCGATGCCGGGCTCGAGATTCTTGACGTTGCCTGCCGTCGGCATCTTCAGATTCGGCACCTGGGCGAGAAGCTCACCGCTGGCGCTGAACGACATGAGGAGGAAAACGACGAGCGTGATCAAGAAGTCGATGAATGGGACGAGAGGAATCGACGCGTCGAGCGACTTTCCACCGTGGCCAGTGACCTTCTTCTGCACGAACTTGAGAGGCACGTTCGTGAACAGAACTTTTCCGGGTTTTCCTACAGGCATTGAGAGCTCCGAAATCTCCGACCGACTGCTTGCAGGTCGGGCGGCATAAATACTGTTGGCCGCGAGGGGTGCTTGCAGCCCCGAGCGAAAAAAACGGCGCGGGGTGCTTGCAGCCCCGTGCCAATAAAAACTACAGAGATTGGCCGTCGTTGAGATCGACGTCGCGGAAGTCTTTTCCGACGACTAGATCCATGATCTTGATGACGTCCTTGTAGAGGACTCCGTCTTCCGGCGAGACGGTGATGTCGTGACGCTCCGGATCCTGCTGACGACGCTGATCGAGCTGCTGCGCAAGCTTCACGAGATCGTAGTTGGCGGCCTCGCCGCTTCCGACCTTAGGAACCTCTTCGCTGTTCGCCCCGTCCGTCGAAGCGAGCACGTGCCCGTTCTTTCGGAGTTGAACGATCAGCTTCACCTTTTCCGGTGGAGGCTGATCCACGGTCTGCGGCGTTCCAGGTTGTTTCTGGTTCGCCGCTAGACGCGCAAGCTGGTTCCAAACCGCCGTAGCGAGAAGGAACATGATGCAGCAAAGGAGAAGATCGATGAAGGGAACGAGAGGGATCTCGGCATCAAGTGACTTCTTCCCACCGTGTCCGCCGCCTACGCTTACGCCACCCATGATCTGCTCCTATTCGCTCGCACTGGGATTCCCGACCACTCGTGGTCGGGAACGAAGTAGTCCGATTCAGCTCAGGCTGCTGCTTCGAGACGAACCTTGGAGCGGTTGTTGACGACGAGGTTCATCACCTGAACCGTTGCTTCGTTCACGTCGTCGAGAAGGCCTTGCGTCTTGCCGTTGAGAACGGCGAAGCCGATGAGCGCGACGATCGCGGCGAGCAGACCGAATGCCGTGCAGTTCATCGCTTCTGCGATTCCCTTTGCAAGCATGGTTGCTTTTGAGGACTGATCCGCGCCAGCAACAGCCGCGAAAGCGGAGATGAGGCCCGTAACGGTTCCAAGAAGACCGGAGAGCATCGCGAGGTTCGCGAGAAGCGCGAGATAGCCCGTTCGGTGCTCGATTTTCGGAAGCTCGCGAAGCGCTGCTTCGTCCATAGCCGCTTGAACTTCAGCGTCGGGACGATTCACCTTCATCAGACCAGACTTGACGATGCGCGCCAGAGGCGCATTCGCCGCCGAGCAGAGCTTGATGGCTCGGCCAACGTCGCCCGCGAGGATGCACTTCTGCATGGTCGCGAGAAAGACGTCTTTGTTGATCGACGAACGATAGAGATAGATCGCGCGCTCGATGATCACTGCAATGGCAAGAACCTGCCAAAACAGAATCGGGTACATGCCCCAGCCGCCCTCTTTGAAATGTGCCATCAGCGTAGACATCGATGTTTTCTCCTAGCTATCCGAAATCAGAACGGTCGAATCGAACCAAAACTGCGCGAAATCAAAACTCGTAAACAAAATCGATTGGTCCTGTACCTGTCTTCGGAAGACATTCCGGAAGAGCGGTGAAGAACGATTGCTGCGACTGCGGAACGGCGACTGCAAAAGAGCTAGCCCAGATTTTTGCTATCAAACGAACTAGAAGATTCCAAAGTTTCGGGACTGCCTTGCACGTCCCGAACAAGACGAAGTTTCGAGCGATGCCGAAAGAACTGCGGCCTGAAAAAGCAGCACGCGATGATACAGCTGGCTCTGCCGGTGTCAACACACTCCTGAGCGAACGATGACGCTTTGCGTCTAAGTGACGTGCTCCTCCGTCGACTGGGAGACCTAGACAGTGTTCTTCCACCAAAGTTCCACTTCGAGCCAAGAAAAATCTTTTTGCTCATGGCACGCGAACCGCTTCCGATGCGTTGACAATCTCTCTCGCGCTCAGGTAGCGTCGCCGTGCTTTTCAGGTCCAGGGCAGAAACCTGCTGTGGACTTGCGGTGATCGGTAGTGATTGCCGAAACCGAGCACAGAAACATTCGCCAGCACACAAGCTTTCGGGGCGTTCAAAAGGAGTCTCGCGGACTATGGAAAAGATTCTGCACGCGCTTAAGGACGGCGCACCATTCTCGTATATCAACGTCGTCGTCCTTGCGTTCGTCGTCGGCGTCATCGTCGAACGCCTCGTGTTCATCCTCACGAAGTATCGCGTGAACAATCAAGAGTTCATGGCGCAAATTCGTAAGCTCGTGCAGGCCGGTAACATCGACCGCGCGATCAAGCTCTGCGAGGCGGCACCGCTTCCGTTGCTCGAGGTCGTTCGCGCTGGATTGACGCAGGTCAATCGCGGCGAGGACGCCGTGGTCGCCTCGCTCGACGAGAAGATGAACGAGGTTCTGCCGCAACTCGAGAAGCGCATTGCGTCTCTCTGGTCGCTCGCAAACATCGCAACGCTAATCGGCCTCCTTGGAACGATTACTGGTCTGATTAACGCATTCGGCGCACTCGCATTCGCGAAAGCGGACGAAAAGCAAAACCTCCTCTCGCGCGGCATTTCCGAAGCCATGTGGAACACGGCGCTCGGTCTCGGCATCGCGGTGCTCTGCATGTTCTTTCACATGCTCATTCACGGCATGGCCAAGAAGCACAAGATGGAGATGGAGCGCGCCGTCACCAAGCTCGAGAACCTTCTCACGCTGAAGGGCCGCGCTGAGTAACGCGAATGCAACTCACCGCGCGACAACGCCAGTACATCAAGAAGAAGGCTCACCCGCACGAACCCGATCCGTCGGAGTTAGCGGGTGAGTTGAACATCGTTCCGTTTCTCGACATCGTCGTGAACCTGATCATGTTCATGCTCGCGACAAGCGTCGTTGCTATCCAGCTCACGCAGATCGAGACGACGTTGCCAACGTCTTCCGGCGGACGCAGTGGCGGAGCCAAAGAAGCCCAGCTGAACCTCAGCGTAACGGTCACTGAAAACGGGATCATCGTCGCGTCTGCAGGCGGAAAAATGGGTCCGGGGTGCACACCGGCGGCCACAGGTCTTACCGTCGCGCGCGAGCGCGGCGAGTACAAGTGGCCTGATCTCGTCGCCTGCATCCGGAAGATCAAGACGACCTACGAAGCAGCACAGGACGAAGAGCAGGTCATCGTTGGCGCCGATCCGACGGTTGCGTACCAACACTTGATCACCGCGATGGATTCTGTACGCGGAACGACGGAGTCGCCGCTCTTCCCCAAGGTCTTGTTGTCCGCCGGCGTGCGCTGATCTCATCAGCAGGAAAGAATCGAAATGGCGCAGCAGCCGCAGAATCAAGAGAAGCCAGCCACCACCCTTCAGGTGAAGCAGCTCATTCGCAAAATCCTGAAGAAGCAGCCGCCACACGAAGAGATGTCGCTGAACATCTATCCGATGATGGACATGATGACGATCTTGCTCGTCTTCATGATCATGAGCTTCTCCGCTAGCGCCGCGAGCATTACGGAGAGCAACGAGCTTCGTCTTCCCCTTTCGCTCTCGCAGGTTCAGCAGACCATGGCGGTCACGGTGACGATCTCGGAAACCTCCATCATGGTGGATAACAAGGTCATCCTGCCGCTCCGCAATCGCGTGATCGATCCTGGATACAAGCAACAGGGCGGCAACGGTTTCCTCATCAACCCTCTCCTTGCAACCATGAAGCTGCAGCGCGAATCGGCGCGCGTGCGCGAACAACTTACGCGTCAGCCGTTCGACGCAAACGTGCAGATTCTCGCCGACAAAGACACGCCGTTCCGCACCGTGATGGAAGTCGTCTACACGTGCGGTCAGGCGGAGTTCAAGAACGTGCGCTTCGTCGCTGTAAAGCCTGCTCCCGAAACGAAGTGATCGCGCCGCGCGCAGCCGAAGATCGAGATCGCAACGGTCGTTCCCAGAGCTGACCGGCGACGACAACCGCGCAGACTTCCGAGTGTCGGCCCTAGGTACAACGACTACCAACTAGTGCAGTACGCGAGACTGCATTTCCGTCGCTTCCCATCGAGACTGCGGCGCGGTTGCGGTATCGCGTAGAAGGTCGCTCGCGATACGAGCAGCAAGTGCCCGATTGCCCGCTCCGTACGCAGCGATCATTCCGAGCCTGCGCCCCTCGTCCAGCAACGCACGAGTGGGGAGCCCGCGTCGACCCGCCTGCTCGAATCGGTTGCTCGCCATTTCATAGCTTCCCGCCCCGAGGAGCAACCTCCCAGCAAGGTAGTCACCGAGTCCGTCCGCACGCTCGCGCGCAAGCTCGTCTGCCAAAGCGAGCGTCAGGACGGCGTCGAGCTTTCGTTCCGGAACGAAGAACGCAATCGACGCGCGATATCCCGCGCCGATACCGCTCATCGAGTAGTGAAGGGCCAGCTGATGCTTGAGCTCGACCAAACGGCGGGAATCACGCGTCAGCGGATCGCGCAAAATCGCTTCGTACGCAGCAGACGCGTCCGCGCGCCCGCGTCGCCACAGGTCATCGGCGAACGCCTCGCGAGCCTTGGCGGCGTAGACGAGCGGAGCATCGCGTTGAAGTACGGAGAAGATCTCTTCCGCACGTTTGCGATCGCCGCTGCGAAGTCGCTCCGAAAGCTGTGCGAGCCGAACGGAATGTTCGCCGCGGTCTACGGATAAAATGCGCGAGCAAAGGTTCTCTTGCGCATCGAGGTCGTTGACCGTCACAGCAATGGTGAGGTCATCCCGAAGCCGCGACACCAAGTGCGGGCACGGTCGCGCAAAGATCGGCCCTCGGGCAAAGCGCGCGCGGGCCAGCTCAACGGCGTCCATCGGAATCGGCATCTCCATCAAGTACTGCTTCCACTCCCGTTCGAGCGCCTCGAAGCCCTTCCCCGTCGCCCGCTCGACGCTCGCGCTCCGGTATGCTGCGCGAAGTGTTCCCGCTCCGTAGCGATCGAGGATGAAGCGAAAGAACGAGCCCGCGAGCGTGTACGCTCGGCTCGAAGACTGGAGCAAGAACGAGCGCCCGAAGATCTGAGCCAGCGTAGGCGCATGATCGGTCTTCATCAGCGCGAGCGCCCACTCGTGGGGATTTAGCCCTTCGGATGGCTCAAACGCGACCGCAACAGCCAGGCCTTCGACGTAGGCTTGATCCACCAGCACGCCGCCGAGTTGGCCCGACACTCGAAAAGGGCCTATGCCGGTCACCGCGGCAACAGCGTGCGCGACCTCGTGGCCCAGGACTGGATGCGGGAAATCGACGCCGTGCACGTAAACTTCATTTCGCCACGGCTTTGCCACCTGGGTGCTTCCCGCTCCCATGAGCTTTTGTTTCTCATCTTCGTCTCGAAAGAAGAACGCGACGAGTCGTCGCGGATAGCGAAGCCCGAGTGTTCGTTCTGCCTGGGCCACGCGAAAATCGCAATCCAGAGCGAGGAGGTTCCTGCGGTCGAGCGGCGTCTCGCGCGGCAGGACAACATCGCATCGAGAACCTCCCTGGATTGCCCCGAGCTTGTCGCGAATGTATGCAGTGCTCGCGGCGTGACCAAGCTCCGCGCGATACTTCGTCGCCGTGACGAAGGCACCCGCGCACATGAGTGCCGCAACGAGCCAGAGGGATCGCGAGCTCAAGATGGACCGTGCTCGCGTGGTTCCAATCACGTACGCCGCAAGGCTCACGAGTGCTGAAAGGGTCACCAGACGAAACGATAGAAACGCTTCGGGCAGAGAGAATCCCTCGTCATAGGGAGTTCCTTGATACCAACCAAAGAAGTGCCCGAACGCGAAGACGCCTGGAGTGAAGTAGAAATCGTAAGCCCACACGAAGAGACCCGTGACGGGAATGAAATAGCTTGCAACGCGAACAGCCCGCCGCGATCCGAAAGTACGCGTGAGGGCGAAACCGCAGACCGCCGCGAACACACCTCCCAAGAGCGGACCGAGCGCGATGAACGCCAAACCACTCCCTGGTTCGCATACGCGTCCCCGAGCAACATTGATGCAGAGGATACCCGTCGGTAGTGCAGTGAAGACGAACGCCATCCCGCAGGCCTTGGCGAGCTCGTCGAGCACGTCGCGATCCATGCCGCGAATCCCGCCACGCGACCCCCCCTCTCCTGCGCACAAGAACGGGACGACCATCCCGAGCGCCAACGCGCACTCGGGACCGAGATCACCAAACAGCGGAACGAAGAGCAGCACGGCACCGAGTGCCGCTGAGATAGCCGTGTGAATGACCGCGATTCGGCTCACGGAAGGCGAGATTCACCAGACAGCAGTGAATCGACGGGCACCGAAATAGCGAGAGGTATCACTTCGTCGACGCGCGACACGAAATGCATCGTGAGGTCTTTGCGCACCGCGTCTGGAACTTCATCCATGTCACGCGCGTTGCGCGCAGGAAGGACGATGTGACGAATGCCGCCGCGATGAGCAGCGAGGCATTTTTCTTTGATGCCTTCGACGCGAAGAATGTTTCCTCGAAGCGTGATTTCGCCCATGACCGCCACATCCGGCTTGGCTTTCAGGCGAGTGAGCATAGAGACGAGCGAAACGAAAATCGCAACTCCGCTTGAGGGGCCGTCCTTCGGCATTGCGCCGTTCGGCAGATGCACGTGAACGTCGAGCGTGGAGAGAAAGTCGTCCCGAAGCCCGAACTGCGGTGCGCGCGCACGGATGTACGTAAACGCAGCGGCAACCGACTCCTTCATGATGTCGCCCATTTGGCCGGTGAGATGCACCATGCCATGTCCGGGCATGCGCGTGGATTCCACAAAGAGGAGCTCACCACCTGCAGGGGTCCAAGCAAGACCGGTTGCTACACCAGCTGCGGCGACCTTCTCAGCGATCGGTTTCTCGTGCCGAGGCGGACCCAAAGTCTTCTCGATGTATGCGACGTCGGCGTCGATGTAAACGTCCTCGCCGTTTGCCAAGCGAACGGCAACATCGCGGCACACCGCAGCCACGCGCTTTTCGAGTGAGCGCACACCGGCTTCGCTCGTGTACCCGTCGATGATTCGCTGCGCTGCGTCGTCCGAAAAATCGAGACGCTCCGCAGTGAGCCCATGCTCGGAAAGTTGGCGCGGAATGATGAAAGACCGGGCAATGGCGAGCTTCTCGTCGCGTGTGTAGCCAGGCAGCTCGATGACTTCCATGCGATCGAGCAGCGGAAGCGGAATGGTGTCGCGTCGGTTCGCGGTCGCGATGAACAACGTGTGCGAGATGTCGACCGGGACTTCGATGTAGTGATCGGCGAACGTGCTGTTCTGCTCGGAATCGAGCACCTCGAGCAGCGCGCTTGCGGGATCGCCGCGCGAGTCGCTCGCCATCTTGTCGACTTCGTCGAGGAGCATAACGGGATTACGAGACCCGGCTTTCTTGAGCCCGGTGATAATGCGTCCCGGAAAGGAGCCAACGTACGTTCGACGATGTCCGCGGATCTCGGCTTCGTCCTGGACGCCGCCAAGCGATACGCGCGTGAAGTTTCTGCCAGTCGCCCGCGCAATCGAGCGAGCGAGCGAGGTCTTTCCAACGCCAGGAGGACCAAGGAGGCAGAGAATCGGTCCGCGTTTGTCGCGTCGCAGCTTTCGAACCGCG
>CAZWQH010000007.1:10206-32209 GCA_964635815.1 uncultured Sandaracinaceae bacterium
ACTCGACGATGCGCCGCTTAACCTGATTGAGCCCGAAGTGGTCTTCGTCGAGAACGCGACGAACTTCCGTGATGTCGAGGCGATCGGGAGTAATGCGAGCCCAGGGGATATCGAGGAGCCACTCTACATAGGTACGCGTCGCGTGGTACTCGGCGCCGGCAGACGACATCGAGCGCATACGCGAAAGCTGCTTCTTCGCGGCGCGCTCGGTTTCAGCGGGCATCTCGGTCTGGGCTACGCGCTCTCGCAGCGTATCGACCTCATCCTCATCCTCCTCGCTGTCGCCGAGCTCCTTGCGGATGGCGCGCATTTGCTGCCGCAGAAGGTACTCGCGCTGTGAGCGCGACATCTCCTCCTGCACCATCGTGTGGATTTCCTTCTTCACGCGGAAGACCTCGGTCTGCCTCGCGACGAGATCGATCACTTTACGCAGGCGCGCTCGGAGCTCGAGCGTTTCGAGAACCGCTTGTTTTGCAGCAGTCGGAATCGGAAGGTTCGACGCGATCAGATCCGCGAGCGCCGCGGGATCCGGAACGTTGTCGAGAACCGCTGCGGCTTCGCGCGGCGGGTGAGGCAGAACGCTCAGCAGGCTCCGAGCGGCTTCGCGAAGATGCGTAGCGAGGGCCTGGATTTCCACCCCTCCTGTTCGGTCGTCTGGCAGTCGCTCGATGCGAGCCTTCAAATAAGGCTGCCGGGCGATGGGCTCTTCGATTCGCATCCGACCTAGGCCCTGAAGAACCACGCTGTAGTTCCCAGAAGACAAACGAATGACCTTGAGCACACGCGCAACCGTCCCGATGGTGTAGAGGTCCTCGAACTTGGGATCCTCAGCATCGGCGCCACGTTGCGCGACAGTGGCAATCGTCGGTTTGTCGATTCCGAAGGTTTCTTCGATCAATCGGACAGTGCGCTGCCGACCGACGTTGATCGGAACAACCGACGCGGGAAAGAGCACCGAGTTCCGCAGCGGAAGAATCGGAAGGCGGTCAGGAGATGGCGGTGGCATTTGGGAATCCGGCATGCCGTGCCGAACAGTAGCCATGCCGGGTAGGGTTTGCTACAAAGATCCGCGCTTTCGGCTCGAATGCCTCGATCCCCATCCATGCAGCGAATCTCACCCCAAACGAATGCAGTTTCGAACACCGTGAAGATGGCGATGTTCCTTGCGGTGATCGCAACCCCCGGGTGCGGAGGCGGGACCTTCTGGGGCAACATCCTGGTGCTCGGCGTGAGCTTGGCAATCTTCGGTGGCACTTTGGCGATCGGACGAAGGCACTCCTCCACCCGCTCGGGAATGGGCAGCCGCCCCGAGCGTAAAGAGTAGTATCCGCGTGACGAAAAGCTCTACGGCCGCGGAGTTTCGCACGGTCGATCGTTTCCGCCTGTCCGATCTAGAAGCTGCAAGGCTGTTGTTGCACGGTGATTCCGTCATCGACTGGCACCGACTGAACTTCCGCACAGGCGAGGAGATCGACGCCCACATGCGAGCGCAAGAGCTGCGGATGGACGATCCCATCGACGTGCAACGCTCGGAAGCGATTCGCGACGCAGCGATCAGTTATCTCCGCCGTCATTTCGAGTTTCCGGTGCCAAAACCGGTCGCAACGCTGGGCTTGGCGGACCTGATGCTTCTCGCGAGCTCGAAGGGTCACCGTCAGTTGTGTGCGTGCGCGATTCTCAAGACGATGCACATTATCCATCACCTAGAGGCGCGCGAGCTGCTTTACATGCTGCCGGTCTCCGATCAGGAGATCTTCCACTGGGTCGAGGAGAAGGTTTACCGAGTCATCGGTGACATGCTTGGGCGCGGCTTCCCAATCCTCGAGTTCGTCGGAGGCAGGAAGAACCGCGACTCTCTATATACGAAGCTTCTTTCGAAGAGTGACGTTCTGGCTGCGCAAATCTACGACAAGGTGCGCTTCCGAATTGTGACTCGGTCGATCGATGACATCCTTCCCGTGCTGAACTACCTGATGCAGCGGGTCTTTCCCTTCAACTACGTGATCCCAGGCCAGACCGTGAACACGCTTCTGCGCTTCAGGTCGTACTGTGAGCAGGAGCCGTCGCTCGCGGAGCTGCTCGGCCAGCTCCAGCATCCCCTCGATGACGACCTCTCGTCGGTCGACAATCGGTTCACAGCATCGGAGTACCGCGTAGTGAATTTCGTGGTCGACATGCCGCTGCGCGTGCCGACGCATACGCTCGCAATGGCTCCCCCGGCGGCTCAGTCGCTTGGAAACATCGTTTTCGCTCAGACGGAGTTCCAGGTCATCGACCGCGAGACCGAACAGCTCAACGAGCTCGGAGACGCGAGTCACGCGGCGTACAAAACTCGGCAGCACCTGGCGGTGAAGCGGCGCCTGAAGATCGGTTCCGTCGAAGACCCAACGAAAAGAGGCCGCTGACTTTCGCCAGCGACCTCGTGCGCGAGTGCCGATGCGTACGTGCTCGCGTCCCGAGCAACGCGATCAGAACGTCGAATCGCCAGTCGTGATGACCGGGCCACCCTCGGAGTTCACCAGCGGAGCAAGGTCACAGCTCGTAGTCTCGCCGCCGAGTCCGACGTTCGCGGTGATGTCGACCACACGCCACATGTCGCCCCCGCCGTTGCCGCCGCCGCGATCGAACCCTGCGATCTGGTCAGGAGGCGCGCCGTACGTTCCGCGAAGCTCACCGCCGCAATAGACATTCACAAGCGGATGCGTGGAGCTCATGGTGCTGCTGAAATGATGGACCATGACTCGGAACGCATCGCCATCGTTGGGGTTGTCGACATTAATGTTCTCAGGCGTACGCGCGCCTGATGTGTTGTCGATGTCGAGCCGCGGATTCGCGCACTGGGTCGGCCGCGTTCCAGCCGTGGGGGAGTCGCAGTTCTCCGCCGCCGTGCGAGGGTAGCCCCAGTTGATGTTGTTTCCGGTCACGCCGTTGCGGCAGTTTCCGTAGAAGCAAGAGCTGGACTGGTCGAACCATCGCGTCGTGCGACCGATCTTCCCGAAGTGGAGGTCGACGTCGCTCGCGCCGGCAGTGGTGCCGTCCATGCGATTGCCAGCGTCCCAGCAGAGCTCTACTCGAACGCCCGGGCCGCGGACATGGATTACCCATGTGCAGACGAACGTCGTACCGTCGTTGCGCGTGACCGTGAGCTTCACGGCGTAGTCGCCGCTCAACGTGAACTCCAGGGTGGCGTCTCGGCTGTTCTCGCCGGTGAGCTCGTAGCTTACGATCGCGCCACCGAATGTAGGTCGTGGGAGCGACTGGAAAAGCTTGTCGCAAGGAGTTCCGGAGATCTCCCACTTCCAGCTTCGCGCGTCGGTTCCTGGATAGAAGTCTCCACCACGAAGGCGATAGTCCGCTTGGAACGGACGTCCTTCTGGGACGCGTGGATCATTCGGACCCGGGCACGAGCCGGTTGCTGCGCAGCCGATGATCTCGTCCTTGCAACCGTTGCAATCGTTGTCGAGGTCGTCGCAGAGCTCTTCGCTAGGAACGATGCCGCCTTCGCATTCACCCCAGAACCCGCCGAACTCGCCGCCGTTGAGGCAGCGTTGCATTCCGTCCGTGCACGCGCCGATGTTCCGGCGGCCAGGAGGACCAGCGAAGCAGCGTTGCACCGCGCCTGGGGTGCAGGAGCATCCTTCGTCGATCATCCCGTCGCAGTCGTCGTCGACCTGGTTGCAAAGGTCGACGCCTTCGTTCGCCTGATCGATGCACTGCGTCGGGACAATTCGATCATCGGGGCATCGCGCGGCAACGAACGTGCTTCCGTCTGGTCCCGTGTCGGTGCTCATGACGGCTGCGTCGCCGGTCGAGTCTCCGGTCCCGGCCTCAGCTCCGCCGTCACCGTTGCGCGCGCCCATGGGAAGCACGTCCGTCCCGGCATCGGTTCCGACGCCCGGCCGGATTCCAGCGTTTGGGTTACGTGTCGAACACCCCGCCCAAAAGATCAAAGCGCTGGTGATGCCCAGCCAACCGATGAGATGCAGGGATTTGTGCGAGCACGTGCGGAAACTCATGACAGGTACCTCGAGTGCGGCGAGGTATTGCAGATGCCTACCCAGCCTCAAGGGGATAACGCCACCAGCGGCGGGTTTTCATCCCGGACATACGCGTTTGATTGCTCCGTTCCCGGCATGCCAGCGGCCGGCGGCTGCGGTCACTGATAGACCCAAGGCACGGCCAAATTGAGAACGGCCACAAAGCTCGAAAGCTTCGTGGCCGAACTGGTTGAAACCGCTGTATTCTACAGCTTTTACGCGCCTCAGCCGCCGGTCGTCGCGTCGCGAACGCCTGCGTCTACCGCAGATGTCGTGCTCGAGTCGACGGGTACGCCGCCGTCAGCTGGAACGGGCGCCGGTCGTGTCACGACCGCGCCCAAGCGTGCCTTCACGCCTGCGACCGCAACTGCAAGAGAAAGCGATGCACAGTTTTCGTTCGTTCCCGCGGGGGGATCTGCGTCGGCAAGACCCGCAAGAATGGTCGGAAGAAGCGCCCGGAACTGCTCGGGAAGCGCGCCCGCGATTCCGGCGGAAACTTCCGACACGTTCGCAAGACCGCCAAGAGCACCTTCGGTGAGCGTGTCCGCTGTAATGCGCGCGCGGAACTTCGCCGCACGCAGATTGATGCCAACGGGACCACTCTCAACCGGGAGCGTGAGCGTGAAGCTCGAGGGACCCGCCTCCAGAATGCCGTTCACGATGCGTGCGTTCGTGAACACGACCTTCGCCATCGTGGGATCGCCATTATTGACGGACGTGCTGTCGATGGGGAAAACCTGATCCGGCGCGAGGCGATCGCCTGTCAACGTCGGTCGCGTCGCGCCAACGTATCCGTACACCGCGGAAACGGTGACGCTCGAGTCGTTCGTCAAGTCATTCACGTTGCTGACCGTCAGAATCAACAGAACCGAACCGGTGTTGATCGAGGTCTGGAATCCATCGAGGAACTCCGCCACCTGAGCGATCGAACGAAGCGAGCCGATTCCACCTGCAAATCCGTTGTCGACACCAGTCTCTCCCCAAGGAGAGGTGTAGTCGGACTTTCCGCAGACTGCGTCCGCGGTGCCGTCGTGGTTGAAGCCTTCAACCATTCCAGCGTTTGGTGTCGGGACCGCGAGCGTGGACGCGACGTATGTGTACGTGGCCCCGCCGGTCTGGACTGGAACGTCGGTGCCGCCACCGTCGGTGCCCGTGTTTGAAGAAGAACTACACCCGAACGCGAGAACAACCGAACTCGCAAGGCACAGTGATACAAGGAAGTGCCGTTTACTCTGTCTCATCGAAAGCCTCCGTCGCGCTTATGAAAAGCCGAATGGGGTGGGTTTACCACGCCGGATCTTCGGTGTCTCCGTAGAAACTATTGCGCAGCGCGCGGCTGACGCGTCGCGTCACGGCCCCGGAGCTCACGCTCATCGGACCTCAAGCTCTGCCGAGCCAATATTTCCTGCATCGTCGTACGCGCGCACCGCGACGATGTGTGCACCTGGGGAAATGTGCCGCAGATCGATCGATACCTCTTCGGTCCGCGTGTCGAGCATTCCGTCACGAGGAGCGACGGGCCGCCAATCACGTCCGTCGACGGCGAAGTCCACCCGCGTGATAGGCCCGACCGTGTCGACGACCCGTCCAGATAGAACGCGGCCCTGGGTTGAGAGCGAAACCGCGGGGGCGTGATTGTCGACCAAGAACGGCGCGGATTCGAGCGTTGCACTGAGCTCTTCGCCCTCGGCGTTCACAAGCTCGTCAGACGCGTCGACGAGGACGCGATAGTACCCGTCCGGCAGACCACCGACTTGAAACGTCGTCTCTGCCCTCACGAGAACCTCACCCGGCCTCAACGCGTCGCGCCACGTAGTCTGCTCCTCCGATCGAAAGCGAACGCGGTAGCGCAACCGATCGCCGTCGGGGTTATCGACTCGCCACGTAACGCGCAGCGCGGACGGGCTCCCTGCTTCTGCACTTCCGCTTTCGCGTTCAGGCCTGTTCACTTCGATAGCGCGAATCACCGCGCGCTGGTTGAGCGGCGCGTAGTAGGCGCGGACAGAACGCAAAAGAACGTTCGCATCGGTACCCAGTGAGACGCGAAGCTGAAGGTACCGAGCCGGCGGGCTGACTATCGCGCTGGAAACAACGGTGGCCAGAGAGCGTTCGGTGCCGCGAACGTTCGCCCAGTCGTTCCACGTCGAATCAGGTCGAGGCGTGTTTCCTGATCGCGTCGATACGGCGATGCGACCTTCACTGCGTGTCACTAGAGCACCGAAGCGAGCAACCGCACCCGCGTCGAACACCTTGCTGGTCCAGCCGGATCCCTGCGTGCTCGGGTCCCCGGCGGGCGCGCCAGACGGTGTCACACGGTAGAGCGCGACGGTGTCACTGGTAACGAAGACCGGGTCCGCCGATGAGAAATCGAGCGCAGCAATCTGCCGCTCATCCACATCGACGATCGTCGAGAACGTTCGATCCCTCGCGACGCGAACAACGCGACCATCTTTGCCGAGTCCCAAGTACGCGTTCGAAGCGTCGTCGAGATCCAACGACGCGAAGTGAGTCGCATCGTCTAGGTAGAGAGTCTCGCTTCGTCCACCAGGTTCGATGCGAACGAGCACACCTTTGCCGTTGCGTGGTCGAGGTGACGGCGAAGTCGCGGGTTGTCCGCGAGGGACCGTCGTGGTGGTCGTAGGAACGGAAATCGGCTCTGGGAACTCATTCGCGACTGCGAGCAACGCCCCGTTAGCCGTCAGCTGCATTGCGCTCACTTCATGGCCCGGAAGATCGGCAACTACGCTCGCTGCACGAGGCGAGGGGCCAACAGCGAGACGAAGCACCAAGGCGTGGTCGCTTGTTCCCGCGAAGATCACTCCATCGGGCGCAATCGCAAGCGATAGGATATGCGCGACATCGGCATCATGCAGAACGCGTGCTGCTCCGTTCGACGGATCGATCGAGAAGATCTTCCCGTTGGGGCCCGTACCCGCGACGATGCGGCGTTCGCGTGCGTCCCACGCAAGAGCCCAAACGTGATCCGCGTCCGGAAGTCTCACGAGCTCGCGTGCGCCGTTCGGAGTCGTCGCACCCGCATTCGTTGCGAGAGGAGTCGTCGGAATTGCGAAGATGCGTCCTTCGGGCAACGTCGCTGCGTACAGTGTACTGCCCTCGAGCAGCAACGAAGTCACGAGCAGTTGATGCGTCTCCGCAAAAAGAGAAACGCTCGTGCCGCGCACGACGAATACCTTCCCCTCGTGACCCGTACCTACGTACGAAGCGTCGCGCGCTCGTGCAAACGCAAACGCGACTGGCACGTCGGCTCCGAGAGCGACTCGTTGAAGGACTGGTCCCGCGCGAAGCGTTCCGTCCGAATGCACGCTCGCGTACCGCAGCTCGCCTTCGTTGAACGCCGCCGCATCCTCGGCCATGAACACTCGTGTACCAATCGACCGAGCGGGCATCGACGTGAGCGCGATGAACAACAGGGTGAGGAAACCAAGCACCAATCTCATCGAGCCACCTCTCGCACCGTGACCCGCACTCGCGCACCTCCGCTTAGAATCTCCGGAACGTCGACCGCTGTACGCACATAGCTGTGCACCGGCTCTCCTCCTTGCGTACCCGTTGCGACTTGGAGCGCATCCACTGCCCCTCCGGGTAGCTCGCGCGCGACAAAGCCCGAGAAGCGGATTCCACGCGTCGGCATCTTCAGAGAAACCACGAGCTCGCGGGCGTGGTGTCGATCCCGAACTCGTGCCAACTGATCATCGAGCGACTGAGGATCTGGATAGTCCTCGACTACGCTTTCGCCGCTCTGAATCGCAATCTCGATCTCCTTTCCGGCCGCGCGATCTGGAATACGTACCGGCACCGTCATAACGCGCTCACCGGCATTGAGCCGCCGCAACCGAACACGCACGTTGATCTCTTCTCCAGGATTCACGATCTCGTTCGTGATGGATGCATCGACAATCGCAGCCGCTCGGTCATCGAACCCGAGAGTCACATCGAGCTCCACTCGGATTAATCGCGCAGCCTCGAAATCGTTGTCGAGCGCCAACCGCATCACATCGAACGCGCGTACCGAGTCGAGCGCGCCTCCTTCGAGGACACCGGTTCGAACGAACACATGATCCGTGAGCTGCAAAGGCGTGTGCCCCTGGATCTCGACCCGTGAGCTAACGCGGACGGACATGTCGCGCACATCGCTAGCCCGTGTCTCGATCGCGTTCGCGAGCGCGGCAAGCGTGAGGCCACGCGTGAGCGCCTTGTGGTTCGCGACTTCTACGTTCCACTCGCTCCTAGGGCTAGCTCCGCTCGGAACCGTTCCATCATTGATTCGGATGCGGACAGGAACGACACTCGCAGTCACACCGGTATCGACGACGATCGAATGCGGACGATCATTAATGAGCGTTCCGACCGCGCGTTCCGCCGCAGACAGCTTGAACGATCGCGAGTGACTCGCGAGAATGTGTGCGATTCGCGCCGTCGTCGTCGGCAATCCAATCTCGCCCGCGTTCAACATCGGATGCCCGAACGCGAGAACGCGACTGCCGGAGGTGTACGTGACGGTTCCGGTACCGGTCATCGTCATGTCGCCTCGCATCAGGGTCACTCCAATCGCACCACCGGGTGCGAACGGAGGCGCCGCTGCAACCGGGCCAGATCGTCCACGAGCGCTTCGCGCACCTCCGCCCGCCTGCAACGGGACCAGGCCGAAGCGATCGAGCAGCGGTTCGAGAGTCGAAAGCGCTCGGTCACCGAATCCGGAAACGGAAAGGGGGGTCGAGAGCCGAACGACTTCGAGGTCGCCAAGTTGGGCCGTCGATCTTCTCGATGTGGGAGTGAATGCGACGCGATCGTCCGATCTCGTTGCGACTGACGCCGAACCGCGCGCGACGAAAGGTCTGAGCACGTTCGCTCCGGGAAATGCGTCCGGACGAATGGGGCGCGCCGCGTCTTCGAACATCTTCGCGATCGGAGTGACGCCTGCGACCGGCTCTTTTCCGAACCCCCACCCGTATGCGTACGCGCCCGCAAGCCGGTCACCATCCAGGTAGATGGGACTCCCACTCATTCCTCCAACTGCGTTCGCGGTGTTCAGAATTGGATGGGGCGTGCGGATGAGAATGAGGTCGAGGTCGGGGCGAAAGTTTTCGAGCACGTCGATAACTTCGACATCGAATCGTTCGGGCTGGGTCCCATGGAAAACGGTCAGCCCGTAGCCCCGCATTCCGGGTCGGATTTCGCTCACCGAAATCGTTCCGGGACGTACCTGCGCCACGGCAAGCCCGGCTACGACGAAAGCCACGAGCATCGGCACCACAGCTCGGATTCGCATGGATCGGGAGGCTCCGTGTTCAGGAAACAACTGTCAACGCTGGATATTCTGGCCTCGAAGTCCCCGGCGGGACAACCGGCCAACCATCTAGTATCGTCGCCGCGCTTATGGGCTCCGGTCCGCCCCCACTGCCGAATCAGGTCGTGCTGCTCGAGGGTATCCTCGCGCGGATCGTCGAGTGCCAGACCGACGGGGCACGCGCACCACTCGTGGTCTTCGATCTCGACGCAACTCTCTTCGACAATCGCCCGCGCACTCTGCAAATCTTGTCAGAGTACGCAAGCGAAGTCGTAGGCGAGTACCCCGATGTTGCGGAAGCGCTTCAATCGCTTCGCATCGACACAATCCGATATCTACTGACGGATACTCTTCGCGGTTGCGGCATCGCGCACGCCGACATCGTTCGCGACGTCACCTCGTACTGGCGGCACCGTTTCTTCGCGGACGAATACATCCGCTACGATGACCCGACTCCCGGCGCCGCGGACTACGTGCGCTTCTGCTACGACGCGGGCGCGGTCATCGTGTACCTCACGGGTCGCGATATTCCTGCGATGCTACTCGGCACGGCCGCAAGCCTTCGCGACACGGGCTTTCCGATCGGAGTCGCTGGCACGGAGATGATCCTCAAGCCCGACGCGGGAATGGGCGACGAAGCGTTCAAACGCGGAGCCCTGCCAACTCTCTCGCGTGTGGGCGATGTGATCGCGTTCTTCGATAATGAGCCAGCAAACTGCAATCTCGCGCGGCAGCTCAACTCCGATGCGATTGTCGTGCTCGTGGATACCCAGAGCGTGCCCGGTGCCCCTCCCCCAGTGCCCGGGATCGAGATGATCTCGGACTTCCGCTTCCGCTGAGCGCGCACCACGACACTGACGCGATGCGTCGCGTTGAGTCGAAGTGTCTCGGCCTTGGCCGTATTCAACTTGCGCGGTTCGGACTCGCCGCAAGAATGCTGGCTTCGCCGACCTGCTTGAGGGACGGCAGACGACTCAAGGAGGCCGAGGATGACGTGCTCTCAATGGATCGCGCGCGTGACGATGATGGTGGTTTTGTCCAGCTGCGGACGTTGCGGCGGCGCAACGTCAACGACACCCGGGGCGAGTAGTCCCGCGGTTCAACCGATCGTCGGCGCCACCACGCGCGAAGCGCTCGTAGAACGGGAGCCTCGCTTCGACGAACATCGCGCAAACGCCACGGTAGATGCGGCCGCGATCAACGAAATCAAGGCCGCGACCGGCGCGCTGAGAATAGATGTGGTGCTGGGCACCTGGTGTGGAGACTCGCGTCGAGAAGTCGGGCGTTTCTTTCGCGTGCTCGACGAAGTTGCAGGACCGGGCGCAGCTGCCCCGCTTCCTTTCGAGCTGCGTCTGATCGGTGTCGATCACGACAAACATGCACCCGAGGTCACACCCGAGCTCGCGATCCGATACGTGCCGACGTTTATCGTGTCGCGCGATGGACGCGAGGTCGGCCGTATCGTGGAGAGCGCCCCGCGGGGCCTCGAGCGCGAGCTTGCAGACTTGCTTGCGGGCACAACTAGCGGAGTGATTACGGGACGAGCCGGCATGGCAGTTCGCCGCGCCCCCGAGTCGGACCCACTCGGCAAAACCAACTAGAGCGCCGCTCTACTGGATGCCGTATGCTCCGCACGTGAACGCGCGTGTGACATGGCCCTCCGAGCGACCCTTTTCGCTCTCGACGCTCCAAGACGTCGCGATTTTTCCGCTGCCGGATGTCGCCCTGTTTCCGAACGCGGACGTGCCCCTGCATATCTTCGAGCCGCGCTACCGGACGATGCTGTCGGATTGTCTACGCCTGGAGATCGATGCCGCGGCCGGGCTTTCCATTCCGAGCGTGGCGCACGAGCTAATCACGGTCGTGCGACTTCGACCTGGTTTCGAGCGCGACTACGAAGGGCGACCTCCTATTTTCCGTACCGGCTGCCTCACACGGATTCAAAGCTGGAAGCAGATCGAGGACGGCCGCTTCAACATCACTCTTCGCGGGCTCGATCGCGTCCTGATTGACGAGCTTCCCGCGGACGACCGCCCATATCGGCGCGGTGCAATGACGGTCGTAGAACCGATTGTCGGTGACATCGCAGAAACCGCAGAATCGCGCGCCCTCGCGAACGAGCTGTACGCGACCGCGAGTGGCACGCTCAAACGACTGCGAGCTCTCGGTCAGAACGTGTCGCTTCCGTTTTCACAGAACGATGAGCCCGGAGTCATCGCCGACGTGTCGGCGAGCGCATTCGCGATCGATCCCGACCTACGGCAGGAGCTTCTTGAGGAGCACAATCCGCTCATCCGGCTCCGTCAGCTCGTGAGTATTTTGAACGACGTGTTCCGGGCAGTTTCCGAGAAGCAAACGTTCAAAGACGCAAACTGATCCAGTGTTCCTGCGCTCGCAGTGTTTCTGAGCTCGCGGTGTTTCTGAGCTCAGCCCCGAGCGACCCCGCTAGTGCGCGGCCGCATTGCCGGGCTTCGGCTTGGCGTTCCACAGCAGAAGCGAGATCACGAATCCGATCACTGCGGGAGGAATCATCGCGATTGGCCATGCACCCCAATTCGACGCGATCTCGGCGCCGTGACCTTCCTGCGGAAGAATGCGCCCGAGCAGCACAGCCTGAAGCCCGACGCCTAGATAGACGAACCCATCGATCAACCCAACCGTGATGCCGGCAGCTTTCTTCCCGCCGAAATCCATGCTCGCCGTCCCCGACAGCATCCCGTGAACACCGATGACGGCGAGCATCATGAGGGTCACCATCCAACCGAGTGCGGCCGAACCCAACAAGAACGCACACGCGATCGAGCCGACAACGAGAACCCCGTAGAGGACGCCCGCAACCGGACCCCGCCTCGAGTTGAACACCCGATCGGAAATCACGCCGGCTAGCATGCCTCCGATGATTCCTGCGACGCACTGCACCATGCCCCAATGCCGAGGAACGAAGTGCGTCTCGCCAATTCCCGTTTGGTTCGCAAAAAAGTAGTACCAGTCCATCACAGCCGCGCGAAGGTATCCGCTACAGAACTCGATCAGCGCGATGGCCCAGACAATCTTGGACGACAGCACTCGCTTCCAAACCTCGATGACGTTCGTCACGTGTTCGTACCCGCTCGATGCATCGGCCGTGTCGAAGTCGAGAAAGCCCGCTTGGCTCGGTAGATCGCGGATCAGAAAGGTGTCGATGACGAAGAACACGAGCAGCAACCCGGCGGGAATCATGAAGACCGCGTAGAGCGGCAGGTTGTTCACGATTAGACGGCCGACGTCATACGCGAAGTACAAGCCGAGTGAGATCAAGATCCCGAAGACTCCGCCGATCATTCCCCGCTCACGAACGTGAAACCAAGAGGAGTTCACCTTCACGATCGCAACAGCCCCGAAGCTTTGAAAGTACATGTTGATCGCGTAGAGAACGGTGATCCAGCCGATCACATCCTTCTGACCGGAGAGCAGAACCAACCCCATCGCAAGGTTCATTACGGCCGAACCTCCCAAGCTCACAAGCATGGTCGCCTTGCCTCCGAAACGATCCGTGAGCGGGCCGTTCAAGAGGAACGCGATGCCGTACACGATCGAACCGAGCGCTTTGATGTCTCCGTACTCTGCGTTGGACATCAAATCGTGAGCACCCATCACCTTCTTGGCGACCGCAAGGTTGTAGCGACCCATGTAAAGGAGCGCGTACGACAGCCCGAGCGGAAACCAGTTCATGAATCGCCGACGGAGAAACTCCTTCGAGTGTCCTACGTCGACCTTGGGTAGGCGGTGCACGACGATCGCGATCACCGCTAGAAGCGTGATGATCGCCAAAAGCTGGGACGCCCACTCGGGCATCATGATTCGGTCACCGTGCCGCTACCGCGACTCGCGCGAACTGCATCGACCACACTAACCAGACGGGACGGTATGGGCAGGCCTTCGTCGAATAGTCTCATGATCGCACGACCCAGCTCCGCGTAGACGGCTCCGTCGGGTCGGACACTCAAGGTCGGAGATTGCGACGTCTTCGCTCGCGGAGGCCTTGCCGCGGAAGCAGCTCGCTTCGGTCCACGTTTCGCAGTTTTGTTCGCGCGGCTGACGACCATCGCGGGCGATCTGGCACAGAGCCGGAGCAATTCAATCAGCGCCGCTTTCGATGGCGTTACTTCTCCCGCAGACAGTGTGTGCATCAGACCGGGCGCCGTCTTCGCTCTTGTTGGTTGAAACCATGAGCACAGTTCGTGCACCATCCCGGTATGAGTGACCGCGACCCTGATGAGGCGTCTCGCATCAAATTGCCGCCGGCACCGGCACTCCCCAACTTGCTTGGACGTGGCAGCGCACCCACTGCACCTCGTGAAGCATCGAAGATGCGTCCGGGACCCTCGCTCCCTCCGGGGGCTGCCGGTTCGCCGCACATGTCGACCGCGTCCAAGCTGGCAACCGTGCAGAACGCGATCCTCTTGCGTGAGAACGCTGTTCGAAACGCCTACGCCGCGGCCGAGAAAGCGAGCCCGATCAATCGGGAGCTGAGCGGCATGATCGAACAGGTCATCAGCGAGCTTCGCCGAATCGAAAGCCGTGACCGAACCTCTGTTCCGCACGGTGAGTTGGACCGCACAGAGAGGGAAATCGAAGTCATTCGAGACCTCCGGACGTGCCTCGAAGGGCTCATGAGCGATCGCCGCGAAGGCTATTTGCGACGCCAGCTGGAACGCATTCAGCGACGCATCTCGGCTGTCTACTTCGAGTCCGAGCTTCGCTCTGGCGCACCGATAGACACAGCGCAGCGTGTGATGGGCTCCACGGAGCAAGCCGTTTACTACGCAATGCGAACGCACGAGGGCGCAATCGCGCAGACGTTGCGCTCCATGGGATACCACCCACCGGCTGACGCCAGTGAAGCGGTCCGCTTTCTCGAGAATCAAACCCGTCAATTGAGCCTCGCGTTCCTCGCACGCACTGCGCCAGAGCTCGAGCGCTTGCTCGCCGCGTTCGTTGAAGAGATCGCTCGTTTCCTATTGCGTGAGTTCCGCCCAGCGCTTGGGGACTTCGCGTGGGAGGTCGTCCGCGAAACACAGATGGTCACCAAGATGCACGGAACCCGCCTCTCGACGGAGTCATTCGCGTCGTTCCGTCAGGTATTCGATCGCAAGTTCCTCGAACGCCTCGTGCAAGCGGTTCAAGACCCACTCCTCACCAAGCTCCTTGGGCGTGTAGACGAGCGCGCCCTCCGTCTCGCTGCGGATCCAAGGATCTACGCCGAGATCTGCGGTGTGCTCTGCAACTCCATGCTCGACTACCTCCACGCCGAAGGTCTCATCGAGCTGCCCGAGAGCTGGCGCTCCCATATTGCCCACGCTTGAATTCCTGGGACAGGTGTAATTTTGAACCACACCGTTTCCCGACCGCAAAGCGCACAAACCAAGCCGCAGACGGTGTGGTTCAAAATTACACCTGTCCCAGGAATTGACGGCCCCGGAATTGTCTACGACGTGAACATTGTTGCGGCGGCGCGCTCGATGGCCCAGTCGATGGCTGTTTCGACGCGTCCGGGAGGAGCACCCATTTCGCTGAAGAGCTCCTCGGCGGCCATGCGCTGACGCGCGGTTCCGTCGATAAAGACGGCTTTGGGTGAAATGCCAAGCGTCTCCAGATCGGGCGCGATCGCTTTCAGTCCGAAGATCACGTGGCGCGTGAGGCGCAGTTGAAACGTGAAGAACGCGGCGCGCCGTACCGGCGATAGATCACGAAGCTGTTGCGGCAGGTACTGCATGCCGAGACCCACGTGGCGAGCTTCATCCTTTGCGATGTAGCCGAGGATCCCGTTGAGTACGGGATCGAGATTGCGTTTCTCGATCGCATGAAAAATCGTAAGGGCGATGTTCTCGATCAGGAGCTGCATGCCGAGAAGCTTCTCGGGAATGCGCGTGGTTTCCATGACGAGCGCGAGGACCCGCTCTGAATGCTTGTCCGGTCTGCGCGGTACTGCGCCGACGGAATCGAGAAAGTCGTGCAACACGTAGAAGTGTCGCGCTTCGTCGTGCGCCTGACTCGTGGCCGCCATCTTGGCCTCGAGCGGCACAATGTGGTCAGCAAGCTGAGCACTGACGCGCCAAGCAGCGAGCTCACCCCACATGAGAATCGCAAAAACTCCTTCGAGCGCACGTAGCTCTTCGGCCTTCATCCGAACGCCACCGTGCTCTTTGATCAACGCGGCCAGGACCGCGCGTCCGTCCCAAGCGAGCTCTTGCCCGCGATGGTAAATACTCGCTAACCGATCAGCTCTGCGCGAGTCGATGGGAGAGCGAACGCTCTGAAACATGTCGTAGGGAAGAGGATCCACGTCGTACTAGCCTCGGAAACGACAGTATGCGAAAGAGTCCTCAGAGGGCCAAGCCGGAATGCTCACGATCGCTATGAGCAAACTCCACGCTCGACTGCCCTGCGCGACGTACGCGTTCGCGATTAATTCGTTCTTCGCCTTTCTGTTGGTCACCGCGCCGTTCGTCCGCGCATTCGCACAATCCGCTGCGGACGCGGGCACGCAGGAAGGACGGGTTCCCGCGACCCCGCGCGACATCTGCGTGGCGCGGAGATTCCTCTCGCAGTGCGTGGTCGCCGCGACTCAGGCTCAGCGCGAAGGCCAGCTCGAGGACGCGGCCGCAATGCTCCGGATAGGTTGCGACGGACAAGAAGACGAAGCATGCCGCCTGTTGGCGCTTGCCCAAATAGAAGGCCGGGGCGTGCGATCAGATCGCGTGAGCGCGGAGATGCTGCTCGAACGCACGTGCTCGAACGGCTCGATCGCCGCCTGCGGAAATCTCGGTCAGCTGATCCTGGCGTCTGGGCGAGTGCAAACCTTCGCGCGTGCAACGGACCTCCTCCAACGCGCCTGCAGCGGCGGTTCGGAGACTTTCTGCGGCGACCTCGCCCGGGTGTACGCACAAGGGCTTGGCACACGGAGCAACCCGGCGCTCGCGAACGAGCTCGACGAACGAGCGTGCCGTGCGCATTCCCTCGATGCGTGCGAGCGAGTGCTCCCACGCACACAAGGCCGGGAGGCTCTCGAGTTCCACCGTCACGCGTGCGAAAGCGAGCGTGGCGAAAGCTGCTTCATCATTGCCCAAACAATCGGCTCCGCACTCGATGCGACGGAGCTGTTGCAGCTCTATCTGCGTTCCTGCACGGGCGGTCACGCACCGGGATGCTCCAAGCTCGGGGAGCTCGTCGAGAGTGGGGACGGCACGACCGCCGATCCGGTAGCGGCGGCGCGCGCGTACGAACGAGCGTGCGAGCTCGGGGCCGCATCGGGCTGCGGGAATCTCGCGAGCGCCTACGAAGCCGGGCGCGGAGTGACGGCAGATATTACGCGAGCCGGGCAGCTGTACGAACGCGCATGCGAAAACGGGGACGCTCGCTCCTGCAACGAGTTCGGCATCTTGCTCGAAGACGGTCGAGGAGTTTCCGGAGATCCCGCACGCGCTCTCACGTTCTATCAACGAGCGTGCGATGCCGGTCGCGCACGTGGGTGCGAGAACCTGGGGGTCGCTTACGAGAACGGCCGAGGCACGACTCGCTCGTACGCTCGCGCCGCGACGTTGTACGAGAGCGCTTGCACGAACGGCGCATTCAGCGCGTGTGTCTCTTTTGGAGATCTTCTCGAGCACGGCCGCGGCGTCACACCTGATCAAGGCCGCGCGACCGACCTGTATCGGTCCGCTTGCGAGAATCGCGTGATGGAAGGCTGTTCGCAGTACGCGCGCACCCTCGAGGAGGGCCTCCTGGGTCGTCCTGACGTTCAAGCTGCGGTGCGCGTATACGAAGCGGCTTGCAACTCTGGGCTCCAGGCAGCGTGTGCCCGTTTTGCGACGCTTCATGTCGAAGCGCGCGCACGTCCCGAACGCCTCTCTCGCTCACAAACAGCGTCCATGCTTCAGCGTTCGTGCAATTCGGGAGATTCCCTCGGATGCACTGGTCTAGGCCTTGCCTATGAGCGAGGGCACGGAGTCCGCAAGAGCATCACTCGGGCAATGGAGCTCTACGCCGGCGCGTGCGTCGCGAGAGTCCGCCGAGCCTGCGAGCTCCTTGCGGGCCACTACGAAACAGGACCGCCGCGACTTCGCAACGCGACCTCCGCTGAAGAGCATCACGATCGAGCGTGTCAGCTCGGAAGCGCACGTTCCTGCGATTCACTCGCGACGCTCAGGCAAGCCCGCAGCGACTCGGCGGGCGCAGCATCCGCAAGGCAGGCTGCCTGCGAGCTTCGCAACGACGGCGACTGTTCGAATCCGAACTAGCTCTCGACGCGATTTTTCCCACGCTGTTTTGCGCGGTACAGCGCTTCGTCGCCGCACGTGAAAACCTTCTTGTAGTCGTCTCCGTGGTCGGGCGCTGCGGCAAGTCCGATGGAAACGGTAATCGGATATCGGTTCGTGGCGTCACCAAACCGATGAGCTGCGATCCTGGACCGAATCTCCTCCGCAACCACAAGAGCTTGGGGCAACGAATGCTCAGGTAGCGCTGCGACGAACTCGTCCCCGCCGAATCGAGACGCTAGTCCGCGCCGGCCCACGATGTCGCGAATGATCTCCCCGGCCGCGGCGATCACCGATTCTCCCGCGAGGTGTCCGTAGGTGTCGTTCACCGGCTTGAGGCCATCTAGATCCATGACGACAAGACTCAACGCAGCCCGGCGCAACTTCGCTGCTTCGAAGAGGGTTTTTACTTCGACGTCGAACCGAGCTTTTCGCAATAGCCCTGTGAGATCGTCGTGATTGATCAGCTTCGATACCGTGGCGCCGTACTGGTCTTCGATCTCGTCCACGAGCTCGAATCGCACGATGGTCGCACCAAACATCACGCGATCTCCTGCGACAATCTGACGCTCCGCGATTCGCTCGCCGTTGACCTGGGTGCCATTGGTGCTCCCGAAGTCGACCACGTACCATTTGCCGCTACGTTCCTCGATTGCGGCGTGCCGCCACGACACGCCAGCGTCCGTGAGAACCACGTCGGACTCGGGGTTCCTTCCGAAAATCGCGTTCGTCAGAAGCGGATGACGACCGCCGACATGAGCCCCATTGAGGACCACGACTACCGGTCTCGCCCCTCGAATCGCTGCGACAACTCGCGATTGGACCTCGCCTTCGAGACGCAAAGTATCTCCCGTCGCCCAGGCCTTTTGCCCGCGAGGCTTCGTCTCGTCGTTTGCCACGTCCTGCATGAAACTATCAAGGTCCGCTTCTGTGAGTAAAGGCAAGACGCCGTCCCGCCCTCGACGACCCTTCGTTCGTGGGGCATAGCGCCACGATGCGCGCGGTTTGTATCGTCGCGGTCTTGGTTTCCGTGAGCGCCCGCACACGTGTGCTCGCTCAGGAACCTCCCGAGGGCCCCGTAAGCACACCGCTTACCTTCGTGCGGCACCGGGAAGAATTCGTTCTTAGCCCGGATCCGATCACCGGCGCCTTCGATACACAAGACCTCGAAACCGCGCGACGCGCCTTTGCTCCAAGCCCCACGCACAGAGGGCAAGACGTGCACCCTGCACTTCTGGAGCGCGTCTACAAAGCGGTTCGACACTTTCAACGCTACCGTGTCCACATCGTCAGCGGCGTGCGCGATGGTCGTGCGACGAGTCGGCACACGCACGGCCGCGCGATCGATTTCACACTCGAAGGAGTCGAGATCCGAACGCTCGCCACGTTCTTACGTACCTTAGGTTTCTCGGGCGTTGGACTGTACCCGCGGTCGGGTTTCGTACACCTCGATGTTCGCTCCCAGAGCTACTACTGGATCGATCAAGCAAGGCGCGGACGCCGTGGTCGAGTGCGGCAACGTTGGACTGCAGAGTCCACACAAGCTGATGCGGAAGCCAGAGCCCGTGGAGAGCTCCCCCTCGCCGACGTCGTGACTGCGGAGGAGGGCGAGGAGGAGACGGTCGAAGCTCAACGCCGGAGACACCGCGAGCGATTGAGAGAACGGCGTGCCGAGCAAGCTCGACGGGAGCGAGCGCAGCGACAACGCCGCGGGCGGAGGAATCGCGCGCCAACGGAATCATCGGCAGAGTAGCGAGATCGTGGGTTGCGAATTGCCTCGAGGGCTCTAGGCTCGAGTCGCACTATGCGTCTTGCAACTCTTCGCAATGGATCTCGCGATGGCCAGCTCGTCGTCGTTTCACGTGATGGGCTTCGCTACGCGAAGCAGAGCATCGCTCCTACTCTTCAATCCGCACTGGACGATTGGGACCGAGTGTCGCCTCTCCTTTCTGAAGCGGCCAAAACGCTCGAGAGCCACTCGACCGGCGAATCACTGCCGCAAGCGCTCGAGGCAGGACTGGTCGCGGCTCCGCTTCCTCGCGCGTACGAGTGGGTCGATGGCTCGGCCTACATCAATCACATCATCTTGGTTCGTAAGGCACGCGGAGCGGAGCCCCCTCCGAACGTGACAACGGATCCGTTGGTTTACCAAGGTGGCTCGAGCACCATGCTCGGGCCGCGCGATGCGATCAGCGTAGGAAGCGAAGCCTGGGGCCCCGACTTCGAGTCGGAAGTCTGTGTCGTGCTCGGAGACGTTCCCGCCGGAACCGTTGCGAGCAACGCCGCTGCACACGTGAAGCTCGTCATGCTTGCAAACGACGTTTCTCTGCGGAACCTAATTCCCGCCGAGCTCACGAAAGGGTTTGGTTTCTTTCAGAGCAAACCTTCCACGGCGTTCTCTCCGTTCGCGGTCACGCCCGACGAGCTTGGGTCCGCGTATCGAGACGGACGTGTTCATCTGCCCCTGCGAACGTGGCTGAACGACGCGCTCGCGGGAGACCCAAACGCGGGGCCCGAAATGCATTTCTCTTTCTTTGATCTCATCGCCCATATCTCCAAAACACGAGCATTTGGCGCGGGTACGATTCTCGGCAGCGGCACGGTTTCGAACGACGACGAAGCACGTGGGGTATCCTGCCTCGTCGAACGACGAATGCGCGAGACGCTGGCGTTTGGAGAGCCCCGAACTCCGTTTCTCAAGCATGGAGACCGGGTCCGCCTGGACATGTCCGACGACCAAGGCCGTTCAATCTTCGGGACGATCGATCAACGGGTGGAATGCACCCATCGGATCGGGTAAACACGTCCTCGTGACGGCATACAAACTCCACGCATACTGGCGAAGCTCCGCATCGTGGCGCGTCCGCATCGCGCTCAACTGGAAAAAGCTTCCGTACGAAATCGCTCCCGTTCAGATCGTCGAGAAGCAACAGTTCGAACACGACTACCGCGAGAAGAACGCGATGGCTCAGGTGCCGACCCTCGAGATCAACACCCCAGATGGTGTCAAATACCTCGGCCAGTCGATGGCGATTCTCGAGTACCTGGAGGACGCGCATCCCGCATTGCCGCTTCTGCCGCGTGATCCCTATCTGCGTGGTCGTTCACGGCAGCTGGCAGAGATCGTTAACTCGGGCATCCAGCCGTTCCAGAATCTGAAAACTCACGAGAAGGTCAAGGCGCTCGGCGGCAACGACCGGAGCTGGACTCAAGACTTCATCAAGTCTGGTTTCGACGCGATGGAAGAAATCTCCCTACGCACTGCGGGTGATTTCCTCGTCGGCAATGAGCCGAGCTTTGCCGACCTCTGTTTGGTCCCGCAGTTGTACACCGCCCGCAGATTCGAGGTCGCACTCGACTCGTATCCGACGCTCTTGCGCGCAGAGCGCAACGCGAACCGGTTTGATGCTTTCGTTCGCGCACACGCAGAGAAGCAGCCCGACGCCCCCAAGACCTGAACGGAGTCCCAGATGAAACGTGAAAGCCTCGGCATCAAGCGCCTCGAGTGCATGCACTACTACGTGCGACATCTCGATCGAAGCGAACGCTTCTATACCAAGCTTCTAGACTTCGCAGAGGTCGGTGAATCGGGCCCGACCCTGACGGAGAGCGGGCGACAGCGCTCCAAGGTATTCGAGGCCGGCGGTGCGAGCGTCGTCGTCAGCGAACCGGTCGGCGAAGGTGGTCGTGCGTGGCGATACCTTCGACAGCATCCCGATGGCGTAGGCACGCTCGTGTTCGAGGTAGAAGACATAGCGCACACGTTCAGGCTGCTCGAAGAGCGGGGCGGAACGATGATCGACGATATCCAACGCTTCAAAGAGTCGAGCGGAGAGATCGCCTACTTCAGCATGACCACGCCATTCGGTGGCGCGACCTTTCGGTTCGTCGAACGCAAAGGAAAGTACGATCTCTACCCAGGGTTTCGCCGACACGAAACGCCGCGAGGCGGACGCAACCGGCACAAGTTCCTAGGATTCGATCACGTAACGTCGAACTTCCAGACGATGTCGCCGGCGTTGCTTTGGATGGAGCATGTGCTCGGACTCGAACCGCTTTGGGAGATCGCGTTCCATACGAACGACGTGCGTATCGACGACAAAGATGGGTCCGGCCTCAAGAGCCGAGTGATGTGGGATCCGCAGAGCGGCGTGAAGTTCGCGAACAACGAGCCAGCACGCCCGTTTTTCAAGCAGTCGCAGATCAATCTCTTTACAGAAGATCATCGCGGGGATGGAATTCAACACGCTGCGATTTCGGTGAAAGACATCATCGAGACCGTGCGCGGGCTACGCGGAGCAGGCGTGGAGTTCATGCCTACCCCGAGCTCGTACTACGAGGCTCTTCCCGGCCGGATCAAA
>CAZWQH010000008.1:0-31912 GCA_964635815.1 uncultured Sandaracinaceae bacterium
CCCGCTGGGTCGGCAATCCGGGCCAGCACGCCTGCGTCGAGGCAGACGGGCACGCACATGATTCGTCGACCGTGCCGTTGCGGTTGTCGTCGAGACCGTTTCCACAGATATCGCTTCCAGGAAGCGAAGCAGCATCGGTGCGTGAACCGTCCCCGGCTAGCGACACTCGAGCGTCGCTCGTGGAAGGAGCGCGTGCGTCGCCAACTCCGGCGTCACTCCATCGGCGCGCGGGGTCGTCGGCGCGGCCGTCCTCGTGCGCGGTCCCCCGGTGCTGGGAAATCGACGCGTTGCAAGCCACGGTCGTGAGAAGCGCGAGCAGGCAGACGTTGAAGCGCGGATGCATGCGAGTCACCACGGGTAAAAGAGAGCACGCGCTATGCCACTGGGCTGAGTGTCCTGCGTTGCGAGATCGGCCATGTTTTCGAGAGGTTTGGCGCGGAACACGGGACGAAACACCCCAGTCACCGGCCAACTGACTCCATTTGTCAGCTCGCGAACGCTCTCCAGAACGCGAAAGACCGAACGCGTGGCATGCGCGTCGATTGATGTGCCGCTCGCACCGACAGTGTGGGGTGAGAGGCGCAAGGAGAGAGTGGATGACGAAAATTGGAAGACCGATCACCAGCGCAGCGGTTCTCTGTGTCGCAGCGGTTTTATTCACCGGATGTGCCGCCAACTCAGGCCAACTTGAATCGGAGCACGCGTATGACGACGAGGCGCCGATCGGAGCTGCGCAACAGAACGCAACGTCGACCAGCTGCACGCCGATCACGAGCGTGGATTCTGCGCCGAACGCGATTCAGAACTCGGGTGTATGCACAACGACGAGCCAGACCATACGAGACGCCATAAATAGGCCTTTGGTCACGATCGTAACCACCCGTACTTGCAACTCGCTTACCGATGAGGAGCAACGCATCTACTGCGAGGAAGATAGCGCCTGTCACCTCTCGCGCGTTGTCGCCATGCGCGTCACGGTCTACCCGTACGACGGATGCCCTTCTGGTGATTCAGGCGAAGGCGGTGATGAGCCGAGTTACGACCCGGAAGGAGACAACCACGGGGACAACTACAATCGAACAGACGGCTGCGGGTTCGATCAGTACGGCCGATGGGTCTGTCGCTGAGGTCCAAACAATCTACGCGAGATTGATGCATCGAAACGAGAACCCGAGCCTGGGACGCGATGTGCGCTCCTGGTTCGGGTTCTTCAATTCACGTGAGGACTGTCCCCACTGGTGGAGGAGGAACGTACTCAAGGTCCGCGCCTAGAACCGGGATTCCCGCGAACTTTGGCGTGCCGGAATCTGGCTCAGCGCTTGCTGAAGGATCTGGCAGGAGACGTCAAAAGATGATCAAAATCACACAGGCAGTGAGGTGGTTCGTTTTTACCGCGATGTTCGGTGGGCTCGGTTGCGCCGCGAGCTCACTCGACGCCGTGGAAGCTCACCAAGACGACATCGCGTCGGCTAGGCAGACCGCATCGTCCACGAACTGCACGCCGATCAGCGTGTCGGACACACCACAGAACTTGATCCAGAACGCAGGTGTGTGCGGAACCACGAGTGAGACGGTCAAAGACAGCATCGGTCGCCCGTTGATCACGATCGTAACAACACGGACGTGCGAACCGCTGACGGAGGAAGAAACGCGCATCTACTGCGACGATGAGAGCGACTGCTATGTCGCGCACGTCGTGAACGTTCGTAGCGTGATCTACCCGTACGACGGGTGTTCGTCGCAGAACGACCCAGGTGAAGATGAGGGCGGTGAGTCGAGTCACGACGATCCCCCGAGCGACAATCATGACGATCCAGGCTACGAGCGAACGGATGGGTGCGGTTTTGACCAGTACGGCCGTTGGGTCTGCTACTGAGTCGCAATGTCGCGGGCGAACCGTGAATCGGGTTACAGCCCCAGAATGAACTGAACCATCAACGCAGAGCTCCAGTCCCGAGGCCCGTCGACTCGCGCACGAATGATCCCTCGTTCGTCTGCGATCCAGGTCTCGGGATACTGCTTTGTGCCAAAGCGTCCCGCGATCTGCTTCTGTTGATCATGCAGAACGCGAAGCTCCGAGATGGTCGGAACGACCGCAGTTGCGTCCTCTTCCTTTGGATCGACGTTGATGGTGATCAGCTCGATCGGAAGTTCCTGCTCGCGGATCACGCGCGAGAGCATTTCCAGGCTTGGCATTTCCTCGATGCACGGTTCGCAGTAGCGGGACCAAAAATTGATCACCACGCGCTTCTTCGACGCGATCGCCGCGACGCTGTTGAAAGGCTTGCCACGCGTGTCCGTTCCCTCGACGCGCGGGAGGCGGAGAAGCTCAGGTGAGTTGCGGGTCGCGAGATAGTTCAACGCAGGCGTTGTGCCTGCGTTTGCGGCATCAACGGTCTCGTCGTCGAGCGCAGCTCGGTAGAGAGCGTCCCGGCGCCGGAGCTCACCGTCCATCGCAGCCCGCCCGAACACGAACAAGAGAGACGGTGCGACAACGACCATCACGGCCACTCGCGCGATGGATTGTTTCGAGGTGGGTAGCTTCGGCTTCATGAAAACCTCCACGAGGAGAGCTCGTCGTCCGGCATGACGGCGATCGGTCGCGAGCGAAACTGAAGCGACTCGCCCTTGTCTTCGATGACATCCGCCATCGAAGTCGCTGCAGGCCCTGAGAACTGGACGAGCACGCGAAAGACCGGCGCACTACCGGTCGACCATGTGACTCGCGCAGCAACGTTCGCGTAGGCATAGAGCATCCCAGCTGTCGAAACGCGAAGGTCTTCGGGGTCGATCTCGACGCTTTGTCCGTTGGAGAGGAGCGCGACCAACGTTGTTGGGTCGAGCGAAACAATACGAAACAAAGGCCCTTCGATGCGCACGTACGCCCAGTTCACGGAGTTCGAAAGGCACGCTCGTCCGTCCTCTGCGATGGCGAGCCACTCGTGAAAAGCCTTCTCCAAAGCGGCCTGAGCCAACGCATCCACACCATCGAACCAACGGAAGTTGGCGTTGCGCCAAAGGCGCGTCTCTCTCGTCCACTCGGGATTCACCGGCGCTGCGTCACGTGTCGCGAATCCCGCGAGATCGATGGTTTCGGCTGGCACTTTGCGACCAGCTGCTAACTTACCCTGCATGCGCGCGTGGTCCACTCTTCCTTACGCCAACGCTGCATTCTGCGTTGCAATCGTCACGAGCCTTGGTGTGCTGACGGGCTGTTTGGGCGGTCGTACCGCGCTTCGTGAACGCTTCGATGGCGGCCCTGCGTCTGACATCGTTGCGCCGCCTTTCGACCAAGCGGGGCGTGATGTTTCGCTGATTTTCCCAGACCTGCGCTCGGTAGACGCACCGCTTGATGTCTCGCGACCTCCGGACGTGAACATGCGCTCCCCCATTTGCGGCGACGGTCGTTGCGAAGGGACCGAGACGAACAGCACGTGCTGCTCGGATTGCGGATGCCCCGACCGACAGCTGTGCCGGGTGAATCGTTGCGAGAGCGTTCGCTGCACAACGATGCGCGAGTGCGATGACGGTCTGTTCTGCACCGGTACGGAGCAGTGCGCGGACGGTGTCTGCCGTGCAGGCACACCACCGTGTCCGCGACCGGTCGGCTGCGTAGCTCTCGTCTGTAACGAAGGCGCACGCGCGTGTGTGATGTCTCCCCGCGATGACGACGGCGATGGTGTCGGACCCATCCGTTGCGGTGGAACGGATTGCAACGACGACAACGCGGACATCAATCCGCGCGTACTGGAAGTATGCCGTGACGGTGTCGACAACAATTGCGACTCAAGGCTCGATTGCGCGGACCCCGCCTGCTTGCCCGAGTGCATGTGCCCGCCGCGTGAAGAGCCGGGTCAGTGCGGGAACGGGCGCGATGACGATTGCGATGGTGTGATCGACTGTCGCGACTCCGATTGTCGCGGTGTCACACCTTGTCCACGCGTGTGCCGCGCGACCGAGCTCATCTGCGATGACGAGTTCGACGACGACTGCGATGGGTTTGCAAACTGCCGAGATCCGGACTGCTGCATCGCGATCTCGTGCGGAGCCACGTGTCGTCGAGACGCGGGACGTCCGATCGATTCTGCCGTGCCGCGAGACGCAATCTCAGTCGTAGATGTTCGCCGGGTCGACGTTCCCGTCCTGCGCCCAGACGTAGGCGGTGACGTCACCTGTGTGCCGACGATGACGTTCGAAGGCGGAATCGATGCCTGCACGAATGGAATCGATGACGACTGCGATCGCTTGCCCGATTGCCGTGACTCGGACTGTCGACCGTTCGGCTCCCGTTCCGAGTGCTGCAACGGAATTGACGACAACGAAAACGACGAAGTCGACGAATTCACGTGTCGATGCGACTCCGCAGACCAATGCGCCGGGGTCGGCTCGATCGCCCAGACATGCTGGGCACCCGCGATTTCGGTGTGCGCTCCTCGCTGCGATATCTTCGGCGGTGACGAGTTCTGCCGAGGCGTGCTCCGCGGCCGTGCAAGGTGTGACGAAGCAACTGGTCGCTGCGTCGACGGATCGTTGTAGGCTCCCAAAAATCACGTGTTTGGATTTAGCTTTGGTGAGATTGTTTTTGTCGCGATCATTGCGCTGATCGCGGTTGGCCCCGACAAGATGCCGGAGCTCATGAAGACGCTCGGTCGCGCGATGCGCGAGTTCCAGAAGGCTGGGCGCGAGCTGCGTGCACAATCCGGAATCGACGAGATCATGGAGTCCGACGAGATCGCGGAGCTGAAGCGGCTGCGTGACCTCAAGCTCGCGGCGTTCGATGCAGCGAGCGCCAAGCTGCCTGCTCCGCTATCTGCAGAGGATCGAGCACGAGAATTCCCGGCCGCGGGGGTCGATGTTGATCTCGCGGTATCGCGCGCTCCTCTGAACGGACCGCCGGCGTGAGGACGGTGGTGAAAAAGCTGCCGGCAAGCATCCCCGGGGGGCCCGCCGCAACCAATCGCGAGAGCGCCGCCAGCTCGGAGCCCGAGAACGACGTGCAAATGACGTTCTTCGAGCATTTGCGCGAGCTTCGAAAGCGTTTGATCTTGGCGGTCGTCGCGATTGTTCCGGCGGTGGGCGCCGCTTGGTTCGTACGGAAAGAAGCCATCGAAATCCTCACGCGCCCTTACGTAACCGCCTGGAAGCAGCTCAAGCTTTCCACGGCACCGACGCTGCACTTTGCGCGACCGATGGATCAGATCGTCGCAGAGATTCAGGTTTCGCTCCTGATCGGGGTGACCCTTGCGAGTCCTTGGGTCTTTTGGCAGCTGTGGTCGTTCGTATCGCCGGGTCTCTACAAACGAGAGAAGCGCCTCGCGGTGCCCTTCGTACTTGCATCGTCGATCTTTCTCGTTGCCGGGGGATACGCGGGCTACTCGCTACTCTCGATGGGGTTCGAGATTTTGCTCGGAGGCGCGGGCCTCTTACCCGGCTCGGAACTTACGGTGCAGCCGACCGTCATGCTTGGCGACTACATCGACTTCTGTGTCCAGATGTTCATGGCTTTCGGACTCGTGGCCGAAGTTCCGCTGGTGCTGACCTTTTTGGCGATGGCCGGAATCGTGACCTACAAGCAGCTGCTCAAGGGTGCGCGCTGGTGGATCGTGGGCTCGGCAGTTGTCGCGGCCGCAATCACACCACCCGACGTGGTGATGCTCCTCGTCGTCTTCATCCCGCTCGTGTTCCTGTATTTCGTCTCGGTGGGGATTGCGTTCGTGGTTGGCAAACGAGACACCGATCCGGCGGTAGAGACGTAGCGCGCTCGACTCTCGCCGGTCGAGCGGCCAGAGGCGCTAGGTCAGCCAAATGTCGCCGGCGAGGCTTTGCCCACCGTCGATGTAATACGTCTGCCCCGTGATGAACGACGCAGCGTCGCTCAAGAGAAACGCCACGAGACCGGCGACTTCGTGCGGCTGTCCAACGCGTTGCAAGGGGGTCGCACTGATCGCGCGCGCCATGAGGTCGGGTGGATATTGATCCGTTCCGGACGACACGATGATTCCGGGAGCGACTGAGTTGACGCGGACGCCTCGCTTGGCCCACTCCACGGCGAGCGACTTGGTCAGGTTGTCGACTCCAGCGCGAGCCGCTCCCGTATGCGCCATGCCAGGAAAACCTCGCGCGATTTGCGCGATGATGTTTACGACGACGCCGCGCTGCGCAGGCAGCATCGCCCGCTCTGCGACGGTCCGCGTCATGTTGAACGTGCCGAGCAAGTTGTTCCGAACGACGGCTTCGAATCCTTTTGCCGAGATGTGCTCTGCCGGAGATGGAAACTGGCCGCCCGCGTTGTTGACCAATGAGTCGATGGTGCCGAAACGCGTTTGGACGTCGTCTACGAACTGCGCGACGCGATCGACATCGCGGATGTCGCATGGTGTTGCGAGCACGTCAGCGTCGGTGTGATCCGCTCGTAGCTTTTGGGCTGCTGCTTGAAGCGGATCCGGACGACGACCGCAGATGGCGACTTTTGCGCCAAGCGAGACCGCGAGATTCGCGATGGCGAAACCAATCCCGGTCCCACCTCCCGTGACGACGATGACGCGATCCTTGAGGAGGTTCGGAGCAAAGACGTGCGAATTCATGACGGGTTGCTTATAGCAGGAGCTGTTCGGCACGCCTTGCGACCTCAAGGCATCGGGCTAATCAGAGGGGTGATCGAAGATTCGACTGCCCTCGCGCCGGCTGCTCCCCCGGAAGAGATTGCGCCAACCTTGGAAGACAGAGTCGAGTCTGCGTACCGCAGAGGGGATTATGCCGCCGTGCGCGCCCTTTGCCGCGAGCTCCTAGCTCGTCCTGACTTGAGCGCCGCAAGCAAAGCAACCGCGACCGACTATCTCAAGAGGGTCTCGATTGATCCTGTGCAGGTCGGCGTTCTCGTCGCTTGTGTTCTCCTGTTCGGAATTGTCGCGTTCAAGTACGTCCCGTTCTGACGGTCGCGACAATTCGTGACAATCCATTACAGCCAGAAAAGGACCGCTACACCGGTCCAAGCTAACTTCCATCCGCGCTCATGCAGGCAGTTGCCGCGTGTCGCTCGGAGCACTCTTGGATCCAACAACCATCACGTCAGCGCTCGGTCCCGGTCAGATTGCAATCGTCGTTCTCTATCTCGTCGTCCTGAGCGTTCTCGCGGTTTACGGATTCCATCGCGCGCAGCTTCTCTTCCTCTTCTTCAAGCATCGGCGCTCCGCAGTGCAGCCTCAGAGTCGCTTCACGGACCTGCCGGTCGTCACGATTCAGCTTCCGATGTTCAACGAGATGTACGTCGCGGAACGCTTGATCGAGGGCGTCACGCGGATCGACTACCCGAAGGACAAGATCGAGATTCAGGTTCTCGATGACTCGACCGACGAGACGCAGAGCATCGCGAAGCTCAAGGTGGACGAGCTCATCGCTCGTGGCTACGACGCGCACTACATTCATCGCGTCGACCGCACGGGCTTCAAGGCGGGCGCGCTCGAAGCCGGCGTTTCCACCTCGCGCGGCGAATTCCTTCTGATCTTCGACGCGGATTTCGTACCGACGCCGGGCATCATCAAAGACCTCATCCATCACTTCACCGACGAGAAGGTCGGAATGGTGCAAGCGCGTTGGGGTCACCTCAATCGCGACTACTCCGTGCTCACGCGCGTGCAGGCCATGATGCTGGACGGTCACTTCGTCGTGGAGCACATCGCGCGTAATCGTTCCGGGCGCTTCTTCAACTTCAACGGCACCGCCGGCATTTGGCGCAAAGCCGCGATCGCTAGCGCGGGCGGATGGCAGCACGACACGCTTACCGAGGACATGGACCTCTCGTTCCGCGCCCAGCTCAAGGGTTGGCGCTTCGTCTACGTTCCCGACGCGCTCGCACCGGCAGAGATTCCTTGCGAGATGAACAGCTTCAAGAGCCAGCAGTTCCGCTGGGCAAAAGGCTCCGCTCAGACTGCTCGCAAGCTTCTTCCCATCGTCCTAAAGGCCGACATTCCCTGGAAGGTTAAGCTCGAGGCGATCTTTCACCTCACGAACAACTTCGCCTACGTGTTCCTCGTGATACTCGCGTGCCTTCAGCTTCCGAACATGCTTCTGCGTCAGAAGCTCGATCGCCCGGAGCTCCTTCTTCTCGACGCACCGCTCTTCTTTGCAACCAGCGGCAGCATCGTGGCGTTCTACTTGGTGACGCACAGCGTGCTCTACAACAACCTCTGGGACGCAGTGAAACGCCTTCCCCTCATGATGGCGCTTGGCATCGGGCTCTCGCTCAACAATGCGCGCGCAGTCATGGAGGGACTCTTTGGCGGTGAGAGCGAGTTCGTTCGCACACCCAAGCACGGCGTGACCTCGAGTCATCAAGGCTGGTCGCGCAAGAAGTATCGCGCGAGCAAGAACATCGCGACGCTTGTCGAGGTTGCGTTCGGCGTCTACTTCATTGGCACGATTGGTCTCGCGATTTACACCGGTGCGTGGATCAGCATTCCGTTCCTCGTGCTCTTCATGCTCGGCTTCCTCTACGTCGGCGGTTTGAGCCTCTATCAGCAGCGCTGAGACGGTGCTTTTGACGCACCTCGGGAATGTTTCGGACCGTGGGATGCGTTAGGAGTGTCGTGACGTTGTTTCTTCGTAAAACCCAGCTTTTCTTGACGCTGGCCGCGATTGTCTCGGGCTCCGCCTGCGCGGCGCGTCGAACCGAGGTCTATCCTCTCGAGGACACGGGCGTTGGAAGCATCGTCGATTCCGGAGTGCATCCCAGTCCTGGACGAACGGATGCTGGAGTGGATTCCGGAGCCTCGGAACGAGACGCGTCGATCATCACGGATGATGTGGTGATGGCACTCGACGCCAGGCCAATCCCTCTTCGCGACGCGATTGTGCCGCCCGACCGTAGCTTTTTCTTCGACGTGATTCCGTTCAGGCCCGACGTGGCGCCCACGCGCGACGCGCCTCCGGTCACCGGTATCCCATGTGAGAACGGTGCTGGTCGTTCGCTCTTCCGATTCCATTTCGACAACTCGACGAATCCGCGCATCGATGTGTGGACAGCGTCTTGTTCTTACTCACTCGCTCCGGGCAGCGCGTGCAACGTCGTGCCGGTTCGGTCGGTCGGCGTCGTTATGAGCGGATACGCCGTGACCGTGGGGTCCGCGGACTACCTCCGCGCTCGATTCAGTGTCGCGGGCAAAGACTTCTCGAACGCGACGCTCTACGTCCAAGCTCGCAGCTACTCGACGTCTGCCTCGACTCGGATACGTGCGTGGTCACCCATCTACGGAGATGCGTTTGGCGGACCCGTCGACGTTGACTTCACCTACGACTGGTACGCCATCGACTGGACCCACATGCTCTCGCCCAGCGACGATCCCGCACTCACCGCGGTCCAGCTCTACGCCGAAGGCGGTTCGTCCTCCCTTGCGATTCACGCAGTCGAGCTCTGCATCGACTGAAGCTCGAGGTGCAGGCAGCCTCGAGCGTGAGAACACTGAAGCTCGAGGTGCTTGCAGCCTCGAGCGCGAGAACACTGAAGCTCGAGCTAGTGCGCGCTCGACGCGACCGGCGTCCATTCCCAGCGTTCGCCCGCTGGATACGCAAGCACTACACGGATCCGGTCGATGCGGTCGCCTGCGCTCTCGATCTCCAGCGACCGGAGACCTTCGCTCTGGGCGGTCCACGTTTCTCCACGTGGTCCTGGCGACGTCTGTTCGAGGGTGGGTTGCGATAGCCCAAGATCATCGAGAAATCCAAAACCACCGAGCTCGCCTGGCGTGATCACGTGTACGAGCACGAGCTTGGGTTTGCCTGCTTCGGTCCGATCGATGCGCGCACGAATGTATGAGCAAAGGCGACCGCGACACGAAGAAAGCAGTCGGTCATCTGGAGTCGTCGGCACGGCAACCGCGGGCTCACCATCGATGCGAAAGAATCGCGCAGCCTCGCTGATGGTGCTCACTGCTCGACGAAAGATTTCTGCGTTCGCGTTTGCGTCAGCCTTGATCGTCACTAGATACCCGTGTCGTGAACTCCGAGGCGGAAGCGAGAGACCGGCAAAATACCCGTCGGGTGACTGGGCAGCGATAGACTCGCCGCGAAGCGAAGCCGCTCGTGCGGTGACGTGTAGCAGCAACTGCGCACGAATCTCATCCGACGATACCGGTCTGTGAGTCGGGTTGAAGTGGTGAACGCGGTTGCCCTCGGCCCATATGACCGACAGGTTTTCGCACCGTTCGGTCGGACAAGGGCTCGCAAGCACTCGTCGAAGCACGTCGAGCGTGCGGGAGGGGTGCGTGCTGTGATCCAGCACCAAGAGCACGCGGCTCGGGGTAGGACTCTCGACATGGTTCTCAACTGGGGTGTCGCGAGCAAACCGCGCGATGAGGTGGTCTTCCATGTCGCCCCACGTCGCGTCCGAGACCGCGCGGCGCTCGTACCATCCCTCGACAGTTGGTGTGTCCGACCATGCGATGGACGGATGAATCACAAAGGACACGCTTTCGTCGGTCAGCCGCAACATCGAGCGAGGTCCGTCGTCCGCGCGGAAGTCTAGCTCTGGCCCGACGGGTGGAGCGGCGAACGCGCCGCGCAAGCGGCTGGTCGCGACACGTTCTCCGATTCGGAGGACAGCCGGCCGTAATGCGCGCGCAAGCGGCTCGTTGGACTGGAGGAGCACGGAGTACGCGCGTGATGCGAACGCGACCGTATTGATAGCCTTCTGTGTCTGGTCCGTAGCGACCGTCACATGCATGCGCGAGCGGTCGAGCTCGCAAGCGGCTGATGCATCGGCGATGCGACCGCCTATCAGAGGGGGAAGGGGGCATCCGTCCAGACCTTGCCCGAGCTCCGAGTCCGCGGCGCTACTCGTTAAGGTGAGATACCGACTAAGAGTGGTCCACGCCGCCAGCGTCTGGGAGAGGCCTTCAGGGCCGGACATTCCGTGGTGAACGATGTAGCGCGTGCGCATCGCTGGTTCGCGCCCAACGCTGCCCGCAATTGCCGCGTAGTCCCGCGTCAATGCAGCAAGCGCAGGCTGGTCCGCAAGCTCGCGCGCAAGCGTGTAAGCGAATCGCCAGCGACTCTCCATGCAGCGTGGGGACGTCTCCCCTGCAACGCGATTGTGCGCGCATCCGTTGGAGACGAATCCGAGCGCTCTGTCGATGCGTTCGTCACGCTCCAGATCTGAACCCAACGCGGAGAGCATCGCGAGCTGAAGACGCACGAGTGGAAGATCTGCAGATGTCGCCTCGGAAAGCGCCGCCTCTGGATCTGCAAGGTTGTACAGACGCGTTGGCGGGTGGGAACCAATCGCGACGGTGGGCGAGGGCGTCGGCGCGCCCCCACAGCCGTGGAAGAAAAATACGACGCTCAGAAAGGCCGCGTGTCGAAGCATCACTGGGACACCCCTTCTCCGAGGTCCAAACGGTACGAAGCTCCCTCGCAACGGATTGTGACGGCACGTCTTTGACGGCCACCTCGCGCGAGGTCGCGAAGGACGGACCGAGGCACCTCGCACTCTCCCGCGCCGTAGAGAAAACGGGACGCCCGGAGCGCGTTGGATCCTGTGGGCGGCGCGCAGTTGTTCCCGAACATGACAGCGCGACCATCCTGCTCACCTTCCGATCCGGGACTTGGGAACAGGAGTGCGCCAAAGCCTTCGCACTGGGGAGCCGTTAGTCGGGTCATGCGCGCGACTACGAGGGACTCTGACTGGTCGACTTCGTGTTGGGGCTCCATCACGAACTGAACCAGCACACGCGACAACATTCGAACCAGCTGATCGGAGCTGATCGACTCGTCTACGTTCTCGCTCCGCAAGCGAGCGAACGGAATAACGTAACTGCGTGATATGCGGAAGCGCCCAGGTTCGAGCGGCTGAATTCGCTGCGCCGGGTCGTAGAAGGAAATCGGAAACCGTGGACCGGTTGCCTCGGGTGTGGACAGCTCCACCCGATCCGATGCGGGGAAATGCGCCTCGAACAATGAACGAATGTCGGGGGAATGCCCAACCTGGATAGCGACTTTTGCGTCGCCATTCACGAGCCGCACGTCTGTAATTTGAAGGTCGATCAATGCCCGTGCGAGTTGAGTCACCGCCTCAAGCAGGCGGACGCCACTGGTCGTCTCCGCGATGAAAGAGACTGCGCCTAGATGGGAGTCTCGCAACGCGCTGAGAGCTCCCCGATCAACCTCGGACCCGGACGCGATCAAGGTTCGCGTAGGTGTCGTCACTGATGTCTGATCTCGACTTGTGAGGTCGATGGTTGGCCACGTCTGCGCGTGAACGGCATTGTCCGAGACGGTCATCACGATTCTTGGCTCCGAATCGCGAGCACGGGCGAACATTACCGGAGAGCGATAGATGGCATCCTCCAAGCTGAACGCAAAGCCGCGCACCGCGCGCGCGAGTGGGTCTTCGGCAGTCGTCAGGTGCTCGATCGCGGCGTGGAGCAGATGGCGGAACCGATTCGCGACCGCGATAGCTTCGGGCGAAATCGAAACCAGGTCCCACTGAAAGTCCGGAAGCGGGTTTCCACCGGGGCTCGCGACGCCCGCGAGGAGCTGAAACGCGGCTGCAGTTCGCGCACGGCCGCCCGCTTCAAATGCCGCGTAGAGAGCATTCCTGCGTTGCACATCCCACGCGTCGTAGAGATGAAGTTGTCCCTCCTCCGAATCTGCGATCGCGGCGCGGCGATCGCAGTACGCAATCTCTTCCGCGACCCAAGTGAGCAGAGCAGGTTCAGTCTGGGCGTGATTCGCCAGCTCTCGCGCGAGCGCGTCCCACATACCCGGTTCGTTGCCTTCTGCGCATGGATTCCGCGGAAGGTCCAACGTGGGCTCGCATTCCTCCACCCGCTCGCGATTGAGCGCCATCAACACTGCGACGTCCGCTCGAACTTGGGGTCGATCGGCGGGGGATGCGGCAACGATTGCATCGCGGGCTTGGAGCAAATCGAGCCCGTGATCGCGCGCGACCTGCGCGTTTGCGTTCGCGGCGAAGAGACACGACGCAACAAACGAGCCCAGCCAGGTCCTTGCGCCGCACACTTGCACCCTCGCGATCGACATGTGCACTGCCTCTACATGCCTGCGACGTACGAATCAACCGATTCGATCTTCGAGCTGGCGGCTACTGCCGCGCGGTTCTGTGGCGCCTAAAGGCGCCTGGACTCGCATTAATCGCCGCAAATCTTCCGACTACAGGCGTCGGCCCACGGGTTGCAGCTACGAAAGCATGTCAGACCGCACTCACCGCAGCCCATCACTCTTCACCCTCTCGACGATTCTTCTCGTGCTGTCGGGGATGATCGCGCCGCTGCGCGCTTCCGCGAACGATCTGCAGAGGCAAACAAGCACGCATCGCATCGGGCAACGTCCCCAACGGATTCGATCCGCACAACGGCGCGTGGCTCGACCAACTCGAGTGGCGACGCAGACAAGTGCTGCGGTCGACGCGGCGAGTCTTTCGGAAGGCGCCCGGGTCACCTTCGCGCGCACCATCGGC
This sequence comes from uncultured Sandaracinaceae bacterium, assembly GCA_964635815.1. Taxonomy (GTDB): domain Bacteria; phylum Myxococcota_A; class Polyangia; order Polyangiales; family JADJQN01; genus CAZWQH01. The sequence goes on from CAZWQH010000008.1 coordinate 13,472, forward strand.
AACTTGAAGCAGGCGGCCGCCCGCGCACGCGCTCGCAACCCGCGTGCGATGGTAATCACGCGACTCAGCACCAATCCCGGCGTGCACTACGAGGAGGCGCTTCGGATGGGCGCAGATCTCAGTCCGAACATCACACGCGTGGATGTCGATATTCCTGGGGAGCCTCCGTTTTCCGTGCGAGACCTTTCCACGAGCGACGCACAGGCGCTTCAAGAGGTGTTCTCAGCGCAAGTTGGTCTTCCCGCTTCGCGCGTGGTCTCGCCGGAGCAGCGTGTCGCAGCTCTCGCCGAGCTCGAGGCGCGCATCGATCAGACAGGCGCCCAGGTTCCGAACGCTCCTCAGATCGCGGGTCAGCCGGTTCCGCGCACGCGCTCCGCAATGAGTCGAATTTCGCGTCTCGCTCCAGGCGCGCGCCTCGCGGTCGTCGCAGCAATTCGCGCCATTCGTGGAGCGCTTAGGGTTCGTCCCTCGCTGAATCGCGCAGGCATTCAGATCACGTTCGAAGAGAAGCCCGGAGAGCTTGTGTTGAAGATCGGCGGGGAGTTCAGCGCAGCCGGCGACGCAATGTATACGAGCAACTATTCAGTACCGCTCACGGACTCCACTCGTGCGAGCACCGTTCAGCACACTCTCAACGCGGTGCTTTCCGATCTCGACGGTCGTATCAGTCACTGATCTGGTGGATGACGCGCTTCGCCAATTTGTCCGAAATCGCCGTGGCGCCCCGCGCGGGTGTGAACGGAGTGTCACAGGTGGCTAGGAAATCGTAGTCATTCCAGCTGCATCGGGTGGCATGAAACGTGGATCGATACGCCCCGGCAGTCTACGCTGCTGAGGGTCAACATGCAGATGCGATCAGTCGTCACCGCGCTCGGAGTTGGATGTGGGTTGCTTTTGGCAGGCGTATTCGGCGCGGTGAGCGCTGGCTGTGCCGCGGAGTCTAAGTACTGCACAGTGACCGGACCGGTCGAAAGTCGCGGTTGCTACTACTGCGATGGCGTCGGCTGCCGGTACGTCGCACCAGCGCAGCGCGCTCCGTGTGCGTCAAACGCGCAGTGTGCGACGGGCATGTGCACCAGTCTCGGATGTACGGGGCAGTGCACGACCGACGCGCAGTGCGCAGAGGGAACGACCTGCGTAGCGAGCTACTGCGTCGGACCACGTGAGCCAGCTCCGACCCCCAAGCCCGGCATGTGTACGACAAATGCAGACTGCGGTACCGACCGCTGCGACACCGCGCAAGGCTACTGCGTCTCGGCGCCGTGCTCGGCGACGAATCCGTGTGCGACCGGACGAACCTGCGTATCGGGCGAATGCAAACTCCCGTCGAGCATCTGTCAGTTCAACGTCGAGTGCGGTCCGGGCCGTTCCTGTGTGAACTCGCGCTGCGTCCAAGGATGTGATGCGTCGACGCCTTGCGCTGCAGGGTTCCGTTGCACGAATGCGCTGTGCGAGGAGATTCCGCCCGCATCCAATGGATGCACGACGAACGACTCTTGCGGAGCAGGTAAAGTCTGTCTCAGCACGGTTTGCTACACGACGTGCTCGACCGATGCCATTTGTGGTGGAGGTCGCTACTGCCGAAGCGGCATCTGCGTTACCGACGACCGCCCGCAGCATGACTGTGAGCGCGACTCCGATTGTCGTGCGGGTCACGTTTGTCGCAACGGCATCTGTCGGACGCCGTGCACCACCGCGGAGTCTTGTGCGCGTGTCGACGTCCAGTTCAACTTCTGTCAGGCGAACTACTGCGTGACTTCGAACGAAGTTCGCTCGACGTGTGCTACTCGCGACCAATGCGCTGCCTCGGAAAGCTGCGTCGATGGCCGTTGTCGATGAGAGCGGTTGAGCTCTTCGTGCTATCCCCGACTGCATGTGGGGACGCGCAGGGCTGGTTAGCGTAGGAGCAGGAGCACCGGTTGCCTTTGTTGGCCTGGTGCTCTTTGCACTCCAGACGTCGTTCGGACTAGCAAGGCTCGCGCACGATCCGCTCGTCTACATTGTCATCACGGTCGCCGGCTTTGCGGCGATGGCGCTCGCCGTCGTGCAGGTGTTCGAGGCTCGCGGAAAGAAGCTCTGGGTTGCGGTCCCAGCAATCGTGTCGTTTGCCCCGGCACTGGCCGGCCTGTTGATCGCGTATGCGCGCAAGTCGCGGTCGCTTCCAAAGCTCGATATCGAGAAGCAACAAGACACCATTCGCGCGATGTCTTTCGAAGCGCTTGGAGATGCGTCATCGGCGATGGTCGTGGCCTTCTCTACCAGCGCCGCGCTGATTCTCGCAGTGGCACTGTGTCGCTACCTGCTCGGCGTGAGCGGTCGACGAGCGGCACGAGCAGCACCCGCTGCTGCTTTGCCTTCGCCTGCCACGCCGGCTGCTGTGACGGACAGTGGTGAGCGGGAGCTCTGTTCGGCGATCTTCACTGCCGGTTGCGGCGGCGCGCTCGTCGCTCAAACCGTATCCGTCGCTCTACTCCGTTCTGGAGCCGAACGCGCGATCGCGATCGGCGTTCTCGATCGCGCAGTGAGCAGCGTTTCCGTTTTCACCTCCACGTTCATTGCCTTCGCGGCGCTGCTGGCGTTTCTAGTTTGCGGATTCATCGCTGCCAAGCGCGGATGGGCACTCTCGTGGGCAGTGCGCTCTGCGGGGAGCGCGGCAGCGATCATCGCCGCGTTGGTTCTATCGCTCGCCGCTTACACGGTGACGTTCGTCGCGCACTTTCAGTAGCGCGCGATAGACGAAATCAGCGTCCGAACGAGAGCGTGTACGCGATCACGATGTGGCCGCCAACCACGGCCTCGCGAACTCTCAGTCGTCGAAATGCCGTCATCACACAAACATTCATCGCCGTATCGCCGATGGTGTTCTCTTCGAGCTCAATGCTCGAAACGCGGCCGCTTTCTTCCACTCGGAACACGGCGGTCAGATCACCGGTGCGCTGACGACTCGCGGAGCTCTCGTAACAACGGCTGATCGGCTCTCCTACGCTGTGAAACGCCGACTGGATCGCTTCGTTGGTGACTTGGCCGCTGCCGTCGACTTGTTCTCCTTGAACGATCTGAACCCGTCCCGAGAGCGATCCCGCTCGTTCGATGACGCGCGTTGCCGGATTGGCCTCGGCAACCGCACGTTCGGCGGCAGTGGGCTCTCGAACGACGACGGTCGTGTTGGGCGGAAGCTGCTGCGCGCGCGGCGTTGCGGGGGGCAGGGTGTGCTCGGGTGATGTATCGGAGCCGAACACGAGCGGCTCCGCGTGACAGGAGGCGGCGATCTGCCGCTCGGTGTCGCGCGCTCGCGCCGCAAGTGTCGCGATCACGCCTTCCGCGTCTTGGTACTCGCGTGACGCGGGCGGTGACGCATCACGTTGGCGACGTGCGTCTCGAATCAGTCCAGAGATCTGCTCGAGCGACGCCCGTTTCTGCGCCAAGCACCGCGTCTCGCGATCGATGCGAGCAATGGCCGCATCGATATTCACCATGATCGATGTGCGGTCCTGGGCTTGGGCTGCGTGTGCCGAAATCCACGTGAGGAGCAGTGCAATCGGGAGGACACCGGACTTCATGAAGTGAACTATAGGCGGCCGGCGAGCACTTCGCGACGTCCGCCTGCTTTGCTGCTGGGAGGCCCGACTACGCCTTCCTTTTCCATCTGTTCGACGAGCTTCGCGGCCTTGTTGTAGCCGACGCTTAGGTGTCGTTGGATGTGGCTGATGGAGCAGTAGCCCGCCGCAAGAACGAGGGCGACGGCGCGATCGTAGAGCGGGTCGTCTGACGCGGCACCGCCGCCGGCCCCGGACTCCGAAGAATCCTCGTCCCGTGGCTTGAGAATCGTCTCGTCGTACTCCGGTCGCCCCTGTGCTCGGAGGAAATCGCACACCCGGGCAACTTCGTCTTCACTGATGTAGGCGCCATGAACGCGGCGGAGCTCGCTCGCGCCCGGCGGGATCATCAGCATGTCGCCCATGCCGAGCAGATGCTCCGCACCGCTGCGTCCGAGAATGGTCTTGCTGTCTTCTCGTTGCGAAACCTTGAAACCGATACGAGCTGGGAAGTTCGCTTTGATCATGCCAGTGATGACGTCGACGCTGGGCCGCTGGGTCGCGAGGATCACGTGGATACCGGCGGCACGCGCCTTTTGCGCGAGACGTGCGATCGCGGCTTCGACATCTTTTGCCGCGGTCATCATGAGGTCGGCGAACTCGTCGACGACCACGACGACATAAGGCAGCTTCTTGGGCATCGGAAGCTCGCTGGGAGCCTCGTCGTCGACCGGAGGTAGGTAGACTTCTTGGCCGTTCTCGTCGAATGCGCGAACTTTCTTCGCTCGGCTCGGGGTGAGCTTCTCCGGCGCAAGCTCGCCGCGTAGAACTTTCTCGACGCGCTCGTTGTACGTGGTGATGTTGCGGGCGCCGGCGTCCGCAAACAGCTGGTAGCGACGTTCCATCTCATCGACGGCCCAGCGCAACGCGAGCGACGCTTTTTGCATGTCGGTGACAACGGGCAGGAGCATGTGCGGAATGCCGTCGAACACGCGAAGCTCGACCACCTTCGGGTCGATCATCAAAAGCCGCAGCTCTTCCGGCGAACACTTCGTCAGAAGCGATGCGAGCATGACGTTGAGACCGACGCTCTTTCCTGTACCGGTCGCACCGGCGACGAGCAGATGCGGCATGCGCGAGAGATCCACGTAGACAGGCTGGCCAGCGATGTCCTTGCCAATCGCCATGGGCAACGCTGCGGTGGTCGTTCTCCAACCGTCGTGCTCGATGATGTCGCGGAGGTACACGATCTGGCGGTGCTTGTTCGGGAGCTCGAAGCCCACGCGCGCTTTTCCGGGAATGGGCGCGACGATACGAACCTTGTCGGCGGCGAGGGCCATCGCGAGGTCGTCTGACAGACTCGCGATCTTTGCGAGCTTGGTTCCACTGGCGGGCTCCAGCTCGTACATCGTGACGACCGGGCCCGGATGGATCTCGTCGACGCGACCTTCGACTCCGTAGGCTTTCAGTTTCTCGACCAAGCGAGTCGCGTTCTCTCGAAGCGCCGCCGCGTCGATACGTATTTCAGTCGCTAGCGGTGGATCTAGAAGCGTGGAGGGCGGCAGCACGAACGGGATGAACGGACCCGCGGACGTCAGCTTTTTGGGCTTTTCAGCGGGCTTTTCCGCAGAACGAGGCGAAAGAGCATCTTTCTTTGCTGCAGCGATGCGCAGCGACTCGGGCGTCACGATGACTGGGCTGAGATCTTTCTTCTTTTTCCGCGACGACCCGGCAGCTTCAGCCAGGGACGTTGCATCGAGCGAAGTGTCAATCGATTCGGGTTCGTCGTCGTCTGCTTCGAGCGCAGCTTTACGCGCTTCTTCCTCTGGAAAGAGCTCACTAAGCTCTGCTTCGACCACTGGATCGGCCGGGAGCGGTTCTTCCTTTTGTTTGCGCTTCGAGCGCTTTGCGGGCGCGTCCTCCGTGCCACCGCTCGTTGCATCGATGAGCGTGGTTCCCGACAGAGTGCGCGCGACTACGACTCGCGGTTGCTCCACCAGACGTCGAGCTTCCTCTTCTTCACGCTCGAGTCGCTTGGCTTCCTTCCACGCGTCGAAGAGCGACATCGCACCACGCTTGCTTGCCTCACTCGCGCCGAGGGCGATTCCGATGACTCTTCGCGATGTGCGCACGACCGACCAATCGGTGCGCAGCACCATGGTCACGAGCAACGTCGACACGGAGATGATCGCGGCGCCGGCAGTTCCTAGCGACGCGCGCAGCAGCTCGGCAGTGACCTCTCCGAGAAGGCCTCCCGGCATGTGCGCTCCGAAGGTCGAAGCCTCTGTCGCGGCGAGATGGATCAAAGTCGAACCCGAGCTGATCACCACGATCGTGGAGAAGGCGCGTGCGAGCCCATACGCCGGACGAACGCGGCGGAAAATCCGGATCGCGACCGAGGCGAGCTCGACAGGTACCCACCACGCAAGAATGCCCAGCGCTCCTGCCAGGCCCGCCGCCAGAGCGCTTCCGACCGGACCGACCCAATCCCTGCCACCTCCCGAGTCGTACGAAGCGAGAGCGAGGAAGAACAGGCAGGAAAGGGCGATGAAAACGATACCCAGGACTTCGCTGCGTCCTCCGGTCTCGATTTCGTCGGGTTGGTCGTGTTGTTGGGGGACGAGCTCGATGCCCGCGCTTGAAGGAGACGTGTGTGAGGCCACTTAGCCAACGAAAGTAGGACCGCCGCGACTAGGGATCAAAAAACCAGCCGTCATTAGCGTCGGATTCGCGTTCGGCCCGTTCGCCGGAGGCCAGATGAAGCCACGTCGCTCTCGCGAGTGGACTTTCCCTGTGCGAGGCGGCTATCCTCCGCCAACTTCCGCGACCCCTCTATGAGCCGAATCTCAACACTTCAGCCGACCGCGCGCGGTCTCGTGCTTGTCGTTCTCGTCAGTTTGGTCGTCTCCTTTGGGTGCAAAGTCCAAAGAGAGGACGTCGAATGGTGGAAAACCACCGTGAAGGGCCCTGGAAAGATTGTCGCGGTGGTGCTCGCGAACAAATATCCAGTCGAGCTTCGCGTTCAAGCGGCACAGGCGCTGGTCGAGATGGAAAGGCCCGATGCGGACGGTCTTCGTCTTCTCAACACGGCGATCCAACGTCTCGACCCGGCCGAGCGATCGCAGATCGTCGACCAGCTCGTACCCGGTCTGATCGAGGTCATGTTCCGAAGCACGGGCACCGCCGGCAACGGCGATGGCGCGCTTCAGACGACCGATCTCAACAAGCGTGCAAAGGACGCGGCATTCGTGGTCGCCCCGCACGCCTCGCCAGACGCGCGCGAGAAGCTCACAGAAGCGGTCATGCGTTGGTATGCGCAGGACTTTCCCGGTCGAAGTCTTGCGGGAAACTACAGTCTCGAGCAGGTTACCGAGGCCTTTGGAACCTCCGCAGCGCGCCAGCTCGTCCCAACTCTGGGGCCCGCGCTTGCGAACGAAGGCATCACGAAAGTAGCAGAGCTCATAGCTCGCTTCGGTGATCCAACGATCAAAGAAGCTGCCGCGCGCAAGCTCGTCGAGATGTCGCAGAGCATCGACACAGCCGCCTACACGGAGCGTTTCAACGCTGAGGTCAAAGCACGTTTCCCGAACGCGACGCCAGAGCAGCTTGGTCGGGGCACGGCACAGCTTCGAGAACGCCGTTTCAACGACGCTGTCGTCGTCGCGATGCGCAGTCTCGCTGCGCAACCGGTTGTCGCAACACGACTCGCGGAGATCGCGGTTGGTCAGACCAATCCGCCGAACGTCGATCCCGAGGCAATTCTGACGCGTCGCAGTGGAGCGCTCGTTGCACTTCGAGGAAAAGCGCGTCGCGATCAGCTTCCCGCTATTTTGCAGCTCGCGCTTGCGAAACAAGTCCCACCCGCGGTACGCGACAACGCTTTCGACGTGATCCAAGAGATCGGCGGAACCGGCGCTCTCCCCGAACTCTGGCGGTCGCTCGCGGATCCCACCACCGACCAGCGCATGCGATGGCGTGTGGCGGATCTCATTCTCGCGCTCGGCGGCAATGCCGTCGTGAACGAGTTCTTTGCGAAGCTTCCCGCAGCACGCGAGGAAGGGTACGCACCCGAGGAGCTCGCTTCGTACGCGCAGCGCATGTCGGCGATGGTTCCAGAACCATCCGAGATCATTCGGCAGAAGTTGATTTCGGATCGCTGGTGGGACCGCGTGATTGCTCTGCGCTACTTGGAGAAGCGTGGGACCCAGAACGACCTAGCTCGTGTCCGAGAGCTCAAGACCGACACCACAGCGGTGAAAGGTCCAGGTTGGCCTGCCGAGCTCCCCAATGTTGGTAAGGTTGCCGAATCGGTCGAGACCGCTATGCGCGAGCGCCTGACAGCCCCCGCGGCCCAACCAGCGCGTCCGTAGAAAACGATCGTTTGGCGTAACGGTACGAAGCTATGAGCCAGGATCCCAACAAGAAGAGCCTTCGCCAGTTCAAGTGTCGGGACTACCTCTGGCAGGTGTTCGAGCAGATGAGCACTGAGCTCGAATGCTCCGTCGACTATTTGATCAACGAGTCGATGCGCCAATACGCACGTCAACGAAACTATGGCGCGCGTGGGAGCGTTCCTCCATCGCAGCGACCCAGCGGCCCACCCGGGCCCGAGACGAATCCGTCCCTTGGTTCCATGGGCGCGCCGCTCCCAAATCCGGGCGGCTCGATGACGAACCCGTCTGTCGCTGTGACCGCGGTCGCGCGTCCGGAGATGGCGACCATTCCTCCGCGAGTTGCGGCGGGCGCGCCACCTGCGCCCCGGCAGACCATGCAACCGTCCGCATCGGGAGTCGGCCCTCCGCGTACCACCGTAAATCTCGGCCCAGGATCGGTACCACTTCCTCCGGTTGGACCCGCGCCCACTGGTCGACCGCCAACGTATTCGTCGCCGCCGCCGCTGCCCTCGCGCGGAGCAGCGAGTTCCATGCCTCCCCTATCCGTGATTTTCAACGGACAGAAGGTTCCGGTCGCGAAGGAAGAGTTCGTCATCGGCCGCGGCAGCAAGACCGCAGACTTGCCCATCAAGGACGGTAACGTCTCTCGTCGTCACGCCGCCGTCGTGTTTCAGAACGGCGCCTTCTTCATGAAGGATCTTGGCAGCACGAACGGCGTCGAGTTCAGCGGTCGACGGATCGAGTCTCGAAAAATCGAAGAGGGTGATGTCTACCAGATCTGCGATTACGAGCTCCGCTTCACATATAGATAGACCCGCTTTCATTGACGTGAGCGCGTCAAACACTCATCGATCCGAACGTCGATCTTGCGAGCGCGAAGGACTCACCGTTCGGCAACGATTGGATGGCGTGCCGCAACGCTAGCGATCGGATCGCGCTGAGTCGGCGCGTGCGTCTGTCGCGCGGACGTCTGTTGTCCGTGCATCGTTCATGCGTACGTCACCTGTGCGTGCATCGCGAAGACCGCCATCGAGCACACGCACATCACGCGAACCTGCTTCCGCCATGCCTCCGTCGAGGTTCCCTGCGTCGGCCACATAGCGCATGAAGAGATCCCAATCCCACATCGAGCCGGGATCGTGATGTGCCCCCGCGCCCCCGAACACGCCCGGTCGACTGGGATGAGGTACTTCGTTGTGGCCAGTCACGTGCGAACGATCGCATTCGAACTTGTAGCGATCGCAAATCGCGCGCGTGAGTCGCGCCGAGGAACGATACATTTTGTCTGTGTACCAGCGGTTGCCTTCGGCGACGAAACCTTCGTGCTCGATTCCGACGCTCGTGAGGTTGTAGTCGCGGTTGCCTGCATGCCAAGCCATGTCGGTCTCGCGCACCATTTGCGTGATTTCGCCGTCCAAGCTCCGAATGACGTAGTGGGCTGACGCGCTGGCTTGAGCGTTGCGGAACCATGCGATCGTTCCCGCGTAGCTACCTTGAGTGGTGTGAATGACGACCTTCGACACTTCGAGTCCCGTGCGACCAACGGAGTAGTTGCGATTGCTTGCAAGCATCTCGCGTGTCGTCGCTCCGGGGATTCCGTCGGCCTTTCCTCCAACCCGTGCTCGTGTCGGTGCATCGCCGAGGACGACAATTGTCTCTCCGGTTGAAATGGTGAGCTCGAAACCGGTGGCGATCACGAAGCCGAGCTCCGCAATGTACGCGGCGCGCTCTTCATCGGTGTCCGTCATGAGATCGCCCACTCGCGCCATGGCGACTTCTAGAGACAGAACGGAGCGGGTAGGGTTCATCAAGATCGCGAGCGCGGCGAATGCCGAGTCGGGTTCGTTCGCGATGCGACTCTCACTGACGCCCAGCGCGCGAGATGCAGTCGTGACAGGTGCGTCGTGGAGCCAAGGTCGCAAACCGACGATCCCGATCTGCGGAGCTCGGTGTGTGTGCTCCTCCGACGCGAGCGTCGAAGCGTCTTCGATGCCAGCGTCGAGCGAGCTCGAGGTCAGAGCAAAGCGAGTCTCCATATACGCGGTCGCGAGCAAGACCTCACGCGGCACAAGGTAAGTGCGAGCAGCGCTCGAAGCGGCGGTCTCAATCGGTCCAAGCGGTTCGACGCTCGTGCACGCAAGACACGAGAGCGCGAAGAAAGCGGCCAACGAATTCCTGAGCATCGTGCGCGAATAGACGCAAACCCGGTGCCATCCAAAACGTCAACGATCTGAGGCGAAACGTCGAAACGCGAGGTGAGGTGTGCAGACTCCTGCCGGCTACTGGGTAAGCTCCAGGCCGCCCGGGTAGGCGTAACTCGACTGGAACCCGAAGCCATACACCACGAGTCCGACAGGGCCACTTGCCGTCAAATGATGCGCGCCCGCTTCGCCGGCTCCGAGACCGTATTGCGTGGTGACATAGGACGTGCCGGCCAGTGGCGTGAGCGTGTTGACCGCAAGTCCGTCGATCTCGACCGTGGTTCCCGGCGAGGTGACAATCGACACATAGCTGCGGAACGTAAGCGAGGCGAAGAAGCGGTACTCGCTTCTCCACTGGCGGACCGGCGGCGGATAGATCTGCGACGGGTCGCTCTCAGGATTGTCACCGACTTCCGTAGAGCGTCCGCTCTGTTGAAACTGCGCAATCAAGAACGGCGCGTCTGCCGTGAGGCGCGCGCTCCCAGTCAAGTTGGTCAAGTCGACGATCGGATTGGCGGTGTTGAGCTCGATAGGCGCGTGTATCGCAGGCTCAAATCGGACCGTGACGTCTGTCAGGGCTCGAGCGATGCGTAGCGTGTACTTCGGAGTGGAGGTCGTGGCTGCGGCCTCGAAGTTGGTCACGACATACTCGGAACCGAGGGCAGCGGACGGAGGGACGACTTCTTCGATGTGATCGCAGTACTGTTCGGTCTCGGGAATGTTTGCGCAGACGTGACCCATGATGACCTGGATGGGCTTTGTGGCATTCACGTCGATCAAGCTCAGGTCGTTGCCGGGAGAGGACTCGAAGGGCGACACGACTCGGACGTTGTCGGCAACGAGCGTCACGACGTCTCCACGATTGAGCGTGAACGAGCCATTTCCGTCTTGCTCGACCGTCGTTCCGCCGCGAATGAGGGTGCCGGCATCAGGAGCTCGCGTCGGTGCCGCAAGGGTAACGTCGGTGCCATCGGTCACTCCGGTGAACGTGAGCGTTGCAACGGCGTTCGTCATCGACGACCGCCAACCGAGGGTCTTGTAACGACGTGAGAGCGTGTGTGCCGGGAACAGCAGCGACGCGTCGTTCGAGAACGACGCACAGACACCAAACGTGTTTCGAGGACAATCCGCAGGCTGTGGATCTGGCAACGTGAACGTCAGCGGGTTGAACTGATAGACTGTCGCGGGGCGACTCGTTCGGACGCGAAACGCGCCGGACTCGACCTTGCGAGACATCCCTTGATCAGGCGTGATCGAAGCAGCGGCGCCTTTGAGCACGAGGTCCCAGGGGAGCTCGATCACCGCGACACGCTCCGTCCCGCTCAGTGTGCGACGCGCGAGCTCTTCGGTGCCGCGTGTGACGATGATGTTCGTATCGTCCGGGGTGGCGGCCGCCACTGCGATCGCAAATTTGAATCCGACGTACACGACATTTGGCGCGATCGTGGGAAAGAAATCGCATCCGTAGTAGTTCGATCCGAGCGCTTCGAGTGAGCAGGCGCCCGTACATCCCTCCGGGCGGCACTCGAGGCCCATCTCGGGATCGCAGTCCGTGACGATCTCGCGACCGTCCGTTCCGCAGGAGCGAGCGATTCCCGCAGCACACGACCGAGTGCCGGGTTCGCATCGGTTCCGTGTGTCCGGCTCCGCGTCCGCCTCCGCCACCGCGGTGTCGCTCGTTCGCGCCGCATCCATGCTTGATCCGTCTGCGACCGATGCGTCAGTTGCGCTTCCGCCGTCGTCGCCAGGCCCGGTCGACGTGCTTCCGTTTCGCTGGTTGCATCCGAGCAACGCCGTCGCGGTTACACACACGAATACGATACGACGGCGCGCGTTCAGTACGAACATGCCCCACAGCGTATGCGGCACGCACTGCGATATCTAGTGATCGTTTGCCGTGCGATGCCAGTAGGCGCGTCAGATTCGTTGTCAGGCGATGGACATCGTCGCGTCGGCCTCGGCTCTCGGACCGGTCCTCGTGAGGCGAACTCGAAAGATTGCACCGCCGGTCGTCGCGCTATCGATCTCAATGGTTCCGCCGTGATCGCTCACGATCCGGTACGCAATTGCGAGCCCCAATCCAGACCCGTTCGGCTTCGTCGTGAAGTACGGGTCGAATATCAAATCTTTCATAGCGATCGGAACACCGGGCCCGTTGTCGATGATCTCAACAATGGCCGCGTACTCGCCAGAGCCCTCCGGACGCGCTGCGTAGACCAAGACGTCGCCGCTTCCATCCGTGCGGCTGCTGGCGAGCGCATCGAGAGAGTTCTTCACCAGATTGACGAGAACCTGCGTGAGTTGAGCACGATCCGCGCGAACCATGAGCGCGTCCAACGGCAGCTCAGCACGTACCGTTGCTGCGTTCGGTGCCGCATCGGTCGTCGAGTGAAGCGCTACGACGTGCTCGACGATTTCCCGCAGATCGAGCTCCTCTGCATGTGGAGGAGCCATCCGGGCAAATCGCGAGAACTCGTTGACGATGTTCGTCAGGCGATCGACCTCTTCGATAATCATGGTCGTTGATTCGGCGAACACCTCGTCGAAGTCCTGGTGCTTCTTGGCGTGCATTCGCTGCAGCGTTTCGACGGACGTTCGAATCGGAGTCAGTGGGTTCTTGATCTCGTGTGCGATGCGACGAGCGATGTCCCTCCAAGCCCCGATGCGTTCATTCCGGCGCGCGCGAAGCACGTCTGCTTCCGAGAACGACGAATCGGATGCCTTGCCCGACTGGACTGCGAGACTCGGGATGTCGTCGGTGCCGTTTGCGCTCCAGATGACCAACCAAGCCGCAATGATCGCTGCAACCACGAAGGCGCCAACCGCCGTCACCGCCGGGGTCGTCAGCTCGAGTGAACCGACAATCGCGCTTAGCGGCGCGATGGCCACGAGAAGCATCGTCGCTGCGATCGTCCCGCTGCTCGCTCTCACTCTCTGCCCTCTTCATCTTTCACTGCGTCGTCCGGAGCGAGCGTTGGAACCAGCGGGTCCGGAACCGCCGCGACGGGCGTCGTGATCTCCGTGGGTGCTGTTCCGGTTAGGAACACTTCGTCGTACGCATTGGCGGTATCGCTCGCCGCCAACAACCCCGTCAGCGGATCGACACGTGCGATCTGAACGCCTGGGGGTTGAGGAAACGCGGTTGCAGGCGATCCCCGAAGCGCGACGCGCATGGTCTGCACCCAAACAGGCAGCGCGGTTCGTCCTCCGCTCTCGCGACGCCCGAGCGGTCGGCGATCGTCGTAACCAACCCAAACACCAGCTGCGTACTCGGGCGTGTAACCGACGAACCAAACATCACGTGCGTCGTTTGCTGTTCCGGTTTTCCCGGCGGCTGGTCTGCGGAGTTGCTTTGCCGCTTGAGCAGTACCTTCCTGAACCACGCTCTCGAGCATGCTCGTCACCAAGTACGATTCGTCCGCACCGAGCACGCGCTGAGGTTGCGAGCGTCCGGGCAACGGCAGAGCTTTGCCGTCGTCGAGAATCGCGGTGATGAACCGCATGCTCGAAAACTCGCCGCCTGCGGCGAACGTTGCATATGCGTTCACGAGCTCATCGAGCTTCACTTCGCTTGCTCCGAGTGCCAGCGAGAGGGTTGGCTCGAGTGGTGTGCTGATTCCCATGGAAGCGGCGAGCTTGGCGACATTGTCGACACCTACGTCGCGCGCGATGCGAACAGCGACGAGATTGACCGAGTGAGCCAGCGCTTCCCGAACTCGGATGGGCCCGCGGGCCTCCCATGTTTCGAAGTTTCTTGGCCGCCACTGGTCGAACGATTCCGGCGTGTCCGACACGAGGGTTGCGGGGGTGAGCCGTCGAGTTCGGACAGCTTCAGCGAACACGAACGGCTTGAACGTGCTGCCGGGTTGGCGGACAGCAGATGTCGCGCGATTGAAGCCGAGCTCCCCATCGTAGGCCCCTACCATTGCTACGACGTCGCGGGTGCGAACATCGATCACGACGACTGCGCCCTGGGGGCCAAGCTCGAGCCGCCCAAGAGCAGGCCCTTCGGATGTTTCAGCCGGGACGTGAAGAACCGAGACGCGCATGCGGGATCCGCGCGGCGCGAAGTGGCTCGCACTGGGAACGGCAGCATTTGGAGAGGAGCGCGCGGTTTTGAGGTACCGGTCCTCCGAATCTAGGTCGATGCGTACCGTCGCGTTGCCCACATCGAGATCGATGGTGTTGTGAGCGTCGTCCGTGCGCGTGACCACTCCATCAAGCGTCTCACCGACGCGCAATCGCTGGTGGGCCCCACGCGCCGTTTGGTTCTTGGTCGCGCGCGCGGCATCCCGTGTGGTGACAGGCGCAAAACGCGTTACGCGATGACGCGAATCGTAAGCCTCCAGCGTCTCGCGCAGGGACTCTCGAGCCGCCCGCTGCACGTCGACGTCGAGAGTCGTCTTTACGACAAAGCCGCCTCGTTTGGCACGCGCATCGCCCACGAGCTTGCGAAGGAGCTGGCGTATCGGCTCCACGATCTCAGGAGCGCTGGCGAGTCGCTCGGGATTTGGAGCCAGCGGTACGTGCGCATTCTTCGCGGCGTCGATCTGCGCTTCCGTGAGATCGGGCCAGTGAGTGGCGCGCTTGTCTTTCAGTTGTCCAAGTACGAACAGCTGGCGTCGTCGTGCAGCCTCAGGATGGTTGCGCGGCGAGAGGTGAGTGGGGACCTGCGGGACGCCCGAGATGAGCGACGCTTCCGCGAGCGACAGATCTTCCACGTTCTTCGCGAAGTAGAACCGCGCGGCCTCTTGAACGCCATAGCGCCCGTGCCCGTAGTTGATCGTGTTGAGGTAGATCCCGAGGATCTCGTCTTTGGAGAACTGGCGTTCGATGCGGCGAGCCAGAATGAACTCGCGCATCTTGCGAGTGAACGAGCGTTCGTTGCTCAGGAGTAGGTTCTTCACGATTTGCTGGGTAATCGTGCTCGTTCCAGCGAGGCGTCGGCCCGTGAGGAGGTGGCGCGCCACGGCCCGCAAGAGACCTGGATAGTCGAGGCCTTCGTGCTCGTAGAAATCTGCGTCCTCTGCCGCGAGCACACAGAGAACGAAGTTACGTGGAACGCGATCCATCGGAACCACGGTGCGGCGCTCTTCGAAGAGCTCCGCGAGCAAGCGCCCACGTCGATCGAGGATCCGCGTCGTCTCAAAGGGCTGGTGTGTTCGTAGCTGAGTAGGGTCTGGAAGATCGCGACCGTAGTAGGCAATGGAAGCCATGACGGCGCCCGTTCCTGCCACGAAGGCAAAGACCGCTGCGAACATCATCGCGCGCAACCAACGAACCCACCCTTTGGGTTTCTTTTGAGCGGGCTTGATCGAAACAGCTTTGGTGTTGCGAGAGACGAGCTCGTCTCTCGACCGTGAGGAGCTTCCAGGCCGCGCGTCTTTGCCCTTGGTCATCGCGAGCTGCCCGTTGTCGATCGGCGAACGTGCTCTTCCACGATTGCGTGCGATCCATCCACCCCGACGAGAGCGTATCGGGCGAACAATTGGCGCCGTTGCGCCTGCCCAAGCTCACCGGCGCGACCGCGGGTGCTGGCATAGAGCGACACTGCGGCGGCCACCGATACGTTAAGGCTCTCGACGAAGCCTCGCATCGGAACCGAGAACACGACATCGCTCGCGCGTGTGAAATCGTCGGATGGACCGGTTCGTTCGTTCCCGAACACCAGCGCCACTCGTTCACCCGAACCGGAAAGCTCGTCCACAGACCGCTGACCATCCATGTTGGCGACCCAAATCGCATACTTCTCTGCGCGTAGGGCGCGGATGCAGTCGGTCGCAGTCTCGAATCGCCGGATGTTGATCCAACGATCTGCCGCTTTGCTTACGCGCTCGGACACAGCCGCTTTGAGATGCCGTTCGACGATGAATGCGTTCTGTACACCGAACGCCTCGGCGCTTCGAAGAACCGCTGCGGCGTTGTGCGGATCCGAAAGCCCATCGAGAACGATTGCTACAGAGTCGATGCGACCGTTCACCACGGTCTCGATTCGCGCTGTGCGTTCGGGCGTCAGCATCGGCAACAGCGCAGCGAGAATCGTCTCGGCATCGAACGGCAGCGGCGGCGACGGATCGAGAAGCCGAACGTCTGGGTCGTCGCGGCGCATGTGCTCGACACCTTACAACATGGGTTGCGGCCTGCACGCGGGCGCGTTACTCACGTTTGGTGCGATCCTCGGCAGTGCTCGCTGCGACGCTTGCGATCACGATTGCTCTCGTTGTCGTCCAGCTTTTTACGCCCTCGCCTGCGCGCCCGTCGGGAGCTCGCAGGCCCGCGGGTCCACAGGAGACGTACGTGTCGGGCTCGCCGATTTCGAGCCCTGTGCAGGCGCGCGAGGCGGGACTCGTGGTTCGTCGTATAGGAGATGACGTGATCGACGTTTCGACCGCGGATGGCGGTGGAGCCGGTCGTATCGACACGACCGCATGCCACCGCCACCACGACACGCTGAATGTGCACGCATCGAAGGACGAGGTTCGGGTCTTCGACGGGGACTGCTCGATACGTCTCACGCCCGGAGGCGTTCGTCTGGATGACGGGATGGGCGAACGTCTTCGCAGTGTCTCGCTTGTTCGAGTGCTGTTCGTGGCTATCTTGTGGGGGGCGTATTACTGGATGCGTCGACGGGAGCGCCTGCATCCGCGTTCTCGACGCGAGTGATTACTTGTCCCTGGAACCCTACCGGAGGGATTACGTCCGGATGGTTCGGGTTCGAGTGCGTCGGCGTCCGCGTTGCGTACAGCACGACAGCTGCTGCAAGCGCGAGCACCGCACCCGCTCCGATCAAGACGTTCCGCATCGATCCGCGTCGCGCCGGGTCTTTGATGTCCAGCACGGGAGCCTGTGGCTTCGCGCCGTGAAGCACGGCATCGATTCGCTGGAACAGTACATCACTGTCTAGCGACGCTTCGTCCGCGCTGACTTTGGCGCGAACGGTTTCGTTGAGAAGCCGAAGATCGGCAGCACGCTTTCTCCAAATCGGATCCGATTCGATGCGCGCGTGAACCTCGGCAGCGCGTGTCTCATCGAGAGCACCGTCCAAGTATTGCTGGAGGAGGTCGTCGTCTGCTTGTTTGTAGTTCGTCTGCTCGTTGCTCATTGCACTCCTCCTTTCTCGCTGGGCGATTCTTCTCCAGCGGATGTTCCCGAAGCGAACTCATTGAGAGCGAGCTGCATTCGACGCCGCGCATGAAAAAGTCGGCTCATGATCGTGCCCTTCGGCACTTCGAGAATCTCAGCCATCTCTTCGTAAGTCAGCCCGTCGACTTCGCGTAGCAGAATGACGGCGCGGTGATGGTCAGGTAGCTCATCGAGCCCACGTTGGATTCCTTCCACGAGCTCACGGCGACTGACGGCGCGCTCGGGATCGCTCTCGATCAATCGCGGCAAGATGTAGACACCCTCGCCAGCGTCCACCTGCTCGCGCGTGTCGTCATACTCCGCGCGGGGAGCACGATTCTTTCTGCGGACGTGGTCGATAGCGAGGTTCATGAGGATTCGATACAGCCAGGTGTAGAAGCTGGCGTCGCCTTGGAACGTAGCGAGGTGCTCGTGGACGCGGACGAAGGCGTCTTGGACCACGTCGAGGGCGTCGTCACGATTTCGGACGACTCCGAGAGCGATCGCAAAGGCGCGTGCATGGTAGCGATCGTAGAGCGAGCGGAACGCTGCACGATCACCCGACCGAAACCGGGCGATGAGCTCCATATCCAGGGCACGTTGAGCTGCGCGGTCATCGCTGTTCTTGGACGGCGATGCGGTCTTTTGATTCACAGGGCGAATCTCAGGGGGGTAGGGCGCCCCGTCAAGTGCCTATGCGCTCGGGCCGAAACACCCTCGCGGTACCTATGCGCTCGGCCGAACCGCGGTGCCGGCGGCTCAGTGCATCTTGCTGTCCGCTTGCACGGGCCCACGGTTTGAGGGATCCCCACGATCCGCGATGTCACAGCCCAGTCTCAACGAGCCGCAGATGGCTGCGGTGACGCACGAAGGCGGGCCTCTCGTGGTGTTTGCGGGAGCCGGCAGCGGCAAGACCCGGGTCCTCACCACCCGGATCGCGTGGCTCATCCAGACCGGTCAGGTGAGCCCCATGGCGCTGCTGGCGGTGACGTTCACCAACAAGGCAGCGCGCGAGATGCTGACCCGAATCTCGGCCATGCTGCCCATCAACACCCGCGGCATGTGGGTCGGCACGTTCCACGGGCTGTGCAATCGGCTGCTGCGTGCGCACCATCGCGAGGCCGCACTGCCGGCGGCATTCCAGATCCTGGACTCGGCCGACCAGCTTTCCATCGTCAAGCGCGTGAT